>CAYGBY010000052.1:0-17983 GCA_964348115.1 uncultured Pseudomonadales bacterium
ACCTCCTGAATGTCGCCGTCAGCCGCGCCCGCCGCGGATTGGTCGTCATTGGCCACCCCGGCATGGAAGATCTGGGATGTCCGACGCTGGCCTCCCTCCGCACCTATTTGCGGGAGCTAAGCCAAGACGCAGCCCGAAAGCGCAGCGCCGAGTTCCGTACGGACAGGACGTCGGAGAAGTTGCTGCTCGACGCCATGCAGCTGTCGAACTTGTCGCCGTATGCCAAGCTCCAGGTGGAGGGGTACGAGTTGGACTTTGCGCTGCTGGACCGGGGGATAAGGCTCGATGTCGAAGTGGATGGCGATCAGCACTTGGACGCTAGAGGCTGGCAAAGGCGCCAGGACGTTACACGAGATCGAGTTTTGGCCAGGTTGGGATGGGCAACCTTGCGGATCCCGGCTTGGCGCTGCTATGCGGAGGTCGAGTTGGTGATTGACAAGATTAGAACTGCAAGGCGTCAACTGGTCGAGGACATCTCGCTGCAGAGGACATAAATGGCATAGTGCTACCGCCCCATCCGGCTGGCAGGGGTGTGCAAGCAGCATGTGTTTTGATTTGAGTCCTCAAGGCTGTCCTGGTGACAGCCTTCGTCAAGACTTGATCCACTCCTCTATCTTCTTCTTTAGTGGATCCAGTTGCTTCTTTAACTTCTCTTCGGCCTGGACCCAGAAGCAATCTTCCCAAATCTCCTTTTCAATCAGGGTTTCTGAGGGCTCTTCCTGGCTGCCGTGACACTTAAGGACAGAATGCCATGTACCGCTCCAGTTTGCGACTGGCGGAAAGTCGCCCACAATGCCGTCGGTGGACTCGGAGAATTCATCTAGTTTGTCCTTATTATTATGGTATTCATTGTGATGCAGAAGTACGCGAACACTGGCGTTCCCGTACTTGTAGAGCATCAATGTGAAGGGTAACCCCCCCTCGGTCCATTTTCGTACTGTAATCCTTAACTCCTTGGTGTCGTTTCCACGCGCCGGGTACTTCTGAACCTTAAACTCTTCCTCAGGGATGTTAACTTCTTCCCTAGGATTGTTAACGGCCTCGGATACGATCTTCTTCCACCGATCAACATACTCATCGTCGCCAATGTTAGGGTAATTGTCGATGATCGTTCTGATGGTCTTGGCGTTGTCGCCCTGTCTAAGCAGGTCAATCACGATTTTCCGTTTGCCCTCGTCTTGCATCAAAACACTCCTATGAATATGTTCCCTAAACTGAGCCCTGAAGTCACTCTCTTCACCCTGTCCGGGACAGTCGCCAAGCATGTCGGCCACTTCTCTCCAGGACATCTCCAAGACGGGAACGCAGGGAGATTTGCCCTTGCTCTTTGGCTTATAGCCACAACGGGTCAAAAAAACAACCATCTTGCAAGAGTCGGCGAACCGACTGGAAAGAAAGTTTTGATAACGTGAAATCTGGTCCTGTCCCTCTTCTGCCCAGACTTTTACCTCTATAGCGATGACAAGCTTGCGCCGGGGAAAATTTACGAAGACATCAATACGGCCCGCTTCCTGATCGCCATATTCACGCTTAATCTCAATTGGTTCGTCCTTGCTGGCCTCCAACGATAATCCGTTTTTGGCGACCCAAGCTAGGAAACTTTGCCTGAATCCCCTGTTGACTGGATCACGCAAGAGCCATGCCAGCACACTGGAATAGCTCAATTCACGACCCGATACGCCCAGAACCTCCATGGGATCAAATGGGGGATCGAAAGTCGCCAGCTCTTGGTAGTGTCGAGACGACAGCAAAGCAACGATCTGTTGTGCAAAATCTCCCAAAACCCCTCCGCAAAACATCTAGGCCGCACAAGGATGATAACACCCCCTGTGACAGCCCAGTTAGCTGGTCTGGCAAGTTTCGGCAACTAACCCCGAACGCCTGCCGTCTGAGGCCGTTCGCCGCGCGTCGACGGAAGTCGCCGGCTTCCCCTGGCGCGTCGCGAAGCGCCTTGGGGCACTATTAAGGAACCTCTGAACAAGTCCCGGAAGCCCAGAGGAGGCCAAAGGGCGTGATGGCAAGGCGCGGCGAAGCCGTGTGGCGGGCGCCACACAATCAGCCGCAACACAGCCGGCGCGCCCTTTAGGCCCTCCCGAAGGGCGCCCCGCGGCGTGCGGACTGCTTAGGCCCTCCCGAAGGGCGCCCCGCGGCGTGCGGACTGCGGAATCCCCGCCGCGCTGCGGCTTGGCTTCCCATGGCCGCAACGCCATCTCCGCCCGCAAACGGCGGGGCGCTGGGCGAACGCGACTTGTTCAGAGGTTCCTTTGGGAAGCGGCCGGTTCGGGAGGCGGCCGAAGGGGCGGAGTGGGATCGCTTGGTGGACAGGCGGCATTCTCTGGGGTTGCGGGGGGCGAGAGGACGGTGCCGCATGGAGACGGCGCCGCATGAATATGAAGCTTTGCCGACGGGCGCCTGCCGGGTGCCCTTCAGATTGTCGATGTCCTTCATGCAGGCAGCACCTCTTCGAGCCGGCAAAGACCATCCACGGTTGCGAAGGCGTCCTTGCCGTACAAATGGGGTGGGGCAGTCAATAGGGGCAAGGCGAGGGTGGTGTATCGGTTTGGCTTTTGCATACTTACAGCGGCAGAAAAAAGTGTTGTCCGTGTTAGATTGATGACTAAAGTGGCTAGGATTGGAGAAGGTGATGCCGAAAGGGCCAAGAGGCGAGAATATGGGTTTCCGGGATCGAGAAAAGCGCCGCTTGGGCACGTTGAAGCACAAGCTGTTCAGTCAGGAAGCCTGTAGAGACGGGTTGTATCAGGGCAAACGTCGGCATTTTTTTGTCTCCATGAGGGTTTCAGCGCGGAGAATCTCAATGCTGAGATCCGCGAGGTCGCGCTTGCGTACTTCCAGGACCGCGATATTAGATGGCACGACGGGATCCGCAACGGCCCGAGCAACCATCTCTGTTGCTCGCAGACGTGCTGCGTAAATTTCTGGATGCCGTTCGTTCAAGCGCCGGACGCACTGGCGGAGGTCTTGCGTGGGCTGGGTTACGACGTCGACCGGATGCTGCCGTTGAGCAGCGACCGTCCGCTCAGGGATGGTTCGCACCCGTACGTGGCGTTTGAGTGGATTGGCGAGAAAAACTACCTCAAAGAACTGCGTGGCCGCGAAGTGGCTTCGGACGAAGCAAGGACTCGGGGGAGGAACTTCACGAGTCTGGATTTCTGCGTTAGGTTCCTGCGCTCGGATGGGCTAGTGCAGTTGGTTGCCGGCGAGTGGAAATACACCGAGAACTGCAAAGTGGAGTCCCCGCAGCGTTACAGCGATTCCGGAACGGACCGGCTCGATCACATCTATAGACCACACCTTGAGCGGGGTGACAGCCAGATTCGGCGCAAGGTGCCGTTCGAAGATCTCTTTTTCGACCCTTTCTACCAATTGATGCGGCAGCAGTTGCTCTGCTCGGCAATGGAGAGACACCGGGAGATGAATGCGACGGTAGTTTCGCTGCTGCATGTAGCACCTCGGTCGAATCAGGAATTGATGCAGCGAGTGACCTCCAGCGCGTTGGCCCGGCACGGCTCCGACATCCATGGTATCTGGGCAGCTCTCGTCCATGCGGACCGTTTCAAGGGCGTGGCGCTCGAGGACCTACTCCCACTGGTTGCCGCATCGGCTCCAGAACCGCAAACCCGTGACTATCTTCGACTACGCTACGGGGACATGATGTGACGCCCGCGTTTGCGGCTTGCGCCGATGCTGGCAGCTATGCCCCGGTCGCGTTTAGTGACAAGTGGGCGGACGGGATCATGCCTGTGGACCGGTACGGATGCTGGCAGTTGTGCCCCGGTCGCGTTTGGTGACGGCCCGGCCCGCCAATGCCTCAACTCCTGACGCGCTCCCGCCGCCATGAACGCTATAATGCCCCCTTCCCTCCTATGCCGGGAGATGTCGAAAGATATGGACAATGGCGGACGGCGCAGGGCCTTAAAAAAATTCTCCCGCGAAGGCTGGCGCGCCCAGCCCCCGGTATTTGTCGGGCGCAACGCGGTTCTCGAAGACATCTCCAGAGCCGCCGGGCTTGCCTACGAGAAGTGGTCGTCTGGCGACATCGATGCCAAGGATCCCGGCCTGACGCGCCTGGTGCAGGGAGCGCCCGGGGCGGGCAAGACCGCGCTGCTTCGGCATCTGCAGGATCGCTGGCAGGGTGACCCGGGTTCCGGGCACCCGATTGCGGTGCGTGTCAGCGCCAGCGCATTGCAGTCGCCGGCGGAGATGCACAAGCGACTGCGGGAGCAAATACCGACGACCATCATGGGAAAGTGGGGCGGGGTTGTGGTCGCGGGGCTGGTCAAAATGGTGCCAGGCCGCGGTGCTGACGCGCTCGGTCCCGCGGCGGAGGCAGCCGCGCGTACGCTCCGTGAAAAGGCGTTGGCGTCCGTCCCGGCCGCGGTAGTGGTTATGGTGGACGAAACGCAACGGGTTAGGCCCGATTCCGCCGCCGCGGCCACGCTGCAGAATCTGCATGAGGGCGCGTTTGGCGACATCCCGGTGCTGGCGGTGTTTGCGGGCCTCGGCTACCTGCACAGCTATTTGCAGCAGGAGGGAATAAAGATATCGCGGTACTCGGACGACCGCCGGTGCGTCCACACGCTCGGGGCGCTCAAGGACACCGAATGTCTGTCGCTGCTCAAGGGATGGCTTGCCCACTTTGGCGTGGCGGCGCCGCCTGCGGAGTTCAAGCGATGGGGCGACGCGCTGGTGCGCGACACGCACGGGTGGCCCATGCACACGACCGGCTTTCTCGCGGCGCTGGCGGACGATCTTGCAGGTTTTGATGACCCGTCGACCATAGACTTGGCCAATCTGGAAACCGTGCGCAGGGTGGCGGCGGAGGATCGTGCGGTTTACTACAACGGCCGGTACCAGGGGGTCATTCAGGCGAATGTTCGCTGGGTCGGGCGGGCCATGGCGGCCTTGGCTGCGGAGGGGGATCTCCTGGAGGAGGACGCCACGGCCGTCATCCGGGATGTGGGGCCGCCCGGAGGCGACGCTCCCACGCTCTTTGGGGCGCTTGTGGATCGTGGGTTTTTGCAGCGGGAGGGGGCGGGATTGACCTTCGCGTGCCCGATTCCGTCGTTGACATCCCACACCGCCGTCGTTGCGGCGAAAAGACCGAAGGCGCATATGGCGGCCGCCATTGGCGACAGCGATGGGCTGCGCCGCCTTGTGGCCGAAGGCGAGGCAATTGAGGGGCGCGACGGACTTGGGCGCACCCCGCTGCGCATCGCCGCCGAATGTCGCTGGGCGGATGTGGTCCGGGAGCTTCTGGATGCTGGCGCGGACATGGAGGCGCCGGACGCAGGAGGCATGTCTCCGCGCGAGGCTTGGCCCGAATTCGAGTGGCCTGACTCGCCTACACCGCCATGTGCGCAGTCCGCATTGGGTGTACCATGAGGTCTCAAAAGCAGGAGGACGGGACATGGCCACCTACATCATGCTCAGCACGCTGACGGACGAAGGCCGCAAGACACTGAAGGAGCGTCCGGAACGCCTGCAGGCCGTCAACAAGGAAGTGGAGGCCATGGGCGCCCGAGTCCGCTCCCAGTACGCGGTGCTGGGCGGCTATGACTTCGTCAACGTCATAGAGGCGCCCAGCAATGAGGTGATGGCCCGCATCGCCATGGAGCTGGGTTCCCGGGGCACCATCAAGGTGACCACGCTGCCCGGCATGCCCATCGATCAGTTTGTGGAGATGATGCAGGGCGCTCCGCCGACGAAGGACGCAGGGGGCGGGGCGGAATAGCCCCGGCCTGCAGCGCCGATGAGCCACTACGTCCTGCTGCTGAAGTACCATTCCGAAGGCTTGGCCGCCACCAAGGCGCGTCCGGACTTCCTCATCGGCGTTCAGGCCGCCATAGAGCGCTGGGAGGCGAAGGTGCTGGGCAGCTACCATCTGCTCGGCGAGTGGGACCAATGCACCATCATCGACGCGCCGGACAACTTCAAGGCCTACCGCGCCACCCTGGCGCAGGAACTCAGCACCACCGCCAGCACGCAGATCATGCCGGCCATAGACCTCCCGCTGTTCCAGCGCCTGATCTCGCAAACCACGGAGACGGAGGGGCCGTTTCGCTGGCAAATCCGCTGGTGGGCTAAGCTCGCCCGCCTGCTGATGTACGACTACGCCTACGGCCGCTGGGCCCGGCGCTATTTCACCCGGCACGTCATCACCGGCAAGGAGAAGTTTCAGGGGCTGAAGGGGCCCTGCATTGTGGTGGCCAACCACGCCAGCCACTTCGACCAGTACTGCCTGATGAAGGCGTTGCCTTGGCGCATCCGCAGCAACCTGTTCTTTGGCGCGGCGGCGGATCGCTGGTTTCTGAAAGGCCGCAAGGAGATCACCCTAAGGCCTTGGTATCAGTCCCTTGTGATGGGTCTGTACCCTATCCAGCGGGGGGGCGGCGCCGCTACGCTGAACTACCCCAAGTGGCTGTTGGACCAGGGCGCCAACCTGATGCTGTTCCCGGAAGGCACCAGATCCCGGGGCAAGCGTCTGGCCCGCTTCAAGCACGGCGTCTCCTTGCTGGCCTTGGAAAAGGGTGTGCCCGTGGTGCCGGTTTACATGACAGGCTTGAAGCGCATTCGCCCGCCCGGTACCCGACAGGCCGTTCCCGGCCCCGTGGCCGCCCATGTGCTGGACCCGATTTTCCTGCCGCCGGGCACCTCGGTGCCGGACGCCACCAACCGCATCTTTCACGCTATGCAGACGGTGCATGAGCGGGTGCTGGCCCACGGCGATGCCGCAGCGCACCCAAACTGGCCGGCTGGCAACCCGGATATAGCGGTCGGCGGTTCGGGGAGCGGCGAAGGTCCGTCCGCATAGAATCGCCACCTGCAGCCGCCGCCTGACCATCTGAAACTGGCGCCGTTGCCTGCTAATGTGCCGTCCCGCAAGTTCGTAGCTGGCCTCGTGTGCAAGCGAGACAGAAAACCATTTATCAAAACAATTAGTTATCCCTGAAAACTTCCTTGGGGGTCTCCCGCGCTTATTTGGGGGGAGGACGCAAGTCGAGATGACATGCCCACACCAACGGGCTTTTCATCCCGTTTTGGCAGGTTTGTGGAATCGGTTGACGCCTGCTGGAATGGTTCCGGGGCGCAGGCTTACAGCCCTTGGCGATCTTCAGCTTCGCGCCTGTTGGCGAGGCAGTTGGCCATGCCGCAGCAGCAGATCGATGGCATGGGCCACGCCCCCTCGATCATGGGGCTCGCTGACAAAGCTGGCGGCCTTCTTCACAGCCTCGTCGGCCTGCCCCATGGCCACGGCGGCGCCGGCGGCGGCAAACATCGATAGGTCGTTCTCCGCATCGCCAAAGGCCACCACGGCTTCGGCGGGCAGGCCGAGATGGGCGCAGGCGGCGTTCAGTGCGGCGCCCTTGGTGGCTTGCTTGGCGGTGAGGGTCAGGATGATCTTGCCGGTCGGACCGATGGAGTCGAAGATGTTCACCCTATCCCGAAAGCGCGGCGCAAGCTCGGTGCGGATGCGGGCGTTGGCGCGGCTGCCCTGAATGGCGGCGACTCTGGGCAGGTCGTGCTCATCCAAGGTTAGTTGCGCAACCGCGCGCATCTCCGGCCCCATCAGCGCCGGGTCCGGCCGGCCCTCCAGTTTGATGTGAACCAGTGCGTCATAGGTGAGCGTGGCGATGCAGCGTTCCGCGTTGCAGATGGCCAGCAGTTCCCGCACAAACTGCAAGGGCAGCCGCCGATCGAAGATATCAAGGCCGCTGGCCGGATCATGCACCTGGGCGCCGGAGCAGGCGATCACCGGGTCATGCACCCCCGCTTGGCGGGCAATGCCCAAGGCTGCCTCCTTCCATCTGGCGGTGGCTACGATGATGGTCAGCCCCGCCTGCCGGGCCGCTTGAAGCGCTTCCAGGTTGTCGGCGGGCAGGTGCTCGCCAACCAGCAAAGTGCCATCGAGGTCCAGCGCCAAGGCGCGATAGGCCTGGAGTTCCGCCATCAGCCACCCGTTGGGGAAAAAAGCATATTGGTTTCCCTGGGCTTGGCTGTCAACGCGGGTTGCGTATTGTGTCAAGAGCAACCATTCTGTCCAATTTTAGAGTACGCGAAGTGTCCGATCGTAAAGCATCAGCGACACCGAAGTGCATTTGACGCTCTTCGCAGGCGCGGTGGTGCATGGGGCGTCTTGCGGATAGCCAAGGTGGTTTCTAGTGTGCTGTCCCGCAAGTAAGTGGGTTCTAGTCGCTAGGCCATTTTGGCTCCCGGCAAGGCGCGACGACGCCGTGCGGCAGGCCCCACACAAGGAGGAGCAACGCGGCCGGGGGCCGAAAGGGCCACGAATAATCACACTTACTTGTGGGACAGCACACTAGGAGGCGGTTTCTTCAGGTTTCCGCTATAGGTGCGGGAGCGGCGGCGGGAGTGCGGCTTTCAACGGCATCAACAGATTCAGGGGCGGACATGCCAGGACTTTCAGCGCGGGCGCTGTCTAAGGCCATTCGCCGCCGGGAACTCTCCTGCGTGGCGTTGATGCGGGCCAGTCTGGCGCACATCGATAGGCTCAACGGCCGCTTCAACGCCATCGTCTCCCTGCGTGATGAAGAGCGGCTGCTCGAGGAGGCCGCCGCCTGCGACCAGGACCTCCAAGCTGGCCGTCACCGTGGCTGGATGCACGGTTTTCCCCACGCGGTGAAGGACCTCGCGGACGCCCAGGGCTTGCCGACCACCGCCGGCTCATTTCTCTTCAAGGATGCGGTGGCCAGCCAGGACGCCATTCACGTGGCCCGCATCAAGGCTGCCGGCGCCATCGTCATCGGCAAGACCAACGTGCCGGAATTCGGCCTAGGTTCGCAGACCTACAACCCGGTGTTCGGCCCCACATTGAACGCCTACGATGGCGTCAGCACCGCCGGCGGCAGCAGCGGCGGGGCGGCGGTGGCCTTGGCCTTGGGCATGGTTCCGGTGGCGGACGGCAGCGACCTGATGGGCTCCCTGCGCAATCCGGCGGCCTTCAACAACGTCATCGGCTTCCGTCCCACGGTGGGCTTGGTGCCCCAGGGGGACACTTTTCGGGAAGAGTTGCCCTGCAATGGCCCCATGGCCCGCACGGTGCAGGACGCGGCCATGCTGCTGTCCACCATGGCCGGCCAGCATCCCGGTTCGCCCAATTCACTGCCTGGTGACTCCAGCCGGTTCGCCAGGCCCTTGGCGCGGGACTGGCGGGGGGCGAAGATCGGCTGGCTGGGGGACTTTGACGGCTATCTGGCCATGGAGGATGGCTTGCTGGCGCTGTGCGAACGGGCCCTGAACGGCTTTCGGGACCTTGGCTGCACCCTGGATGCGGTGGACATCGGCTATCCGATGTACGCCCTGTGGCGCACTTGGCTCGCCTACCGGCATTGGACCGTCCGCGCCCGCGCCCTGCCCCTGTATGAAAACCCTGAAACCCGGGCGCAACTGAAGCCGGAACTGGTTTGGGAGGTGGAGGGCGGGGCTGGCCTGACTGTGGATGACCTCAACCAGGCCATCGCAGGCCGCGGCGAGTGGCACCAAGCCCTGCTGCACACCTTTGCCGACTATGACTTCCTGGTGCTGCCCAGCACACAGGTGTTCCCCTTTCCCGCGTCACAGCACTGGCCTGAGGAGGTCGCAGGCCGCCAGATGGACACCTATCACCGCTGGATGGAGATCGTGGTTCCCGGCACCCTCTCCGGCGGCCCAGTCATCAACGTGCCGGCTGGCTTCAACCAGGCCGGCCTGCCCGCCGGCCTGCAGATCATCGCCCCGCGCCATCAGGATTTCCAAGCCCTGCAGCTCGCCTACGCCTACCAGGAAGCCACCCGCTGGAACCTGGACCATCCCCCGCCAGCCTTGCGTCCGCTGTAGCTTTGCTGGTGCAGGCTGTCATGCGGTGCTCCGTGCCCGCTTTCGGCACCAAGAAGGGAATATGGCTTTTCGCCAGAGAGAATGTTTGGCACAGCGCCCCTAGTGTCTATGGTGCCCAAATTGCCTATATATGCCCAGTGACTGGTTGACGGGCCTAGGTGCTTTCCAATAGATTTCTCCTACGTCTAGTGGTCGGGGCGCAGTTGTTTGGGACCCGGAGCTGAAGCACATGAAGCACGATGACCTGTTCGCCGACAACTGTTGCACTTCCGACGCCGGGGAAGCGACGCCAAACCGGCGGCGGGTGCGCAATGGGCAACCCACAAACGATTTGGTGCGCACCGCCTACATGGGCGGGAACGAGGATGTATTCCCGCACATCATGGACCTCTACGTTCCACCCGGCAGTACGGTTGCGGATGTCACCTTCGGCATGGGCGTCTTCTGGCGCAACGTGCCCCAGGACCGCTACAACCTTCTAGCCACCGACATCAGGACAGGGGTGGATTGTCGTCGGCTCCCCTACGGCGACGGGAGCCTGGATTGCGTAGTTTTGGACCCACCCTACATGCACACGCCCGGTGGAACGGCCCATACCGTCCATACCGCGTTCGAGAAGCACTACCGCAACAATGGCAGCGGCAATCAAACCAAGAAGAAATACCACGAAGCCGTCTTGGATCTATATGAAGAAGCAGGGAAGGAAGCGCACCGCGTACTGCGGGACCGCGGGGTGCTAGTCGTTAAGTGCCAGGACGAAGTTTGCTCAAACCGGCAACGGTTCACCCACGTTGAAATCATCCAGGCCTACCAACAGTTTGGGTTCACAGCCGAAGACCTGTTCGTGGTCATGCGCAGCAATCGCCCCGGAGTGAGCCGTGCGGTTCGCCAGGTTCATGCGCGCAAGAACCACTCCTACTTTCTGGTCTTTTGGAAGTCTGACGGACATGGCGTATGGGAGCGGCCCGATTGAACGCGGTGGAGCTGCTCGTCAAGATAGTTCGCGAGCAAAACCCGCAGGATATCTGGCGCGATTCGCCCCTGATGGGGTATCGGATGCTAGATAATACAAACCGCGGCAAGATCGGAGAGGAATTTGTCCGGCGTTATTTGGCGGCACACTCCATCGCAGCGGGAAACGGCAACCGAACATCCCGGACCGACTTGCGCATTGAAACACTAAGGACCGAGGTGAAGACTGCCTCCTTGGGCGCGAACGGCACCTTTCAGTTCAACCATGTCCGCCTGGATCGCCACTACGATTATCTGCTGTGTCTTGGCATCTGTCCGCACTCTGTCGTATTCAACATGTGGGGAAAAGGCGCTGTGGCCGAATATCGGGCGGGCGCTTTGGTGCGCATGGCTGAAGGTCAGGCGGTGACTTCCAAGCTGACGAAGAAGCTGGATGAGATGCGTCCGATAGAGGACCTCCCCGCGACTGTCCGAACAGCCCTAGTGGAGCACGGAGCCTCCTGAATTGCCCAGCGCTTCCATATGCCCGCCCGGCGCCGTGGCGGAGACGTGAACTGGTCATGCCGCCCGTTAATCCCCCATCCCTGTGCAGTGGAAAGTTTGTCGGGGAATTTCAGCCTCAGTCGCGGGAGCGCACTTCCATATAGTTCCCCATTGATTGTTGTGCGGCGGCGCCTCCCTCTTGGCGCGGCGTCGTTCGCTGTACAATGTGTCTTGGCAGGCGGAGGCGCTGACGCTCTCCGCTTTGTGCGTTGGCTGACGGGAGGCTTCAATGGCCGAGTATGCAACCTTGCACTATGCGGCGCCGCAGGTGGCGCGGCCCGCTGTTTATCTGTACAAACCGCCCCCGGAGGCCAAGGGTCGTGATCCGGGACGGGTGGGCCACCGCTGCCGCATCGAACCCATTGCTGATGGGGAACCCGCCTCCTTGGACGTGCAGGGCTTTGCGCTGCTCGCCCACAAGACCAAGGTGCGCAACTTCTATGACCCGGAGGAGGTTCGCGCAGTCGCCTTCCCGGAAGCCGAAGCCTTGGTGCGCCAAGCCACCGGCGCCCGGGAGGTAAAGGCCTTCGACCACAATGTGCGCTGCGCTGAGAAGGCTGAACGGGGCGAAGACGGCGCCCAGATGCCCGTGAAGTCCGCCCACAACGACTACACTGAAGCCTCGGGTCCGCAGCGGTTGCGGGATCTGCTCCCCGAACGGGCGGACGCACTGTTGCGCCGCCGCTTCTCCATCATCAACCTTTGGCGCCCCATCGTCGGTCCGGTGCGCCGTTCCCCCTTGGCGGTGTTGGACGCCCGCTCCATCGCGCCCGGGGACTTCATCCCCACCGACTTGGTGTACCGCGACCGCATCGGCGAGGTGTACACCATGCGCCACAACCCCGCCCACCGCTGGCGCTGCCGCCCGCACATGCGCGCGGACGAGGCGCTGCTGCTGAAGTGCTATGACTCCGACCCCAGCGTAGCAGCCCGCTTCACCGCCCACAGCGCCTTCGAGCCGGACGGCCTGGACCCACAAGCGCCGCACCGCCAAAGCGTGGAAATCCGCATGTTGGCGTTTCAATAGGGCATTCCAATCCTCTCTGCAACATCGGCTAACATGCCCGCCATGCGAGCCATGCTGTTGCGGAAACCGGGCGGCGACTTCGCCCTTGCCGATCTGCCGCACCCGGCGCCGGCGCCGGGCCAAGCGCTGATTCGCGTGCATGTTTGCGGCGTTTGCCGAACCGATCTGCACGTCGTGGATGGCGACATTCGTGACGGCCGTTACCCCGTGGTGCCCGGGCATCAGATTGTCGGCACGGTGGAGGCGGTCAACCAAGCGGCGCTGCAGCCGGGAATGCGGGTGGGTGTGCCTTGGCTCGGCTACACCTGCGGGGCCTGCGCCCATTGCCGCAACGATGCGGAGAATCTCTGTGACGCCGCCGAGTTCACTGGCTATCAGCGCCCTGGCGGGTATGCCGAATATACGGTTGCCGATGCTCGCTACTGCTTTGCGCTGCCCGCCCGGTTCTCCGACCGGCAAGCGGCGCCCCTGCTGTGCGCCGGGCTCATTGGCTTTCGCGCGCTGCGCAAGGCCGGGGAGGCGAAGCGCATCGGCTTCTACGGTTTCGGCAACGCGGCGCACATCCTTACCCAGGTGGCTCTCTGGCAAGGGCGGGAGGTCTACGCCTTCACGCGGGATGACGACCAGCAGAGCCAGGCGTTCGCCCGCCATCTTGGCGCGGTTTGGGCCGGGGGCGCCAGCCAGCGGCCGGATGTTGCGCTCGATGCGGCGATCATCTTCGCGCCTGTGGGTGCGCTGGTGCCGGCGGCGCTGCGCCTTGTGCGCAAGGGTGGGGTGGTGGTGTGCGCCGGCATCCACATGTCCAACATCCCGGAGTTTGCCTATGCGGACCTGTGGGGGGAGAGGTCCATTGTCTCGGTCGCCAACCTTACCAGGCGCGATGGCGAGGAGTTTTTGGCGGTGGCCGACCAAGCCGGCCTGACGACCGAGGTGTCCAGCTACCGCCTGGATGAAACCCCTCAGGCGCTGGAGGACCTGCGTGCAGGCCGCATCAACGGGGCCGCCGTTGTCGAGATCGGCGCCGGTGGTGGGAGCAGGACCATCCCAAAGTCGTCCAGCAGCCCTCGGCAAAACTCAATAAAGCCCCATACAGATGGTTTATGAATATTTTCGGAAGATTCGGCGCCCGTCACAGGAGGCTTGTTTGCGGCGTTTGTTCCGGCACGAAGTTCAGCCCTGTGGACTTTTTGGCGCATAGTGCCGATCGACTTGCGCCAGCGCCCGTTGGCGGCGACGCGATCTAGTCAGGCGGGATGCATTGGTGGTCGAATGTGGGCGGCGCTTGCCGTAGGGTGCTAAGCGCTCCGGCGCCAGAAAAAGCGGTGGCAGGCGGTGAGGACCAGCGCGGCCAAGCCGCCGT
This sequence comes from uncultured Pseudomonadales bacterium, assembly GCA_964348115.1. Classification (GTDB taxonomy): domain Bacteria; phylum Pseudomonadota; class Gammaproteobacteria; order Pseudomonadales; family Azotimanducaceae; genus Azophilus. The sequence continues at coordinate 13,758 of CAYGBY010000052.1, forward strand.
CGATGACTAGGTAGGTGGCTAGATCCCCTGGGGGATTCTCCGCGAAGTTCAGGCCCAAGCCGTGCAGCACAGGGTAGGCGATGGCGTAGATTAGGCCGTACCGCAGGGGGTTGGCTCGGTGGATGCGCTGCAGGGCGAAGGCTTGCAGGGAAACCACTAGAAAACTCGCGGGGATCACGGCGTACAGCCAAAAATTGGCGGTGACGTCCAGGAACCCACCGCTTGCGTCCAGCCAGATGAACACGGCGATTTCGCTGAGCGCAACGCTCACGACCGCCGCCAACAGAATCCATACCGTTTTCATGGCGCTTTCCGCCTCCTTTTGGTTGATATTCAATTCTCTATGTCTGCGCCACCAAATCAAGCGCCCCGGCCTGGCGGCGACAGACATAGGGTTCCAGCTAAGCAGCCTAGCGGCCATAGAGACTCCGGCTGGCGGCCGAGACAGCGCTGACTGGCGCAGGCCTGCGGCTACAAGGATGTCCGCAAAGCCTGTCGTTGCCGGGAGAAGCGGCGTTTGCGGCGGTAGGGATACACCTCCATGATGTCGCCGGCCAGGATGGAGGCCTGCACTTGGCGCCAGTATTCAGGGGTGAACAGGTCTCCATGCAGCTTCTGGAACAGTTTTTTGATGCCCGGCTTGCCAAATAGGAAGCGGCGGAACTCCTCTGGAAAGACGTCGTTGGCGGCCACGGCGTACCAGGGTTCGGCGGCCATTTCCTCCTCCGGGGTGCGGGGCTCCGGCAGGTTGCGGAAGTTTACGTCGGTCAGGTGGCAGATTTCGTCGTAGTCGTAGAACACCACGCGCCCGTGGCGGGTGACGCCGAAGTTCTTCAGCAGCATGTCGCCGGGAAAGATGTTGGCCGCCGCCAACTGCTTGATGGCGTTGCCGTATTCGTCCAGGGCGCTGGACAGGGCCGCAGCGTCCGCGTTGCGGATGTAGAGGTTCAGGGGCGTCATGGCGCGTTCCGTATACAGATGGCGGATGCGCACTTGGCCCCGGGCGATGGCGACGGCGGAAGGGGCCGCGGCCTGCAGCTCTGCGAGCAGTTCCTGGGAGAAGTGCGCCAGGGGCAGGGCGAGGTTCTCAAATTCCTGGGTGTCCGCCATGCGGCCGGCGCGTTCATGGCGCTTGACGATATGGTACTTCTGGCGCACTTCCGCGGCGGTGATGGCCTTCTGCGGCGCGAATTCGTCCTTGATGACCTTGAACACCGTCTCATAGGAAGGCAGGCTGAACACGGTCATCACCATGCCCTTGATGCCGGGCGCCACGATTAACTGATCGTCCGATGCGTCCAGATGGCGCAGAAAGTCCCGGTAGAATTCCGTCTTGCCATGCTTGTACAGCCCGATGGAGGCGAATAGTTCAGAGCGCTTCTTGTTCGGCAGCAGCCCGTTGAGAAAGGCGACCAGACCGAACGGATGGGGCGCGGCCACCATGAAATAGGCCCGGGTGAAGCTGAACACGATGGAAAGATCGTCTTCGTCGCAGATGAAGGTGTCCACGTACACCCGGCCCTGGCCGTCCTGCACTAGGGGCAGCGCCATGGGCAGGATGGTTTCCCGCCGCCCCTTGCCGTTTCGCCGAAAACGCATCCTGCCCACTAGGTAGGCGCCCTTGTTGCGGTAGAACAGCGCGTTGATGACATCGATGCGCAAGTCGTCGCCGCCTTTGGCCCGCGGCCGCGCCTCCGCTAGGGAGCGGGCGATGTTGCGCACGTCACGCCTCAGGTTCCGCCAGGGCATGGCTGGCGCCTGCGTGCTCAGGATGCCTTCAAACAGGTCCGCCAGGCTTCCGCGTAGTTGGTATTCGGTGGTGAGCGGGGCCGCTGGCGCCGGCGGCCCGGCGGCGAAGCTGCTGGTCACGAACATTCGCCGGTCCTGCGCGGCGCCGTGGTCGGTGACGCGCTGATGCACGGAGTTGAAGAAGGTTTCCGCCAAGTCCCCATCCGGCGCCTCGGCGATCAACCTGCGGTATTCGGCCTTAGCCAGTGTCCAGCTGCGCGGCGGCAGGCGCCCCTGCGCCCACACTTCCGCAACCACCTGATCGATGTGCTTCTTGTAAATGCTCTGGCGCTTGCGGCTGGCGGCCTGCACGGCCAGCCAGTCCGCCCTGCGGAACCGCTCCCCGGCGCCTGCGGTGATTTGCCCGAACTGGCGGCGATGGGCCTTGAAGCCGCTGAAGATGGCGGCGGCGATGCCCGCACTCATCCGCGCCTTGACCGCCAGCGCGCTGCGTGGGTGTCACGCATCCGCTGCCGGAAGCGGCGCAGCAGGATGGCTGCGCTCAAGCCTAAGGCTAGGGCGGCGATTAGGGGATAGGCAATGCCGCTAAGCCAATCGCCGCCTAGGTCCCAGCGCGCCAGGGCCAGCAGGCCGGCGCCAAGGCTCACCGCCACTAGGTTGCGCAGCACCAGGAGGACGCCGACGGCAAACAGGGCCGGCAGGACCAGCCCCGCCCAGACGGCAGGCAGGCTGTTGTCGTAAACCCATAGCCCAACGGCGATGATCAGCACGCCTGATCCGCGCAGGGCCGCATCGCCGGGAGAGGCGATGGCGCCCTTCACGCCAACGCCAACTGTTGTGCTGAGTGGGGCGCCAGCGCTCCATCAGCAGTTCTCATTTTGGCGTCCAACTTCACTGTTCAGTGCGCAACACTTCGCATTTCCGGCTTAATTCGGGCCAGAGCGGCCGGCGGACCCTTCCTGTGGAGTAGCTGAAAGCCACAATTGGCATTGCTGGCGCTCTATCCATTTGATTGCGTGGAGCGCTGGTTTCCCGTCCGACTGGTTTCCGTGATTGCAGAGTTCACTGTGCGCCTGCTGCAAGCTGTGCTGCGTCGTCAGCACCACCCTTAAGTTGTCCACCAGCCCTCGGCAAAGCCCCGTATGGAAGGTTGATGAATATTCTGCGGCATTTAATGACCTTGCGGAAATTTTCTTTCAAGAGCGAGCATTTTGGGATGGCCCTGCTGAGCTGGTGCAAAATGCTGTTGTCAACAAACACTCGTGCGTGCTCCCGTCCTGGTGCAGCAGCATCCCCGTCCACATCGAATACGCGTCCTCAAACACCGCCATCCTCCTGTCTTGGCCAACCTGAACAATGCCCACGACCACCCCCGAATCGACACGATTCGGGGCAGTCTGAAACCGGACAGTTCACGTGTTCCAAAACCGGACAATCTATTTTTTCGCAACATCGATGCTTGCGTTAGACTTCAAAATGGCTATTATTCGTCAATCCCTGCTGGGATGGATGGTGCAGAGATCAATGCGCTTTGCCACGGCGGGGCGAACCTAAAGACTCAAGCAGAGATGGAGAGACAATATGTTTGAGCAAATGAAACGCGCTGCGGTCCTCCTTGCGGTGGGCGCGGCGTTCTCTTCCGGCGCTTGGGGTCAGCACTTGACGCAGGGCGTCAACGATGCAAGGACGATCGCTGCGGAGTTTTTCGGCACCCCTGGCGGCCGCCTGGTGAAGGAAAGAAGTGAGGGCAACACCCCCGGTCCGACTGTAGCTGTAATTGCTGTGGGCGGCGCCGACATTAGTGGGGGCAACGAGGCGAATCTGGCCTTCAGCTTGGCGGGCGCCACCTTCGCCGGCAGGGTTTCCCTGGCGCAATTTACCTCTGATAGCGAGCACGTTTCCTTGTCATTGGTGGAAGGCGGCCAAGAGGGCGACAGCGAGGTTACCGTTCGCGTCAGCGTGGCTGCTGGCGGCTCATTTAACCGGGGCAAAAACATCACTTTCACGCTTCCCGACCTTCAGGTGACTCCCGTAGTCCTTGACCCGGCGGCTATGACTCGCGGGGCGACGGTCGATGCCTCCATCGAAGTCACGACGAGCACGGGCCAATCCTTCCCGGATATGGTTGGCTTCGACGCGAACGAAGTGACAGATGCCGATCCCGTGACCATCTACAATATTGTTCCGGCGCTTTATATTGGCTGGGCTGAAGACGTAGCGGAAGGCACGGTGGACTTGATGGACCGCAAGGTTTTGACAGGGGGAAGCGAAGAAATGCCGGCGAACCTGCCCCTCGGCACCCTTACCGCCGTAACCATGGGCAATGTGACGGTAAGAAATCTCGAGGAGGAGGACACCGACAACGATCCCCCAGTGGAATTGGCCGACTTGGCGGGGAAATTGATTATCACGGCGATCGGCAACTTCCAAACCGACGACAAGGTGATGCTTGGCGAAGCGGAGTTGACGCGGAGCGA
>CAYGBY010000053.1:0-17572 GCA_964348115.1 uncultured Pseudomonadales bacterium
TTTGGGGGTGGGCGTCCAGCGGGTGCGCCACGTGGGCAGTGGTTGCGGACCGGCAGAAGGTGGGGGCGGGGAGGGCCTTTGCGGCGCTGGTTTACAACTGCAAGCGATTGAACAATTATGGTGCGGCGCTATTCAGGCAGCGCCTCGCCGCTTTGTCCTTCGGGGCTGGAGAGCAAGTGAGTTCGCTGAGGCTGAACGTGAAAGTAGCCTATCAACTGATTGCTTCGAAACGGGTCTACCAAGCCCGGCGGCACAGCTTGCCGGCTCAGCGCGAGGTAAATCGGGATCTTGCCTTCCGCGGAGATAAGCTGTCTTGACTGCTCCGGCGTCAGGCTTACGGAGAGGCCGTTTCCTTCGTAGTTAGCGGTCGTGACGAGAGGTTGGGCGCCAAAGTAAATTTTATAGTCCACATTTTGGTCCAACGCCTTGAAACGAAACCACAGCGCCGAGTTGCCGTTGGACTGCACCTTGAATGGTTCCCCGATCCTGGTTGCTCGCGGGCCCCAACGCACTAACTCGACCAATGGAAGGTGATCGATCAGCTTCCCCCAAGTAGGACGGCCGGTGGGCGTTCGGTTGGATGTGGACAAATTGACCAATTTGCCGGCGCTGTCCTTCAGCAGGCTCATCACCCAGATGCCGCTGCCGGAAGCGGCTACCCGGAGTCGCCACTCGCCCTGACCAGTCCCTAGCCGACCGCTGATGATGCCGCAGTCAGAACCCTTGCCGTCAGACGAGCCGGACGCAAGCTCGCTCGCGCTGAGCCAGCAAACCGTGCCGCCGGGCACCGAGAGATGCACCTCTTCCTCGCTAGCCTCGCCTGCGTCGTCGCGGCCGGAGATCCTGACGGCGGCGTCCCGACCCCCAGGATTGACCAAACGCAGATAACTTGCCGGTGAAGACTCTTCTCCAGAGTCGAAGAGCGGCACTTGGTGCATGAGCTCGCGGTCGCCGCCCTGCGTCGTTCTCGCCTCATCATTCAAGGACGTTGCGACTGTTGTGTTCTTGGTGCGGACATAGCTCAAGGATTCGATGTCGAGTTCGGTCTCGAGCAGAAGCCGCCAACTCCGCGCCTGGTCGTCACCTACCCCCCCGTATACCCTCTTAACAAAATCGCACGCAACCCAATCGTCTGAATTGAAGGAGCGGATTTCTCTGGCAACCAAAGCAAGGCTAGCCGGTCCGTACCGCCTGCCGGCATCATCGATGCCGTGGATCATAACCGTCCCGGCCTCATCGGAGTGGTTGATGATCCGGACAACGCCCTGGGGGATTCCGTCGTAAGAAGCCATCGGGAAGTATGGGACGATCTGGATATGGTCGTTTCCGACGGCGGTATGCGCGTACTTGGTGCCCGTGGCGTCCCGCCGCGGACCTATGGAACCAGGATCGCTGCTGGATTCGATTCGGAACACGGCCGCATGTCGGTCCGCGTACTCTAAAGTCCCCCAAGCGTCAAGTTGGCCGATCAGGGAGGGGTGAACCTGTAGAAAGTCCCGGGAGAGGACGATCAGGGAGACCCCCCGGAACTGCTTTGGAAGGCGTTCCGAACAGAGCGAAGGGGTGGTACCCCAATCCTTCCAGTTATGAAAGACCTCACGGAATCGCATCGGTCCGAAGTAGTCCCCGACAACCCGGTTCTTGCCGGCGTAGGAGAAGAGGGCGCCGGGCGGGTGGACATAGATCACCTCATTTTGAGCGTCTGTTTGGCGCAGATGTTCGGCCACTCCGTAGACAGGGACTTTTTCGCGGAGAAAACGTTCGCGATGCACCACCCGCTCGGTGATGGCCGCAACGGCATCGCTCCAGCGGTAGTAGGGTGCTGCGAAGGCAAGCACGATTGCCGCAGCAGCGTACAGCACATGTCTGGGGGATGCCTTCGGAATTAGTTGGCGCAGCGCTGGGGTCGCCGCGGCGCACCGCAGCGTCCACTCCACACTCCAGACCGATGTGAGGCACCACACCGGGAGGATGGCTGCGAGGTATCTGAAATAAGGAGCGGTGAAGAACCAGGCGGTGACAACGACCAGCACCAGGATGCCGTAAGGCAACATCTTACGGCTCCACCACGGCAGCAGCACGAGAGCCATGAGTCCGAACGCGAGCGGGACCGGCACCGAGGAGATGCGGTACCAGTGGTGCTCGAACACAAGATCGTATGGCATCAAAGCGAAGTTGGACAGGGAGCGCGGCCTTTGCCATTGGGTCAACTCCTGCGTCTCCGCTGCCAAGTCCTCGACCGTCCACGGCCACGCGCCGAACCATTCGCCGGCGAAGGGTGAAATGGGGTTGCCGGTCCAGATGAGGTTGTAGATGTACCAAGGCGCACCGACAAGCACTGCAACGGCTGCGAACCGTGCAGTTTGCCGGCCGTCTCGGGTTCGATAGGCAGCCCAGGCGACCATCAGCGGAAAGAGGGCCAGCGCGAGATATTTCGTGCCGAGCGCCGCTCCGAATGCAACGCCAGCGCAGACGGCCAGAGCGGACCGTCCCCGGGCCCGGTCGAGGCAAGCGATCGTCGCGGTGACGAAGGCTGCAAGCCCTAGGTCGATGAACGCCGACGGTGCCCACTTGCGAAAGATCGGTGTGACGAAGAACAGCAGAACCGTGCAGAATGCGATGATGCGCCCGCATTTGGGCGCGGCAAGGACATATAGCGCCAGACCGGCGAAGCATCCGAGAAGCAGATGGATAAAGTGCGGCGTAACGTCGTCGCCGAAGATGAGTGCGGCGGCGTAGAGCAAGTTCACGTTCAATGTATGGAACGGATACCTCAGGTACAGATCGGGGGCGATCCGGCCCTGCTCTACGAAATGCAGCGCGTACGGCAGGTGGTAGCGGACCTCATCAGACTTGTAGGGCGGCGTAAGGCAGTTGAGCGCAACTGGGAGGAGGACTGCGCCCGCAATCAGGAACATGATGAGCCTAACGCGTGTCTCGCGATCGGTGATCGTGCGCAACGTTCCTGATAGCCCTAATGCACTGCGATCGCGCAGCCGCCAGCCGGCGATGGCCAGCGCAAGCCCGGCAACCACCAAAACCGCCGGCGCGGTGAGGAGGCCCGCAAGACCGAGCCCAAACAGTAGCCCGATCGCCACCGCGAGGCCCACTGGCGTAAGGAGAGCCGCCTCCTCGATAGGACTCATCCGAAGCGAGGATTTGGCGAATAATCCCTTGGCAACTATGCACGCCCAGATGCCGAAAGCGGCCGCGATGCCGAGCTGCTTGGCGAAATACAGATAGGCCATCAGTTAGGCTCGCAGCTGACGCCATCGAAAGACAAGGCGGTTCAACAGTGCGAAGTTGACCAGAAACACCAGCACGTCGACCAACGGCTTCGCGATTAGACTCACGATTGCCAAGTACTCGACCGCGACGTAGAGGAGCACACTCGCCATGGAGAGCGCCAAGGCTACGGCGACCAAATAGCGACCCGCCTTCGGGAGAGTCCGGCCCGGAGAACGGAAGGAGAACACCTTGTGTCCAGTGAAGTTCGAGACGGCGCTGACGGCCCGAGCGGCGACGTTGGCCATCAGATACGGGACTCCGGCGACGCTGGAGAGCAGGACGAAGAGGAGGTAGTCGATAAGGAACGATGCGATGGAGACGAGCGTGTAGCGCACCAAGCGCGCCAATATGCGCCATGAGTCCGCCAGCGCCTGAAACTTGGTGCCGTCGTTGCCGTCGATGTAGATCGTCCTGATCTCCACCGAGTCGATCCTTGCGAGCGAGTGCGCGGCGAGGATGAGCATGTCCATCTCCATCTCGTACCGTCCGGGCCTCACCTCGTCGTACACCCGCTGCGCGAACGGCTTGCAGAACAGCCGCATGCCCGTCTGGGTATCCTGAACGGAAACGCCTGTCTGAAGGCGGAAGACGGCGCTCGCAAGGCTGTTCCCGATCCGGCTTTTTACAGGCATGGCACGCGTATCGAGCCGCTCTCCGATGACGAAACGCACATCGGGACGTTCGCTGAGGAGCGCCCTGAACTTGACGATGTCCTCCGGATCGTGTTGCCCATCGCTGTCCATCGTCAGGATGTAGTCGCCAGCCTGCATCCGGTCGAGGCAGCGCCCGATGCCGGTCATCAGCGCGAAGCCCTTTCCGCAGTTTTTGGCGTGTGTGAGCAGCGAGACCCCGGCGTAGCGCGAGCAGCGCTCCAGGTAGACCCGGTTGCCGGCGTCGCAGCCGTCATCGACGATCACGACGGCGTCGGCGTGGCGCCTTGCGCTCTCGATTACGTCAACGATGATCTTGCCAGGGTTGTATGCGGGCACGACGGCATGAATGGCGAACATTGTTGCAGTTGACCTACGAGCTGGTGTATTTGTCCTTGCGCCTGGATGGAGCGTCCGCTTGCGCCAGCGCTTGATCGTCCGGCCTATTCGGACGCACGCAGAACGGGACTGTCCAACAGAATGCGCATCATTTCCTCAGCGGCGGCTGCCGCCATGTGGCGGATGAGGGGCCGCTCCGTTTGATCGCCCATTTCGTAGGTGATGGCCGGGATGCCATAGGTTTCGCTGATGTAGTGCTTGAACACCGGTCGACCGGCGTTTGCGGAGGCTTGGCGGTTGATCGGGAAGTCTGGCGACCGGGCGGCGATGGCGGCCAGCCATCGGGCCGTGAACTGGGGCAGCTGCGGCGTTTCGCCATCCAGTTGGGTGTAGAAGACGGGCTGGTGGGTGGAGTGGAAGTCCAGGCCCAGCACCAGCCTTTGCGCGCCGTCGCCGAACAGCCGCTGCAGTTCCCGGCGTACGGCCTGGGTTTCCGGCTGGGTGAACGGCCCCCAATCCCGGTTCAGATCGACGCCGCCCAGATTATGGCGCCAGTGGCCGTTGGCCACCCCGTCCGGGTTGAGGTTGGGCGCCAACAACAGGTTGAACCTCTGGCGAAACCGCTGCGCCAAGGCATCGTCGCCCAGGACCGCCTCCACAAAGGGGAACAGCGCCATGGCGCCGGTGACCTCCGGCGGGTGCTGGCGACCGACGATCAGCACCCATTCGCGGCCCGGGCCGGCGACGGTCATTGCATGGATGGGCCGGCCGGCCACGGAGCGCCCGAGTTCAGACGGAGTCACATCGGCGCGCTCCGCCAGCAACAGCCGCCATTCGTCATAGTCCTGGTTGTCGATGATCTCCTGTGCGGCGACATGCAGCGGGTCGGGGCCGACCTGCAGGCGCAGGCGCACCGCCCGGCCATCCAGCAGCTCCGCGTAGCGGCCTTCATCGAGCAGTTGCCAGGTTTCCCCGTCTTGGCTCACCTTAGGGCGGTAGCGATGGCCGTGCAGGCCGTAATGCAGAAACACCTCTATGTTGCGCCGCCGTTCGGAGAGAATGCGGAAGGCGTACCAGGGGCTGGGGTTGATGGGCCGGCTTTCCGGGGCGTTGCCCAAGGTAAAGGCGTTTCTGCCGGTTTGGCGGCACTCCGTGATGCGCCCCCCCGGAAAACCGCTGTCGAACTGCAGGTCCCCGAAGCCGCACACCGGCTTGGGGCTGCCCGCTTCACCGCTGGCGGTGCTGGCGAACAACGCCAGCACCCAGGGCCTAAGATGCTTGGGAATTAAAACAGCGTCGCCGTGACGTCGAGGTAGAAGTAGCGCCCGTAGTCCCGATGGGCGTCGGCGAAGAAGCCGAAGAAGCGGTCCGCCAAGGGCGCCCGTTCGTCGGTGAAGTTCTTGGCGCCTAGGCGGAAGCGGGTTTTCGCGCCGCCGATCTCCACATGGTAGTCCAAGTTGGCGTCAAAGGTGTCAACGGCCGGGACGCGCCACCGGGTGCCGTCGCTCAATGTCAGGCTGCTGTGGTAAAAGCTGCCGATGCGGTGCCAGCCCACCGCCGCCCCAAAGGCATCCCGCCGCCAAGACAAACGCACATTGTGCCGGTAGTCCTGGTTGCCGTCGCGGCCAATGAGGTCCGCAAAGCCATCGATGGGGATGCTGGGGGGCAGGGTGCCATTCTCGGAGGCGGCCAGCAGCACTGCGGAGTCGCCGCCGGCGGTTTGGTGGAATTCATCCAGAATGGAGGCGTTGTACTTGAAGTGGAAGTTGCCTGCGGGAGTCTGCGCATCGTAATAGGCGCCGATGTCGAAACCGCGCACGGTGCGCTTGTCGAGATTGGCGTACTTGTCGTTAATGCGGATGACATCCCCAGCGGGGCAGATGCCGGCGGCCTCGTAGATTGCGGCGGCTTCAGGGTCCACCTCCGCACTGCGCTCCACCGCCTGGTTGAAGCTGGCGGGGCCGCAGGCGCCGAGCCCCGCCTCCAGCCGCTGCAGCAGCTCCAGCACGGTGTGGTTCTCCTCCCCAAACAGGCCGATGGTGTCCTTCTTCTCAATGGACCAATAGTCGAACGTCAGGCTCAGGCTGTCCGTGGGCGTCAGCACTAGGCCCACGGAGTAGTTGTCGGACTTCTCCGGCTTCAACGCCTCGCTGCCTAGGGCGGTGCGCTGGATGGAGTTCCTGCAGTCCAGAACATCCTGCCCCGGATCGCCGCCGAACTCCGCCGCGTACAGGCAGGTGTAGTCGTCGCGCGTGTTGGAGCGGGCGACCAGATTCTCGTTTAGGGTGATCAGGTTGGGCGCCCGAAAGGCCTGTGACCAGGAACCGCGCAACAGGAACATCTCATGGGGACGCCAGCCGAAGGCGGCCTTGCCCACGGTGGCGCTCTCGATGTCGGAGAAGTTCTCATGGCGCAACGCCAGCTGGAGGTCCAAGGTCTCCAGCACCGGCACTTGCAGTTCGCCGAACAGGGACCACACGCGACGGCTGCCGTGGTTGTCCGCCGTGGGGCTGGAGTTCACGACATCGGAAACATAGGGGTAGGTGTCCCCTTCGTTGTCTACGAACTGAATGGTGCCATCCAGGCGCGGGTCCCGGTCATCATCGAAGGATTCGCGCCTATATTCCGTTCCCACCAAGGCGCCGACGCTGCCGGCCGGCAGTTCGAAGATGCTGTTGTTGGAAAACTTCAGGTCCCAGATGATGAGGTCCGCCTCGCTGTCCCGCCGCACATCGATCAGCGCGCGCTCTAGGTTGCTGTTCGTTCCGCCGCTGAACGGGTTGTAGGCGGCTGGGGTGGGATCATTCAGGGCCTCCTGCATCAGGGTGTTGGAGACCCGGTTGTGGGTCACGTCCTTCTTGGTGGAGCGCGACCAAGCCGCCGCAGTCTCCCAGTCCCAGCCCGCCCATTCGCCGCGCAGGCCCTGCAGGAACCGCAGGGTCTCGCCGTCGTTGTCGACGATGCGCGGCACTTCGGCGAAGCGGTAGTTGTCGATGGTGATGGCCAGCCCCTCGCAGGGCACGCTGGCGCCGATGAGGCTTTCCGGCAGCCGGTTGGGCGACCCGCATGGGCCGAAGGGATTGTAGTGGTTCTCCGCGCCCACGCGCAGCTTCACGGACGAGAAGGGCGCGGAGGCGTGGCGGTTCAAGTTGGTTTCGGAGAAGTAGCCGGAAAGCTCCGTGAAGCTCTCCATGCCGTTGTCGAACTCGTGGTTGATGAAAACGAAAGTGCTGTAGCGTTTAAGTTTTGATGCCAAGTCTCTGTTTTGATTTAGGTTATGGCGAATCACCCCCTGGCCGTCCTCGGCGCCGCAAACATATTCGTTGATGGGGTACTGGCAGCGCTCATGCCCTAGGGGATACACCTCGAACTCCCCGGAGCTGTCCGTGATGTCATTGCTCCTCAGACTGTGCGAACTCGATAGACTGGAGACCACATCGAACTGCCCGTACAGCCCGTTGGCGCTGGTGTTGCGGAAGGAAGTGCTGCCGGCGAAAGGGGAATCCTCCGGGATGCGGTAGCGGAAGTCCGCGTTCGCCCAGCGGGGGTCGTCTTGGGAGTTCACCCGCCCTCGGTTGTAGTAGTTGAAGAAAACGCCCATATTGGTCTTGCCGTCGTTGAAGTCGCGGCCCCACTCGAAGCCCAGGCTTTGGTCGTCCCGAGGCAGGTTCTCGAATTCCGTCCACTTGACGCGCACCTTCAGCCCTTCAAAGTCCGTCTTCAGCACCGTGTTGACCACGCCGGCCACGGCGTCAGCGCCGTACAGAGCAGAGGCGCCGTCACGCAGAATCTCCACCCGATCAACGCCCCGGACGGGAATGCTGTTGCTGTTGGCTGTGTTAACCGGCACGAAGCTGCCGCCCACCTCCTCGGTTTGGAAGGTGGCGGAGTTGACCACCCGACGGCCGTTCAGCAGCACCAAGGTATTGCCGGTGCCAAGGCTGCGCAGGTTGAAGGCGCCAATGTCGCCGCGCGCCGAATTCACGCCGCCGCTGATGTTCTCCGCTTCGCTGAAGAAGTTCTGGCCGTTCTCCGGCACCAAGTCCATGAGTTCATCGCCGGAATCGATACCAAGCACTTCGATGTCCTCGGCGGTGATCACAGACACCGCCAGCGCATCGGAAATCTGCGCCCCCTTGATGTGCGTGCCGGTGACCACCACCTCCTCGATGATGGCGTCCTCCGCTGCCCAGGCCGGCAACGCCAGCAGAACGCCCAACAGCAGACCAATTCCGGCCCCAAATGCGCACCCGCACATTGTTGTTGGCTGTTTCATTAAATATCCCCCTTAATAGTTTGATTGGCTGGTTCAACCAAGCGGCAGGAAACAGCCTTAGCGAAGCAACACCGTACAGCAACGCAACACCATACAGCGTTTCAGTGCGCAATTATGGCCAAGCGGCTGGATGACCGCAACAGCGACACACGGCACTGTTGAGAACACAGCGACTCGCCGCGCCAGCAAGACCATCTCAAGGTCCCAGGCGCACCGCGGAAGCGGGCGGGAAAGCCGGAAATCGCCGGACCAGCCCTCACATATTGGGGTAGTTGGGGCCGCCGGCGCCCTCCGGCGCCACCCAGGTGATGTTTTGCGCTGGATCCTTGATGTCGCAGGTCTTGCAGTGGACGCAGTTCTGCGCATTGAGCTGGAAGCGGGGCTGCCCGTTCTCCTGCACCACCTCATAGACGCCGGCAGGGCAGTAGCGCTGCGCCGGCTCATCAAATTCCGGCAGGTTCCGGGCGATTGGGATGGCGGCGTCGGCTAGGTGCAGATGGCAGGGCTGGTCTTCTTCATGGTTGGTGTTGGATAGGAATACGGAGGAAAGCTTGTCGAAGGACAGGACGCCGTCCGGCTTGGGATAGGCGATCTTTTTCGCCTTGGCCGCCGGCGCCAGGGTGGCGTGGTCTGGCGTTTGATCCTTCAGGCGGTAGGGCGCCCCCTTTAGCCAGCTGTCCACCAAGGCGTGGGCGGACCCCAACAGCATGCCGAACTTGTGCAGGCCCGGCCCGGTGTTGCGGCTGCGCTGCAGCTCCTCATGCAGCCAGGAGGCCCTGACCTTCTGCGGAAAGGCGGCGAGCTGCGCATCGCCGTCCCCATGCAGCGCCTCGGCGACGGCTTCGGCGGCCAGCATGCCGGACTTCATGGCCGTATGGCTGCCCTTGATCTTCAGCGGGTTCAGGAACCCGGCGTCATCGCCAATGAGGGCGCCGCCTGGAAAGATGGTCTTGGGCAGGGCCGCGATGCCGCCCTTGACGATGGCGCGGGCGCCGTAGGCCACCCGGGCGCCGCCGCCGATGACCTTGGCCACCAGCGGATGATGCTTCCAGCGCTGGAATTCATCATAAGGGCTCAGGTGCGGATTGCGGTAGGAGAGATCCACGATCAGGCCCAGGGCAATCTGGTTGTTCTCCAGATGATAAAGAAAGGCGCCCCCGGTGGCGGCGCCGGGCATGTGGCCCAGCGGCCAGCCGACGCTATGCACCACCTCGCCAGGGCGGTGCCTGTCCGGGTCGACGTCCCAAAGCTCCTTCAGGCCGATGGCGTAGTGTTGGGTGCCGCAATCCGCATCCAGATTGAACTTTTGCATCAACTGCTTGCCCAGATGGCCCCGGCAGCCCTCGGCGAACAGGGTGTAGCGGGCCAGCAGCTCGTAGCCCGGCGCAAAGGCGCCTTTCCGCTCCCCGGCGGCGCTGACGCCCATATCCCCGGTGGCGACGCCGCGCACGCGTCCGTCGTCGTCATAGAGCACCTCGCTGGCGGCGAAGCCGGGAAAGATGTTGACGCCCAAAGCCTCCGCCTGCTCCCCCAGCCAGCGGCACAGGTTGCCAAGGCTGATGGCGTGGTTGCCCTTGTTGTGCGCATCCTTGGGCACTAGGAAGCCGGGTACGGGGATGGCGCTGCCGCCGCTGGCGAGGTAATAGACCCTATCCGACCTGACCGGGTTGTTCAGCGGCGCGCCGCGCTGCCGCCAATCCGGGAACAGTTCTTCCAGCGCGGTTGGTTCAAACACCGCCCCGGAAAGAATGTGCGCCCCGATCTCGGAGCCTTTCTCCACTAGGCACACGGACAGTTCCTGGCCATTGTGCTGCCCAACCTGCATCAGCCGGCAGGCCGCAGCCAGCCCTGCCGGCCCCCCGCCGACGATGACCACGTCAAACTCCATGGATTCGCGCACCATCCGTTTGGCTCCATTTTCCGCAAACGGCGATTATAGCGAACATCAGCGGAACGCATCCCCTCACCTCCGCTCAGGGAATTAAGGAATGTTTGCACTAAGCTTCAAAGCTGCTATTATTCGTCAAGCCTTGCTGGGGTGGATGGTGCCCAAGCCAACTCGCCTTGCCGTCGCCGCGTCCGGCGACTTCCAAACCGACGACAAGGTGATGCTTGGCGAAGCGGAGTTGACGCGGAGCGAGGACGGCGGCAGCTACATCGGCGGCGTCGCCATAGCGGATGCCGAATCGGGTCTTGACATCACATACGTCCCCGGCGGCGTTGACGACCTGTTGCCGACAACCTTCAACACCACCGTGGCGGTGCAGTACGACGATGAGCTGAACGCCTCCGGCCCGGTGGAGGGGCAGCAGGCCGCGGCCACAATCAATTATGAAGGCATCAGCCTCGCCGCCTACGCCCACGGCATTGTCAAGGCGGGCGGCGAAGCCGTAACCTACCTAAGGGTTGCGTGCCCCGGCGCAACGGACTGCAGCGTGTTCGCAGCCTGCAAGGACCAGTCCGGCGCAAGCCACTTCGGCGAACTGGGCGTGGTGGCCGCCGGGGGCCTTGAGGTTTACGACAGCAACGAGATCGGCGAAGCCCTGGACGGCGGCTGGGAGACGGGCCGCGGCCGCTGCGACCTGCTGTCCGACGGCGTCCTGGAGGTGCAGAACATGCTCAACCAAGGCTCCGCCAACGTCAACAACTCCTTGGTCACCAACGGCGCCGGCGTCCTTACAAAAACACAGTAGGTTGGGTTTCCATCTCCCTCTGGTTGAGCTGGGGCCGCAATTCGGGTTCGCTCTGAATGAGGTCCGCTCTCCCCCGGCCACCGCAAGGTGGCCGGGGTCTTCACAACCCAACGCCTGGCACCGGGGCACCCTTGCCTTGCTTCGTCCCCCGCTCCTTGCAAACCGCCGCCTTCCTGACGAAGCCTTCCGCCCACGGCTAATTTGTTCTCACTCTGGAAGTCGCCCCTAGAGCCAAGATGACCGCAACGGTGCCTGACATCCAATATGACTTCAGCACGGGCCGTTCAGACCCGGCGACCTTCCCAACCGAAGCGCTCCAAGCCGCTGCGGTGCGGGTGCTGGAGCGGGAGGCGGACGACCTCAGCGACTATCCGGGCAAGCTGGGCCACCTGGGCTTTCGCCGAGCGATGGCGGCGCGGGAACTTGCGCGGGAGGGGGTGGCGGTCGACCCGGACCATCTGCTCATCACCAACGGCTCCATGCAGGGGGTGACGCTGACCGCGGAGGCGCTGCAGGAGGGAACGGACGATCTGGTGCTGCTGGAGGAGTACTCCTATCCCGGCACCCTGTCGGCCTACCGCGCCCTGGGCTACAAGATGGTGGGCGTGCCTTTGGACGAAGGCGGCATGCAGCTGGACGCCCTGGAGGATGCCTTGCTGCGTCTGCAGCGGGCCGGGCGACGCCCACGCTTCATCTACGCCATTTCCACCTACCAGAATCCCACGGGGTTCGTGATGCCCAAGGCGCGGCGGCTGGAGATGATCGCCCTCGCCCGGCGCTTCGAGGTGCCCATCGTGGAGGACAACTGCTACGGGGACGTGCATTACGAAGGCCCTTTGGCGCCCGCCATCTACGCCCTTGATGATGACCCCCGCCAGATATACCTGTGCTCCCTGTCCAAGATCCTGGCGCCGGGCTTTCGCCTCGGCTACATCTACGCCCGCCCGCCCATGCTGGAGCGCATTCTGGCGCGTCGCCAGGACGCCGGATCCAACACCTTCGCCGCCGCCGTGGTGGCGGAGTTCTACCGCCGCGGCATCGCCGAGCACGCCGCCCACACCACGCCGCCGCTGCTGCGCAAGCGCAACCTGGTTTGCGATGGCCTCGAGCGGGAGGCCGGCGACCTTTGCGCTTGGTCCCGTCCGGTGGGCGGCCTGTTCATCTGGGTGCGGCTGCCGGACGACGTGGACCGCAAAAGGCTCCGCCGACTCGCCCGCAGCCGAGGCGTCAGCTACCTGCCGGGCGCCGCCTTCCATTACCGGGGCGCGGATGCGCCCTATCTACGCCTAGCCTTCGGCCACCTCACCGACGAACAAATCCAAGAAGGGGTGCCCATCCTCGCCCGCTGCATCCGCGAAGCCCGCACCAGCAACGAGCCCGTCGGCTTCCATTCGCTATTCTGACGCCGCCAGAAGCGCGGTCAGCAGCGGCGGCAGCCTCCCGGACTTGCAGCCAAGGCGTAAAACCGGCGCCCTTGTCCCGCCGCCCAAGGCTCCGATAGCCGAAGCGCGCCAGCGTCCCCCCCACGAAGCCGTAGGCCTCGCCGCGGTCCCGAAGCTTGAACTCCACCGCCCCGGCACCCCCACAAAGGCCCGAAGCTGCTCGATTGTGCGTAGCCGCCGCGTCTGGATGTCCACGATCATCCCCCGATGATGCGCCGGACACCCCCTCACCCTCACTTGGCGTCGGAATCGGCCTCCCCGTTCACCCTCACTTAGCGTTGGACAGTTCGCAGCCTGGACCTTTGCCGCGCAAAAGGGTTTAAATGCAGCCCATGAATGAAGTGCCACTTTGCACCATCGCCAGTTATTGGGCGGCGCGCAACGGCGGCGACGCCCCGGCCTTGGTGCATGAGGGCCAACGGCTTTCCTGGCGGGCGCTGGACCTGGAGTCCAACCGCCTAGCCCAAGCCTATCGAAAGCTGGGGGTTAAGGAGAACGACTTCGTCACCATAGCCCTGCCCAACGGCATCGAGTTCTTCATCGCCTGCTTCGCCGTCTGGAAGCTGGGCGCGACGCCACAGCCCGTGTCCGCCAAGCTGCCGAAGCTGGAGCGGGACGAGATCATCAAGCTGGCCGCCCCCGCCCTGGTGGTGGGCGTGGCGCAAGGGGAGCATGCCAACTTCGCCTGCGTGCCGCCCGGCTTCAGCGCCGCCGGGGAATCCAGCGCGCCAGTGCAGGCCCCGCCGGCGGCCTCCTTCAAGGCCATGACCTCCGGCGGCAGCACCGGGCGCCCCAAGCTCATCGTCTCCAAGACGCCGGCGGTCTGGGATGTGGACCACGACTTCCTGCATCTGCAAACCGCAGGCGCCGTGCTGATTCCCGGCCCCCTGTACCACAACGGCCCCTTCATGTGGGCCATGATCGCTCTGTTTCGCGGCAACAAGGTGACCGTCACCACCCGCTTTGACGCGGAAAACACCCTGCGCCTGATCGACCATGAGCAGGTGGACACCCTCTACCTAGTGCCCACCATGATGCAGCGCATCTGGAGCCTGGGGGAGGCAGTGCGCAGCCGCTACAGCCTAAGGTCGCTGAAGACCCTGTGGCACTTGGCCGCGCCCTGTCCGCCTTGGCTGAAGCGGGCTTTCATCGACTGGCTGGGGCCGGAGGTGATCTGGGAGCTCTACGGCGGCACCGAGGGGCAGGGCTTCACCACCATCAACGGGGTTGAATGGCTTGACAGGCCGGGAAGCGTGGGCAAGGCGGGGCCGGGCTTTCGCATGAAGATTGTGGATCGGGACGGTGCGCAACTGCCGCCTGGGCAGGTGGGCGAGCTGTTCCTGCTGCCCGACGCGGGCCAAGGCAGCACCTACTACTACATCGGCGCCGAGGCCAAGGCCATAGGGGGCGGCTGGGAGAGCTTGGGGGATCTCGGCTACCTGGATGAGGACGGCTACCTGTACCTGACCGATCGGCAAGCGGACATGATCCTCTCCGGCGGGGCCAACATATACCCTGCGGAGGTGGAGGGCGCTATCGACGCCTGCCCGGGCGTGCGCAGTTGCGCCGTCATCGGCCTGCCTCACCAGGACTTGGGCGACGCCGTGCACGCCATAGTGGACGCGCCGGCGAACGATGTGACGGAGGAGATCCTGCTGGCCCACCTAACCGAGCGCTTGGTGCGCTACAAGATTCCCCGGACCTTCGAATTTACCGATCAGCCCCTGCGCGACGAGGCCGGCAAGGTCCGTCGCCGCCAGCTGCGCGACGAACGTCTGGCTCGCAACTGAGCGGCAGGCGGGCCGACTGGGCGGCGCCTGCGTGGCCCGAACGCCGCCCGCGCAGCCTCCCAAGGCATTCGCCGACCCCAAGCGAACCGCCATCGGGGATCAGGCGCCCGCTCGGGCCTCTTCACCAGGAAACTGCGCAAACGCATTAGGCAAGTCCAGGAAGCCCAGAGGAGCCTGAAGTGGACCCAACAGGACCATCCCAAAGTATTCGCTCTTGAAAGAAAATTTCTGGAAGGTCATTGCGTACCGCAGAATATTCATAAACCATTTATATCGGGTTTCGCCGAGGGCTAGTAGACGACTTCGAGATGGCTCTGAGTGGCCCCAACCGCCGCAATTTGAAGTTTTTCGCTACTGGCTTGCTCAGCCCCGCAATGGCGTTTACGCCCCCCTGCCCACAGAAGACATGCTCAGATTTGATTCCTGAACTCCGCCCCTTCCTCATAGTAGCGGTGATGCCAGATGCCCTCTCCCGCCTCGCCATCCACCGGCATGCGCCAGGTTTTCACGCGGGCGCCGGCCAAAGGCAGGCGGTATAGGCCTCTTGGCTGGTTGATGGTGTTCTGAATGTAGGCGTCCGCCGCCTGCGGCGGCACGTAGCGGCGGGCGATGCGCCGGTAACGCTCCCGCCAGATGTGGTCCTCGCCAACGTCATGGACCAATTCCGCCCGCCCCTCCGCCAGCACCTTGCGGTAGGGCAGATTCTGCTCATCGATGCACAGGGCCACGCGCGGGTCCCGGCGCAGGCAGACGAACCATTCGGAGCGCTTGCGCGGCGTGAAGTAAATGCCGCCCTGCTCGTACAGGAACCAAATGGGCGTGACCAAGGGGCTGCCGTCCGCCCGCACCACGGCAATGCGCATCAGCACCCCCGGCTGCTCCAGGAACGCCTGCGTCTCGGCTTTACTTAATTGCGGCATGGGAAAGCGCCAATTGCGATCCTGAACGCAGAATAGCCCCCCATTGCTGCAAAACCAAGTGCGCCTTGGGATGCAAAGACCACCCCAAAACCCCACTTCCATAAGCTAGGGACAGTTGAACATGGGCAATCGCAACCGAATTCGCTCCTTTCGGATAGGTGCCCTGCCAACCCACATAGCGCACGGCGGCGAGCTGTTCGTCGCGGACGGCATCCACCGCGTTTGGATAGGTGTCCTGCCAACCCGCATAACGCACCGCGTAACGACTATGGGGTGGCATGGCATCTCGCGCTTGCGCTTGGCGGCGTCGGCGTGGGGAATGCTGGTAAAATCCCACTTTTTCCTTGGGAGGCGCTGATGGCGGCGCAAACCCTCGATGGCAAGGGCATTGCCGCCCAGCATCGCCAAGCGATCAGGTCCCAAGTGGCTCAGGCTGCCGCCGCCGGCGCCCGTCCGCCTGGGTTGGCGGTCATCCTGGTGGGGGACGACGCGGCATCCCATATCTATGTCAACGCCAAGCAGCGGGACTGCCAAGAGGTCGGCTTTCATTCCACGGTGGATCGCCTGCCAAGCTCGGTCAGCCAGGAAGTGCTGGAGGCGCGCATACGGGCGTTGAATGCGGCGCCGGAAATCCACGGCATACTCGTGCAATTGCCCTTGCCCAGGCACATAGATGCGGACCGCGTCATCGACCAGATTGACCCAGCCAAGGACGTGGACGGCTTCCACCCCTATAACATCGGCCGTCTGGCGCTGCGCCGCCCGGAGCTTCCTCCCTGCACCTCTAAAGCCGTGCGCATCCTGCTGGACCACACCGGCATCGCCTATCCGGGCGCTCATGTCACGATCATCGGCGCATCCAACCACGTAGGGCGCCCCATCGGCCTGGAGCTGCTGCGGGCAGGCTGCACGGTGGTGGTCACCCATCGCTTCACCCGCAACACCGCCGCCTGCGCCCGGCAAGCGGACATACTTGTCTCCGCGGTGGGGCGGCCCGGCTTGGTCACCAAGGAGTGGGTGAAGCCAGGCGCCATCGTCATAGATGTAGGCATCTCCCGGGACGCCCAAGGCAAGCTGCACGGAGACGTGGCCTTCGACGAGGTGCACGAAGTCGCCGCCTGGATTACGCCGGTGCCCGGCGGCGTCGGCCCCATGACCCGGGCCGCCCTGCTGCTGAACACCATGCTGGCCGCCGTGCGCACCCTGCCCGCGCACTCTCCCGGGTCGAGCGCCGCGCATGCCCGGCAACCCTGAGCCCCACCCCAAGCGCACGTTCCTCTCCGATCTGCATCTGCGCGAAGCGGACGGGCGCCATCTAAGGCGCTTTGCGGAGTGTGTGCGCTTGGAGAGCCTGTGGGCCGATGAGATTTTCATCCTAGGCGATCTATTTGATGCTTGGGCCGGGGACGACGAGGACTCCCCTTTGGCGGAGACCGTCTGCGCAGCCATGCGTGCGGCGGCGGCGAACGCCAAGCTGCACTTCATGCCCGGCAACCGGGACTTCCTGTGCGGTCAGGGCTTCGCCAAGCGCAGCGGCGCACGGCTGCTCCCGGATCCCTTCCAGACCGCAGACGGCCTGATCCTCACCCACGGCGACGCCTTGTGCACGGACGACGCCGCCTACCAAGCCCTGCGCCGCCACTTCCGCAGCCACACATGGCAAGCGGAGTTCCTAAGCCGGCCCCTTACGGAGCGGTGCGCCCTCGCCGCCTCGGTGCGCACCGCCAGCGAAGCGGCCAAAGCCAACAAGCCGGCAGCCATCATGGACGTTAACCGGGGCGCCGTGGAGCGGCTGCTCGCCAAACGCAAGGGCCAAATCCTTATCCACGGACACACCCACCGCCCCGGCCTGCATCGCAGCGCGGGACCGGCGGGCAACCGCACACGCTACGTCTTGGGCGACTGGGCCCGCTGCGGCTGGCTGCTGCGCCAGTGCGGGCGGCGGTTCCAACTAGAGTGCTTCCCCATGCAGAGGCCCTACGCAGGCCCCGGCAGGGACGGCAACGGGCTGGCGGACTGCTAGGCAACCTCCGAACAAGCCACGTTCGCCCAGCGCCCCGCTCTCAGCGGCCGGAGATGGCGTTGCGACCATGGTAAGGCGACCCGCAGAGCGTTAGGGATTCCACAGTCCGCACGCCGCGGGGCGCCCTTCGGGAGGGCCTAAAGGGCGCGCT
>CAYGBY010000054.1:0-17555 GCA_964348115.1 uncultured Pseudomonadales bacterium
CCCCTCTCCCATCGTTTCCCCCCAACCGGTCGTCCCGCACGGCAGCCGCGTCGTCGCGCTCGGTGTTCATCAGCACGAAGCGCGCGGCATTCCACAGCTTGTTGCAGAAGTTGCGGTAGCCCGCCGTGCGGCCAAGGTCAAAACGCACGTCCCGCCCGGTGGAGGCCAGCGCGCAGAAGGTGAAGCGCAGGGCATCCGTGCCGTAGGACGGAATGCCGTTCGGGAACTCCTTGCGGGTGGCCCGCTCGATGGCCGGCGCCATGTGCGGCTGGGTGAGGTTGCTGGTGCGCTTGGCCACCAGCTCAGGAAGGCTGATGCCATCGATTAGGTCCAGGGGATCCAGCCCGTTGCCCTTGGTCTTGGACATCTTGCGGCCTTGGGCGTCGCGCACCAAGCCATGGATGTAGACCTGCCGGAAAGGCGGCTCGCCGGTGAACTTCAGCGCCATCATGATCATGCGGGCCACCCAGAAGAAGATGATGTCGTGGCCGGTGACCAGCAGGTTGGTGGGGTGGAACCGCCGCAGGTCTTCGCTGTCGTCCGGCCAGCCTAGGGCGGCGAAACTCCACAGGGCGGAGGAGAACCAGGTTTCCAGCACGTCCGCCTCCTGGCGCAGGGGCGCATCGTCCGCCAGCCCCGCCCGAAGCCGGGCATCCGCTTCGCCGCGGCCCACATGCACGGACCCGTCCGGCCCGTACCAAGCTGGAATGCGGTGTCCCCACCACTGCTGCCGGCTGATGCACCAATCCTGGATGTTGCGCATCCACGCGAAGTAGGTATTCTCGTACTGACGGGGCAGGAACTCGATGAGGCCATCCTCCACCGCCTTGATGGCCGGCGCCGCCAAGGGCTCGATCCTGACGAACCACTGGGCGGTCAGGCGCGGTTCAATGACGGCGCCGGAGCGATCTCCCCTAGGCATCATCAGCCTGTGCGCCTCGATGCGCTCCACCAGCCCCAAGGCGGAGAGCTCGGCGACGATGCGGCTGCGGGCCTCAAATCGGTCCAATCCCCTTAGGGCGGCCGGCACATTGTCGTTCAGCGCGGCCGCGGCCGTAAACACGTTGACCAAGGGCAGGCCGTGACGGGCGCCGATGGCGTAATCGTTGAAGTCGTGCGCCGGCGTGACCTTGACGCAGCCGGAGCCGAAAGCCGGGTCCACATGATCATCGGCGATGATGGGCAGCGTCCGCTCCGCCAAGGGCAGGCGCACCCTTTTTCCCACCAACCCCAGGTAACGTTCATCCTGGGGATGCACGGCCACGGCGGTGTCTCCCAACAGAGTCTCCGGGCGGGTGGTCGCCACCACTAGGTGATCCCCGCCCGCCGCCGTGCGGGCGCCATCGCACAGGGGGTAGCGGAAGTGCCACAGGCTGCCCTGCTCCTCCTCGCTGACAACCTCCAAGTCGGAAATGGCGGTGCCAAGGGCCGGATCCCAATTGACCAAGCGCTGGCCGCGGTAGATCAGGCCGTCCTCATGCAGGCGCACGAACACCTCGGTGACGGCGCGGGAGAAGCCCTCATCCAGGGTGAAGCGCTCCCGCGACCAGTCCAAGGAAGAGCCCATGCGCCGCAACTGCTGCGAGATGTTGCCGCCGGATTCGCGCTTCCACCGCCACACCCGCTCGACGAATTTCTCCCGGCCCAAGGCCTTGCGGCTGAGGCCTTCGGCGTTCAACTGCCGCTCCACCAACATCTGCGTGGAGATGCCCGCATGGTCCGTGCCCATCTGCCACAATGTCGCCTTGCCGCGCATGCGCTGGAAGCGGATCAGGGCGTCCATCAGGGTGTGCTGAAAGGCATGCCCCATGTGCAGGGCGCCGGTGACATTGGGCGGCGGGATGACAATGCAATAGCTTTCCCGGTCGCCGGCGTCCCGCCCGGCCGCGGGCGCGAAGTAGCCAGCCGCCTCCCATTCCTGGTAGAGGGCGCGCTCCATGGCGTGGGGATCGAAACTAGGTTGCATCGGCCGCCGCGAACGTTCTGATCAAGCCCCCTCCCATGCCCGCATTTCGTGGTATTCAAGCTGATGGCCCAACTCGCGATAGCGGCGGTAGCGGGCGCGGCCGGCAGCCCGGGTCTCCTCCACTAGAATCTCCGCCGCCCGGGCAAACCGATCCAAGCAATCCAAGGGCGCATCCGCCAAGTTGATCAGAAGGGTCTGCGCGGCCTCCACCTGCGCCAATGCCGACCCGCTGCCCACCGTGACCGGCGCGCCCCGGGCCGCCGCCGTTCCGATCACCCCGTGGGGCACGAGGCGATGGGCGGGATAGCACCATAGCAATTCGTCGAAATCCGCCGCCTGCGCCTCACCATCGGCATGAACATGCACCAAGCGGCCGGCGGAAAGGGCCTTGGCGGCCAGCCGGCAGGCGAAGCGCAGCATGGCTTGGCGGTCCATGTCCTCCAGGATGTAAAAGTCAACACGCGCCATCCACGAAGTCTAACGCAAAGCCCCACCGGCCACGCAACTTCCACGCCAAGCCGCCGCACCCCGGGAGGGGCTTGAAACCTCATCGGGAAACTTCGCCTGTTGCGCTCCGTTATGGAGCCTTAGAACAGGTCGCGTTCGCCCAACGCCCCGCTGTTCCGGTCGGAGACGGCGTTGCGGCCATGAGAAGGCAGCCCAAGGCGCAAGGGGAATTCGACAGCCCGTACGGCGCGGGTGTCCTTCGGGGTAAGGGGTTTCCGGGACTTGTTCAGAGGTTCCCTAGCTCGACTTCCGCAACTTAGCTGTGATTTGGGCGAATTCGGCGTGATGTGGGTTATGGGCCCGACACAGCGCCTTGTTTTCGTTAAATCGGATGGCGTGAAGCTGGCTGCAGTGCCGACCTATGGCGTCCGACAACCAAAAACCAATGCCTTAGGCTCAGATTAGCGCTGAGTTGCGGAAGTCTGGTTAGGCGACACGGCAAAGAGCGGATTTGGGAATATAGGCAAGAACATGCTTGATAACCGTTCTCATTATCATTATTGTTCATTTTCCAAATGTCTCATCCCGAATCGCGGAGACGAATAAATGCACCAAAAAGGAAGCATCAGGGCCCTGACGATCGCGCTGGATGCGGCCCTTGCGCACACGCAGGCATGGCCAGGCCCAGAACAACGCCGAGGTTGCGAAGTCCCCGGAGCGCACACCTGCACAGGCGTGGCCAAGCCCGTGGCTGAGGGTCCCCGTGCGCAACTAGGGACCCAGCGCAAACGGGGGCGCCGCCAGCACGGTTGGCGCCCGGCCGAACGCCCCGGACTGACGGCCGGCGCGCTGAAACGGAGCAACATTCGGCCACTCATGAAGGGGCTGGCCACTGTATGCGTACTGGCCATACCCAGTCTTGTCGCCGCCGCCGAAGACAGCGCCTTCATCGAGGAAGTGGTGATCGTGGGAAGCCGGACGTCGAACAGCCAATTGGCGGGCAGCGCCTACCACATCGGCCAGGAACAGCTCAAACGCCTAGGCCATGGGGACATCCAGCGCATCATACGCCAAGTGCCCGGCGTGTCGGTGCAGGTGGAGGACGGCTACGGGCTGCGCCCCAACATCAGCATCCGCGGCGTGGCCACGGAGCGCAGCGGGCGCATCACCCTGCTGGAGGACAATGTGCTGATAGCCCCGGCCCCCTATTCCGCGCCCAGCGCCTACTACTTTCCCACCACCGGCCGCATGGCCGCCATAGAGGTGCTCACCGGCCCCGCCGCCATCAAGCAGGGGCCCTACACCATCGGCGGCGCCCTGAACATGCTGTCCACCCCAGTGCCGGACGAAGCCGCCGGCCAAGCCATGCTGGAAGGGGGCGAAGACCAAAGCTGGCGCCTGCACACCCACTACGGCGCACGCAATCAGGCTGGCTTCGGCTTTTTGGCGGAAACCCATCAGTGGCGTTCGGACGGCTACCAGGATGTGGACCGGGGCGGCGACGCCGGCCTGGATCTTGAGGACTACACGCTGAAGTTCAGCTACGCCCCGCCGGCTGCGGTCCATCGCGTGGATTTGAAGCTGCAGCACGCCAAGCAGGAATCGCAGCAAAGCTATCTGGGGCTCACCGATGCGGACTTCGCCGCCGCGCCCTTCCGCCGCTACGGCCTGTCCGCCCTGGACAACATCGAGACCAACCATAAGCAGCTCATAGCGCGCTACCAGTGGACCCCCACGGAAGCCATCGACCTGTCCGCCCACTACTATCGCAACAGCCACGAACGGGACTGGTTCAAGACCGAGGGCATCGACTTCGACGGCAGCCCCAACGCAGGGGCCTTCTCCCGCACCAGCTGGGCCAACGTAGTGCAGGCCGTCAACCGGAGGCAGCCCCTGGGCGGCTTCACCCCGGCGCAGTTGCAGGGCGTTCTGGACGGCGCGCTGGATACGGCGCCGGGCAGCATTCAAGTGCGCTCCAACGCCCGCGAATACCTCTCCCAAGGGGTGCAGGCGCAGTTGGCCTGGCGCTTGACCACCGGCAATGCCCAACATCAGCTCAGCATTGGCGCCCGCCGCCACAAGGACGATGAAGATCGTCTGCAGCGCAACAGCACCTACAGCCAAGTGGGCGGCGCCCTGCGGCTGGACGACCCGGGGCTGTTGGGCAACGCCGGCAATCGGCTGCAGGAGGCTTGGGCCACCTCTGTTTTCATCATGGATGAAATCACCTGGGGGCCTTGGACCTTCACCCCGGGGCTGCGCTACGAAGACATCGAGCAAAAACGCACCCGTTGGGAAACCCGGCCGGGACGGACGGAGGACCCCGCCTCCCGTGCGCAAGGCAACCTGCGCAGCAGCAGAAGCAACAAGACCAAGGTGTGGCTGCCGGGCTTCGGCGCCATCTACAACGCAGGCCCGCAGCTTTCCTTTTTCGCCGGCCTTCACAAGGGCTTCACCGCCCCCTCCAACGCACCTGGGGTGAAGGAGGAAAAGGCGCTGAACTACGAAGCCGGCGCCCGCTATTCGGGCGAAAGCTTGCGGGCGGAAGCCACTTGGTTTCTCAGCGACTATGACAACCTGCTTGGGGAATGCACGGCCTCCTCCGGCACGGACTGCGCAATCGGGGACGCCTTCAACGGGGAGGCCGCCACGGTCCAGGGTCTGGAGCTGCGCTTCGCCGCCACCCTGCTGCCGGAAAGCCGGGTGAGCCTCCCCTTGGAGCTTGCCTACACCCACATCAGCGGGGAATTCGACACCGACATTGCGGATACGGACTTCTTTGGCGACGTCAGCAAGGGCGACCCCATCCCCTACATCCCGGAGCATCAACTCAACCTGACCTTGGGCGCCCAGCATGCGCGTTGGCATCTGTTCCTATCCGCCAACTACGTGGACGCGGTTTGCACACGCGCAGCCTGCGGCCCCTTCCAACGCACGGACAGCGCCTTGGTGCTGGATTTGGCCGCCAACTACGCCCTCGCCCGCAATCTGGACCTGTTCGCCCGGCTGGAGAACCTGTCCCGCAGCAAGGACATCATGGGACGCCAGCCCTATGGGGCCCGTCCCAACAAGGACCGCACTGCTTCGCTGGGGCTGCGCCTGACCTTTTAAGCGACTGGCGGGACTGCTAGGCTACACCGGCAGCGGCCTTGGGCGCCCCGCCACCCCGCCTTGGCTTGCGGGGCGCGCTTGCCCATAATGTCCCTCCCATCGCCGCCTAGCCCACAGGGGGCGCATGCCGGATGACCGCGGCCAAACACATCAACAAGGAATTGCTGGCGACCTTCGCAGTCACCCTGCTGGTGCTGTTCGTGCTGGCCGTGGGCGGACGCTTCATCGGCTACCTGCAGGACGCCGCCGCCGGCAAATACGCTGCAGACGCGCTGATGACCATCCTGGCCCTGCGCTTGCCGGGCTTTTTGCAGCTAATGCTGCCTTTCGCCTTCACCATCGCCCTGCTGCTGACCTTTGGCCGCCTGCACAAAGAGCACGAGATGGCGGTGCTGCACAGCAGCGGCGCATCGCCCGGCCGCGTGCTGGCTTGGACCGCGCCAGCCGTGCTGCTGCTTGCCGCTGTTGTGGCCTATCTCTCCTTAGTGGCCACCCCAGCCTGCAATGCGCGGCTTGACGCCTTTCTGGTGGAGCAACGCAGCAAGGCCGGCTTCAGCCGCCTGAGCCCAGGCGTCTTCAACCGGACCCAGGGCGGGCAAGGGGTCACCTATCTGGAAAGCGTCAGCGCAGACGGCCGCACCCTGAACGGAGTGTTCGTTTCCGAACCGGGGGCTGGCGGCGGCACCACCACTTGGGCGAGGCGCGCCGAACAGTATGTGGACGAGGCCACCGGCAGCCGCTTCCTGGTGCTCAAGGAAGGCGTGCGCCACGAGATGCAAAGCCGTAAAAGCCGCCGTGTGGTCCACTTCGCCACCCTTGGGCGGAAGATGCAATCCAACCCCACCCCCATGGTGAGCGACAAGGAGGCCCTGCCCACCAAGGCGCTGTTCGGCCTGCAGAACCCGGAAGCCGCCGCCGAACTGCACTGGCGCATCGCCCTGCCGGCATTCTGCATCCTCAACTGCCTTATCGCCTTCGCCACCGCGCCTGTGCGCCCCGGCCAAGGGCGCTTCGGCAAAATCGTGCCTGGGGTGCTGGCCACCCTGGCCTACTACCTAGCCCTGCTGGCCAACCAAAACGCCCTAGCCACCAGCCTGCTGCCCAGCCCCGTGGGTTTGTGGCCCGCCCATCTCCTGTTCGCCATTCTGGCGGCGCTTCTGCTGCTGCGGCTGGGCAGACCCACTTGGCGATAAGGCCCCTTACCCAATTGGACCTGCACCTGGGCCGCTCCATGCTCAGCGCGGCGGCGGCGGTGCTGCTGGCGCTGCTGGGCCTGATTGCGGTTTTCGCCCTGCTTGAAGAGCTGGAGGAAGTCGGCGGCGACTACGGCTTTGCGCAAGCCCTTTGGTATGTGGTGCTGACCCTGCCGCGCCGCGCCTACGAGGCGCTGCCCCAAGTTCTTTTTCTCGGCGGACTGATCGGCCTTGGGCGTCTGGCGGCCCAATCAGAGTTGCTGGTGATGCGCGCCGCCGGCCTGTCCGTCCACCGCATACTTGGCGGCCTGGCCTGGGCGGTGGGGCTGGCTTGGCTGCTGGGCGCCTGGCTTGGCGAATGGGCCGCGCCAAATTCAGAGGCGGCGGCCGAAGCGCACAGGGTTCGCGCCCAACAGGGCGCCAGCCCCAGCCAGCCCAACGGCGCCAACGGCTACTGGTATCGGGAGGATCGCCTGTATATGCACCTTAGGGCCTTGGACGCCAATGGCGACCTTTTGGGTGTGCGCCAGTACTGGCTCGATGACAGGGGCGAACTTGCGCTGACCCGGGAGGCGGCGCGGGCGACCTTTCAGCCTGTGCCTGCCGGTGGCGAACGGGGACATTGGCTATTGCTGGACGGCGCCGACATTCGCGCGCGCAATGGGCGAATAGAGGTGGTGGAATTCGCCGAGCAGCCTTGGCTGGGGCAGATCGACCCGCAGCTATTGAGCGAACGGCTGTTGATGGACGTGCGCCGCCTCTCCCTCTTGGACCTGTTCCGACAGATCCGCTATCTGCAGCGCGAGGGCATCGACGCCAGCGCGCAGCGCATCGCCTTCTGGAGCAAATGCCTGCAGCCGGCGGCCATCTTTGGCCTGATCATGCTGGCGCTGGCTTTTGTCCTGGGGCCCTTGCGCGATGTCAGCATTGGGGTGCGCATCACCGCCGGCATCGTCGTCGGCCTGGGCTTCAAGTACCTGCAGGACCTTTTCGCCCCCATGGCCGCCGTCTATGATCTGCCCCCGCCAATTGCCGTGAGCGCCCCCATCGCCCTATGCTGGGCCACCGCCCTCTGGGGTCTGCGCCGCGCCTGAAGGCAGGCCGCACCTCGCTCAACTTGGTTACGTCAGCCTGCCTATTGCGCCAAGGGGGCATGTTCAACGAAAACCAGGCGCCATGTAGGGGCCAGAGCCCACGTCAGGCCGAGTTGGCCCAAATCCCCAGCCAAGGAATCTCTGAACAAGTCGCGTTCGCCCAGCGCCTTCGGGAGAGCCTAAAGGGCGCACTGGCCGTGTTGCGGCTCACTGTGTGGGGGGCAAGCCACACGGCTTCGCCGCGCCTTGCCGTCACGTCCTTTAAGCTCATCTGGGCTTCCGGGACTTGTTCAGAGGTCCCTAAGTTGCGGAAGTCGGGTTAGACTGCATCATCACAACAGCAGCGAAGGGGACATCATGAACTGGATGCTTATCATTGGGCTTGGCGCAGCTTGGCTTGGCTGGCAGATCATTTGGGTGGCGTCCCTGCCACGCCAGTTGCGGCGCGGGGAGAAGCCGCAAGCGCCCAAGGGCAGCCCGGAAGCCTTCATGCTGTTCTGGGTGGATCAGTACGCCTGGTTGGGGCTGGCGCTGCTGGCGCCGGGGCTGGCCCTGGCGCTGGCGGGGGTGGTGCGATGATTCCCGCCACGCTGCTCTACGCCGGCCTGTTGGGGCTGCTGAGCGTACTGCTGGCCAACCAAGTGCTGTTCGTGCGCATGCGGCGCGACAGCCGCCCAAAGTGGCAGGCGCGGGCAACGGAGCGGGTGCAGGCGAACTTCGTGGAGAACGTGCCCCTGGCCTTGGTGCTCCTGTACCTGCTGGAGGTCGGCGGGGCGCCAACGGCGGCCGTGCATGGGCTGGGCGCCGCCTTGGTGGCGCTGCGCCTGCTGCACGCCTGGGGCATGAGCACTAGGGAAGGGGCCAACTACCCACGCCTGATCGGCGCCCAAGGCACCTTTCTGCTGCTGTCCATCATGGCCATGGCGGCGCTGCACCTGTGGATTGTCGGTTAAGACGGCATCGGGCGGCCCTTCGGAAGGGCCTAAAGGGCGCTTACGGGGCTGGTTCGGAGACTCCTTGACTGGCCCTAATTCGGCAACTTCTCCAGGCGTTTGCGCTGCTTGCCGGATAGGCCGAGAACCGCCAAGGCTTCGCGCAGGCGGGCACGGCTTAAGTCAGGGCCTAGGAAGGCCATGGAATCGAACAGCGGCAGGGCGGCGGGCCGGCCGCTGATGGCCACAAACAGGGGAAACAGGAAGTTGCTGAGGTTCAACTGCATCCGTTCGGCCTGGGCCTTGCAGGCGCCGTGCAGGGCGTCCCTGGTCCAGGCCGGCAAGGCGTCCAAGGCGCGGCTGGCGCGAAACAGCACCTCCACCACCTGCTCCCGGCTGAGTTTGCCGTGCTGGAAGTCCTCCGGTTCGGGCGGCGGCCGGTCGCCGAGCAGGTACGCTACTTGGGGCACGATGTCCGCAAAGCGTTGGCTGCGCGCCTGCACCAAGGGGGCCAGGGCGCTTAGGCGCTGGCGGGCCGGCAGCCAAGCCTGCAGCCGGTCCAGGAACGTCTGCTCATCGAGCTCGCGCAGGTATTGGCCGTTAAGCCAGTTCAGCTTGTCGAAGTCGAAGCAGGCGCCGCCCAAGGAAATGCGGTCCAGGGAAAAGGCCTGGCGGAACTCATGCTGGGTGAACCTAGTGCGCTCGTCCGGCATGGACCAACCCATCAAGCACAGGTAGTTCAGCAAGGCTTCGGGCAGATAGCCCACTTGGCGGAAGTAGTCGATGCTGGTGGGGTTCCTGCGCTTGGACAGCTTGCTCTTGTCCGGGTTGCGCAGCAGCGGCAGATGCGCCAACTTGGGCATCGGCCAGCCGAAATAGTCGAACAGCAGCCGGTGCTTGGGCACGGAATTGATCCACTCCTCGCCGCGCAGGATGTGGCTGATGCCCATCAGATGGTCATCCACCACCACGGCAAGGTGGTAGGTGGGCATGCCATCCGATTTCAGCAGCACCTGCATGTCCACTTGGCTATAGGGTATTTCCAAGTCTCCGCGCAGCTCATCCCGGAAGCGGCACAGGCCCTCCCTAGGCACCTTCATGCGCACGACGGAAGGCTCGCCGGCCGCCCTGCGCTTGGCGGCTTCCTGCGCCGAAAGACCTAGGCAGTGGCCATCGTAGCCCGAGGTTGCGCCGGCCAGCCGCTGTTCGCTGCGCATCTGGCGCAACCGCGCCGGCGTGCAGAAGCAGTGGAAGGCGTGGCCCTGATCGACCAACTGCTGGGCATGGCGGGCATAGATCGTCCTGCGTTCGCTCTGCCGGTAGGGGCCTTGGGGGCCGCCGACGTCCGGCCCCTCATCCCAGCCGAGGCCCAGCCATTTCAAGCTGGCGAGGATGCGCGCCTCGGAGGCGGCGGAACTGCGCGAGGCGTCCGTGTCCTCGATGCGGAGAATGAAATCGCCGCCCCGCCCCTTGGCGAAGGCCCAGTTGAACAGCGCCACATAGGCGGTGCCTAGATGTGGGTCTCCGGTGGGCGAGGGGGCGACTCGCGTACGCACGTTCATGGCGCTGGATTATAGCGTTGCCTGCGCGCCGCCACTTGGCGGGCCTAGGGCCCCGCCCCGGGGACGCAGGGCTTTGCTTCAGGCCCGGATGGCGGCCGGCATGATGGCTTGGCCCCAGGCGTCGTCCCGGCCGAGGCTGGACAGTTGCCAAGCGTCTTCGCAGCGCAGCAGGGCCCGGGCCAGCTTGTTGTTCAACGCGTGGCCGGACATGTGGCCGCTGAAGACGCCGAGTATCGGACGCCCCAGCAGGTACAGGTCGCCAATGGCATCGAGCAGCTTGTGCTTCACGAACTCATCGCGATAGCGCAGCCCTTCTTCGTTGAGCACCTCGCGGTCGCCGATGGCCACTGCGTTGTCCAGGCTGGACCCTAAGCACTTGTTGATGGCCTTGGCCTGGTCGAGTTCGCTCACTAAGCCGAAGGAACGCGCACGGCTTACGTCCTCCACATAGGCCACCTTGGCGAAGTCCAGGCGAGCCCGCTTGGGGAAGCGGTTGTAGACCGGATGGTCCGCCACAAAAGTGTAGGATGCGCAGAAGCCCTCGTGGGGGGAGAGCGATGCGCAAGCCTGCCCTTGGGTGACGCGGATTTCACGCTTGATGCGAATGAACTCCTTGGGCGCACTCTGCTCCACCAAGCCCACCGAGTTGATCAGCGCGACGAAGGGAGCGGCGCTGCCATCCATAATGGGCACCTCCTCCGCATTCAACTCCACGACCAGATTGTCCACGCCGAGACCCCAGAGGGCGGACATCAGGTGCTCCACGGTGGACACCTGCACGCCGTTTTCCGCAATGCTGGTGGCCAAGGTGGTGTCCGAAACGTTGTGCGCCAGGGCGTGTGCGCCGCGGCTCGGGTTTACGTCCGTACGAACGAAGAGGATGCCAGTGTTCTCCCCGGCAGGGCGCATGGTCATGCGAACTTTCTGGCCCGAATGGACGCCGACGCCGATGGCGTGGACCGGCCGGCGAATCGTGCGTTGTGGAATCATGCTGCCAATTTCCGCCGCTTGGGGCTTAATGGGCGAAGACTATACAAGGGCGCAACCAAAAAATGAAGTGAAAATGGAGAAAAAAAGAAAAAATGCGTAAACAGGGCCAGCTCTTCACCGGGAGGCGGCCCTCGGCTGGCGCTTGGCTTGTTCGTCCTCCTCCTCAAGGGCGGCCACCAGATCCGTAAAGGTGTCGCGATTGCGGGCATTCATGGAGATGAGCGTGCGGTGGGCGTCTATGACCTTGGTGCGCAGCTCATCCTCCCCGGTGTTGGCCACCCGGGGCAGCTCCCGCAACTGGCCGCTTTCCCGCAAGGGTGAATCTATGATGCGGAAGATGTCGTCGAAACCCATGGTGTGCAGGATGCGGGTGATGTCCGGCCGAGTGGACACCAGCGTAGGCACATAGTCGAAACAGCGCTTGGCTTCTATGGAGAGCTTGGCCAGCAAGCCAAGGGAAGTGCTGTCTATCCCCTGCAGTTCGGAGAGGTCCAGCAACACAGACTTGAACGCCGCATCGGAAAACATGCTCTCGATGAAGCTATCGATAGTGGTGTTGAAGGTCAACCGCACATCGCCAACGAACTTGAGCTCGTACACCCCGTCATAGGCGGCCGCCATGATTCGCCCCGACACCTCAGGCCTCCCGCGTCACCATCAGGCAGGTGATGTCGTCCGGGCCGTGGGCGTCCTCCCCTTCCGCCAACTCCAGCGCCCGCCAAAGCCCGTCCATGGAATCATTCCGCGCCACCGCCTCAAGCAGCCTGCGCTCCTTCCGCCGCAGACTGTGTTCCGGCAGCGCCTCCAGGACGCCGTCCGTGAGCATCACCAGCCGGTCCCCTGCGGCTAGGTTGAGGGTGACGGTTTCATAGGCCACCGAATCGAAAAGGCCAATGGGCTTGCCACGCAGCTCGGCAAAGCGGGCTTGGCCGCCGGAAACGAAAGCCAGCGGCGGATAGTGCCCGGCATTGGCGAAGCACACACTGTTCTCACCGAGGTCGCAGATGGCGATGAGCAATGCCACGTGCTTGTCCATGTGCTGGTCCAGCAGCTCCTGGTTCAGCCACTGCAGGATCATGCCGGGATTGCGCATCATAGCTGGCCGGTATTCCCGGCGCAGACGGCGGGAGAAGTTCTTCAACAGCACGGTGACGAAGGCGGACGAGGCGCCGTGGCCAGCCACATCGGCGACGTAGAAGGCGAAATGGCGGTCGTTGATGCGGAAGTAATCCACGAAATCCCCGCTCAGGATGAGCGAAGGCACGATGCGGTGGTGCAGGCGGTAGCGATCGATGGCCATGGGGTTGGGGGGCAGCATGCCCATTTGCACGTGGCGTCCAGCCCGCTGATCCCGCTTAAGGTCCTTGACGAAGTGATCCAGACGCGCCTCCAGCTGCCCAGCCACCGCTTTGGCCCGCTCCAGCACGGCGGCAACCCGGGCGCGGAACTCCCCGCTGCTGCCCGGCAGCTTCCACACATCGGCGAGACCCGCCTGCATGGCCTTGCACAGCAGTTCGGTGGAAAGCTCCTTGGCGACCAAGGCGACGGGGATGTAGCGATACTGGCCAGCCAGCGCCTCGGACCAATCCAGTCGATCGCATACGATAAGCTCAGGATGGGCGTGGTCGCACATGCGTGCGGCCACCTTGAGGTTGCCGGCGGACAGCGAGGCGTACCCCATGTGGGTGAACTGATCCGCGAGCGGAGAAGCCCCCTCCGGACCAGTTTCGACTACCAGAAGGCTCATTGTTTCGGCAAGGCAAACTTTCACGCAACAGCGTTAGGCCACCATACTTCCGTACTAGCTCCAGTTACAAGATGCTTTGATTGATTATTCCACATCCGCATCCCGCCAACGCCTGCCGGAACGCCGCCGCGGCGCACGCTCCTAGGGAACCTCTGAACAAGTCCCGGAAGCCCAGAGGAGCCTAAAGGGCGTAATGGCAAGGCGCGGCGAAGCCGCGTGGCTTGCCCCCCACACAATGAGCCGCAACACAGCCGGCGCGCCCTTTAGGCCCTCCCGAAGGGCGCCCCGCGGCGCGGACTGCGGAATCCCCGCCGCGCCACAGCTCGCCTTGCCATGGCCGCAACGCCGTCTCCGCCCGCAAGCAGCGGGGCGCTGGGCGAATGCGACTTGTTCAGAGGTTCCCTAGAACTGCGCAGGGGCTTGGCTGGCGTCGCCAGCGGTGCGGCCTTGCGCACCCAGCAGCACTTCAGCGCGCCGCAGGCGGTTCAGCATGGCGGCGCCTTCGGCCTCCAGGCGATGCTTGGCGACGCCCGGCAACTCCGCCGCCAA
Organism: uncultured Pseudomonadales bacterium; assembly: GCA_964348115.1. GTDB lineage: Bacteria > Pseudomonadota > Gammaproteobacteria > Pseudomonadales > Azotimanducaceae > Azophilus. The sequence continues at coordinate 13,592 of CAYGBY010000054.1, forward strand.
GGCGGCTAGGGCGGCGCGCCCACTAGGCTGCTCGCCAAGGAGTTCCAGCAGGCGGTTGGTCAGGGCATTGGACACCAACACCCGCACCTCGCCATCCCCGCAGCGGCGCGCGATCAGGAAGCTCGGCCGCTCCGGGCCCAGGGACGACGCCCGCGCTTCCAGCGCATGCACCGGATAGCGGTAGGCAAGCGGGCAGGCCAAGGGGGAGAGCAGCACCCGCCGATGCAGCAAATCCCCTTGCGGATCCAGGTTCGCCGGCGGTTCGGGGTCCTGCGCCAACCGCAGGCTGAACTTCACCCAGCGAAAGTGGCACAGCTCCAGCAACAGGTTTGGCGGCACATCCGCATCCGCCAGTTGCGCTGTCAGGCGGCGCCCGCCGCTGCGCCCCTCCCACCCTTCGTCAATGCCGCCCAGACGGGATTCCAGATACGCCAGGAAAGCCCCCCCAATCTGGCGAAAATAGGGGGACTGACTGGGATGGCGACGGTAGAAGCCGCGCACCAGCGCACCCCACAGGCTGTCGCCCAACAGCCGCTTCGCAGGGGCGAAAATACGGGCGAGGAAGCGCTCCACGTTCTTGCGGAAGAGTTCCTGGTAGAGCGCCATGCGCTGCGCTGGCACACCGATGGCGGCCGGCTGCTCGGTCGGGTTGCGAATGCTGGCGGCGAAGGCGCGCTGCACCTCCAACAGGCTGGGCTTGCTCAGGCCGGCGACCCTCTTGGCGCTGCTGCGGCGGCGGCGCGGGTTGGCGTCTGCGTTGCCGGCCGGGGCTACAGGGCCACGGCCAGGGGCGCATGGCGCGCCTGAATGGCGCGGATGTGCGCCACTTCGGCCAGCAGTTCGTCCAGGGGCGGGATGTTGAAATCCCGCTCCAGCACCGTGGGCAGCGGGCCAAAGCGTCCGCAGGCCGCGTCCAGCAGTTCCCACACCTGATCCGCGACCGGGGCGCCATGAGTGTCCACGCGCAGATCCGGCGCTTTCACCAGATGGCCAGCCACATGGGCATAGACCGTACGGTCGCCATCAATGCCCGCTAGGAATTCGTGTGGGTCGTAGTGGAAGTTGACGCTGTTGACATAGACATTGTTGACGTCCAGCAACAGGCCGCAGCGCGCCTCCGCCAGCACGCCGTTGATGAAATCCATCTCCGAGAGCTCCTGGGCGGGGGTGGCGTAGCAGGACACGTTCTCGATGCCGATGGGGAACTCCAGCGCGTCCTGCGCCTGGCGGATGCGGTCCGCCACATAGACTACGGCCTCTTCCGTGAAGGGAATGGGCATCAGGTCGTAAAGATGGCCCTGCTCGTCGCTGCAATAGCTCAGGTGCTCCGTGTAGGCCAGCACCTTGTGGCTGTGCAAGAACGCCTTCACCTCGGCCAGAAAGCCAAAGTCCAAGGGCGCGGGCCCACCGATGGACAGGGAGAGCCCATGGCAAACCAACGCATATTTTTCAGAGATCTGGCGGAACTGGTGGCCACGTGAGCCACCAACTCCAATCCAGTTCTCCGGCGCAAGCTCCAGAAAGTCCACAGCCTGCGGCGGCGCCGCGATGAGCTCGCCCAGCAACTGCCTACGCAGACCCACGCCTGCGCCCGACAGCGGCGAGTTCACCGCGCTGCTAGGCGGCGCCGATGAGGCGAGGCCCTAGTTAAGCCTCCTCCTCGGCGCCTTCCTCATCCTCGCCATCGTCGTCGCCGGCGTCGTCAGCGTCGTCGCCTTCGTCGCCTTCGCCTTCTTCGTCGTCGCCAGCGAACAGATGCAGAACTTCCTCACCGGAGTCCTCATCACCCTCTTCACCTTCGCCGTCGCCTTCGTCTTCGCCGTCGTCTCCGCCTTCTTCGTCGTCGTCACCAGCCAAGAAGGAACGCTCGGCGTCCTTGTCGTCTCCGCCCTCGCCGCAGGAGCCTTCGTCTTCGCCCTCGCCGCAGGAGCCTTCGCCACAGCTGCCGTCGCCATCCTCAGACTCGGCGTCGCCCCCATCTTCATCCGCATCGGCGACTAGGTTAAGCGCTTCGTCGAGTTCATCAGCCGCAAAAAGATCGCCTTCCACATTGGCAAGCGCAGCGGAAGCCAAGGACCCGGCAAACACAGCGCCAACCGCGACGGCGATCGGCTTCATTTTTTCATTCAGCATTTCCAGTTCTCCTTCACCCTAGCACTCTAGGGGGTTCGCTATTGGTTGCCCCGCCAGCGCGACATCAGCGCCAAGCAAAGCGCATCAGGGCAGGGTGCGTTCACCTCCACCCTTCCATTCAAGGGCATTGAGTCTAGCACCCTACATTCTGACTAAACAACAGGATAATCAGACTATTTCTCCATTTTTTGTTGCGTATTATTAAGATTTATTGCACTTTTACGGCCTTAAACGTGATTTCCCATTGTTTCCGTCGGCCGGCATCCCAAGCGCCCTTGGCGCAGTGTGCGGGCTAGGCGCAGGGCAACCTATCTGGTCAGCGCGGCCATGCCTTCCTCCAGACCACGAATGGTCAAGGGATACATGGCGCCATTGACCAGTTGGGCGGTCATGCCCACGGAGGTGGAATACTCCCAGGTTTCCTGGGGCGTGGGGTTGATCCACACCAACTTGTCATAAAGCGCCGTGAAGCGCAGCATCCAGACCGCGCCCGGCTCCTCATTCCAATGCTCCACGCTGCCCCCAGCGTGCGTAATCTCATAGGGGGCCATGGTGGCGTCCCCCACGAACACCACCTTGTAGTCCTGGGCGTACTTGTTCAGAACCTCCCAAGTGGGAATGCGCTGCGTCATGCGGCGCCGGTTGTCCTTCCACACGGAATCGTAGATGAAGTTGTGGAAATAGAAGCTCTCCATGTGCTTGAACTCCGTGCGGGTGGCGGAGAATAACTGCTCGCAGATCTTCACGTGGGCATCCATGGAGCCGCCGATGTCCAAAAACAGCAGCACCTTGACGGTGTTCCTGCGCTCCGGGCGCATCCTGATGTCCAACATGCCGCCGTTGTGGGCCGTGTGGCGGATGGTGTTGTCCATGTCCAACTCTTCATCCTTGCCGGTGCGGGCGAATTTGCGCAGGCGGCGCAGGGCCATCTTGATGTTGCGGGTGCCAAGCTCAACGGAGTCATCCAGATCCCGGTACTGGCGCTCCTGCCACACCTTCCTGCCCTTGCTTTTTTTGCCCTTGCCGACGCCGCCCGGCCCCTTGCCGCCGGTGCGGTTGGGATCCTCCCCCTCCTGATTTTCCCGGGCTTGGCGGGCCTGTTCCGCCTCGGCGGCTTCCTTGGCCTCGCGGAACGCCTCGATCAGCTTCTCCAGTCCACCTAGGGACTCGATCTTCTGCAAATCCTCCGGGGTCAGGGATTTCTCGAACTCCCTGCGCAGCCACTCATCCGGGATCAGCGCCTGCAGCATGCCGTGCAGATCATCCAGGCCGCGGAAGTAGGCGGAGAAAGCGCGGTCGAACTTGTCGTAGTTCTTTTCGTCCTTCACCAGGCAGGTGCGGCAAAGCAGGTAGAAGTCGTCCAGGCTGGCGTACACGATGCGCCGCTTCAGCGCCGCCAGCAGATCGAGCAGTTCGCGGATGGTGACCGGAACCCGGTACTTGCGCAAGGTGAGGAACAGGTTGATGAGCATGGCGTCAGCCGCGGGCGTCGCGGCGGTTCATGAAGGCAAGGCGCTCGAGAAGGTGCACATCCTGTTCGTTCTTCACCAGCGCCCCGTACAGCGGCGGGATGGCCTTGCTGGTGTCCCGATTGGTGAGTATCTCGTCGGGTATGTCGTCCGCCATCAGCAGCTTCAACCAGTCGATCAGTTCCGAGGTGGAGGGCTTCTTCTTCAGGCCCGGCACCTTGCGCACGTCGAAGAAGATCTCCATGGCCTCCTTGACCAGATCGGCCTTGATGGAAGGGAAGTGCACCTCCACGATCTCCTGCATGGTCTCCCGGTCCGGGAAACTGATGTAGTGAAAGAAGCAGCGGCGCAGGAAGGCGTCC
>CAYGBY010000055.1:0-17307 GCA_964348115.1 uncultured Pseudomonadales bacterium
AAGGCCCCCGGCGGCCACCACGCCCAGTTCGCCGAAGTGGCTTCCGCCGGACTGGCTTCCGCCGGACTGGTCCCGGCAGCCACGCTGACGTGAGCCGTAACCGAACTGTCGCCCTCCTGGCCGCCCGCCGCCAACGACAAGGCGCACTGGCTTCGGCGCCATCCACCCCAGCAAGGCTTGACGAATAATGGCCGCTGTGAAGCCTAAACGGAACCTCGTGTACCGGCTCATCGCCGGCGAAACTGCGGTGCGATTTGATCCGCATGGACTTGATGTTCATGGATCGGTCTCCTTTCAGTGGGTTTGTCGTTCACTGGGTGCAAAGTTCGCCCAGTTTTGCTTAAATCAGCCAATCAAACTGCTAGGGAGATATTGTGCGAATTCTGCACACCATGCTGCGGGTTGGCGATTTGGACCGCTCCATCAGCTTCTACACCGAGGTATTGGGCATGAAGCTGCTGCGCAAGATCGACAACCCTGACTACAAATACACCTTGGCCTTTGTGGGTTACGGCGCGGAAGAGGACGAAGCCGTGTTGGAGCTCACCTACAACTGGGGCGTGGACAGCTATGATCACGGCGGCGCTTTCGGCCATGTGGCCCTGGAGGTGGACGACGTCTACCAAGCCTGCGCCGATATCAAGGCCCGCGGCGGCCTAGTGTCCCGGGAAGCTGGCCCAGTGCTGGGCGGCACTACGGAAATCGCCTTCGTAAAAGATCCGGACGGCTACGCCATCGAGCTCATCAACGCCGAGCGCCGTGGGTTTTAGGCCAGTCGCGGTCTAGACGCTGGTTGTCTTAGTTGGGCTGGTTGGGCTAGGCTGCGCAGCCCGGTCCCGGCGCCGCGGCAGGCGGGGCGTGTCCGGGAGCTTGGGCGAGAATAACGGACGGCTGCATGGCTTCCCTTGAACATAGTGGCGCGCAGCGGCGCCAGGATGCGCTCTATTGCATCCGGCACAGCCTCGCCCATGTGCTGGCGCAGGCGGTGCTGGAGTTGCGGCCCGGGTCCACCTTGGGCTTTGGGCCGCCCATCGCCGATGGCTTCTACTATGACTTCATCCTGTCCGCGCCGCTCAGTGAGGCGGATTTCCCGGAAATCGAGCGGCGCATGCGCAAGATCATCAAAAAGGGGCAGCGCTTTTACCGGGAGGACTTGGCGGCGGCGGAGGCCTTGGCTCGCATCGACGAGATGGGGGAGCCCTACAAGCGCGAGTATGGCGCCGAGCTAATCGACAAGCACGGCTTGAGCGAGTTGTCCTTCTACCGCAACGGCCCCTTCCTGGATATGTGCGAAGGCCCCCATGTGGCGGATACCCGCAAGCTGCCGCGCGACGCCTTCAAGCTGCGCAGCGTCGCCGGAGCCTATTGGCGGGGGGATTCGCGCAACCCTATGATGACCCGCATTTACGCTTGGGCCTTCGCCAGCGGGGATGAGCTTGAAGCCCATGTGGCCCGCTGGCGCCAGGCGCAGGAGCGCGACCACAAAAAACTGGGCCGGGAGCTGGGCATCTTCGCCTTCGATCAGGACGTGGGCCCGGGCCTGCCCCTGTGGCTGCCCAACGGCACGGTGGTGCGCGGCGAACTGGAGAAGTTGGCGGAGGAGCTGGAGTTCCAGGCGGGCTATCAGCGGGTGGCCACGCCCCAGCTGGCGCGGGAGGCGCTGTACTTCAAGTCCGGGCACCTGCCCTACTATGCCGCGGACATGTATCCGGCAATGCAGGTCACGGAGACTCTAGCCGCCGGCGCACAGGAGGGCGAACCTCCGTCCGCCGCCGAGCAGGCGTCGCCGCACAGAACTGGCGATGGGGATGAGACGTTCCTGAATGCGGAGTCCTCGTTGCACCTCCATGACCATGTGGAGAAGGTGCGCGATGCCTACCGCTTGCGCCCCATGAACTGCCCACATCACCATAAGGTGTTCGCCGCGGCGCCACGCAGCTACCGGGATCTGCCCGTGCGGCTGGCGGAGTACGGGCAAGTCTATCGTTGGGAGGCCTCCGGCGCCGTCAGCGGGCTGCTGCGGGTGCGCGGCATGTGCATGAACGATGCGCACATCTACTGCACGGAGCAGCAGATCAAGGACGAATTCAAGGCCGTGATGGCGCTGTATCAGGCGGTGTATCGGATCCTGGGCCTTGATGACTACGTGGTGCGCCTGTCCCGCAGGGATCCGGATGATCCCAAAGGCCGCGACAAATATGTTGACAACCCGGAGGCTTGGCGGTGCTGCGAGGCCATTCTGGAGGAGGTGCTGCGCGAGCGGGGGGTCAACTATGTCGATGGCGTGGGCGAAGCGGCCTTCTACGGCCCCAAGATAGACATTCAGTTCAAGACAGTCACGGGGCGGGAGGAGTCCCTGTCCACCGTGCAGTTGGATTTCGCGCAGCCGCAGTCCCTGGGCTTGCACTACGTGGGGGCGGATGGGGAGCGACACGTGCCCTACTGCATCCATAGGGCGCCCCTGAGCACCCATGAGCGCATGGTGGCTTTCCTGCTGGAGCACTATGGGGGTGCCTTCCCCACTTGGTTGGCGCCGGTGCAGGTGCGGTTGCTGACGGTTTCCGAACGCTTTGACGCCTATGCGGATGAAATTGTGGCCGCCCTGCGGGGGCGGATGGTGCGCGCCGAACGCAGTCCATCCAGCGATACGGTGCCGAAGAAGATCCGCCAGGGGGTGACGCAGAAGATTCCCAACCTGCTGATCATCGGTGAGCGGGAGCAGACGGAGCGCACAGTGACGCTGCGCCGCTACGGCCACAAACAGCAGCACACCCTCGGGCTGGAGGCGTTTCAGCAGGCGCTGCTGGAAACCATCAGCACCCGCTCCCTGGAATTCCTGCTGCCAAGCTAGGCGTTTTCACCCCGTTATTGCGCGGTAAAGCCAAATCGCGGCCAGCACCAGCACGGTCGGCAGCGCCAGAAGGGTGACCGCCCAGGCGGTGAGGCCCAAGGCCAGGATCGCCGCCTTGATCGCCAGAGGAGTATCGGGCGGCAGGTTGATTTGCAGCTAGGCCATCTTCAGGCGCCCAAGTCCGCCGCCGGATCAACCGCGCCCGTTATGGCTCTCCGGAACATCGCGCCGTTGGTTTAAGACATCCAGCGCCAGCCGGCGCGCCTCCGCCTTGGGCGGCGCGGGTCCATCGTCGCGTGGACGGGTAGCTCCGCACTATTCGCCGATGCCGCCTCGACGCAAATCCGGCGGGGATGCGGTCTTGAACATGCCTGTTTGAACATATCCCCTCAGAGTCGGAATGAGGCAGCGCCAATGCTCGTCCAACGCCCCGTCCGACGCCAGCAGGCCGCGGGCGATCATGGCGTTGACCAGCCGGTGCCCGGAATCCAGCCCGGCATCGCGCAGCTGGACCATTCGTCCATCCTTCTGCTCCATGATCAGATCCTGCGCGTCATCCTTTGCCTGCGTCTTCCGGACGCCTTCGGGACCCCACTTCCCGAACAGCGCGCGGATCACCGGCAAGGCATCCTCAAGGTCCGCCAAACGGCCCTTGTAGTACTCGGCGCGCCGCGCGCCGACGTCATCCGCCAAGCGACGCATGTCGAAATCATGGAGACTTGCGCTGTCCGTGCGCAGGGTCTCCTCACCCACCGCGGTCATGGCGACCCGCAAGTGCTGCGGAAACCCGCTGCACTCCACCACCAGCCAATCGATGAGCCGTCGGCGGCTTCGGCGATTCCCCCGCAGCTCCAAGTGATCCAAGGTCCTTTCCAAGTACGTCCGGGACTCATCCCTGAACAGCGGCTGCATGCGGACGGCCCGGCCGTCGGCCAGCCTTGATATGGATGGTCGAACGACGTCCGGCAAATGCGAAAGGCCCGCCAACAGGACGAACATCGGATAATCGGCGTAGACGCCCGCATGAATCATGGCCAGCAGTTCATTCGCCGCGCCGCCTGGCGTCGGCTTCAGCATCTGCGCCTCATCAACCGCCAGGCACAGGACGAAGCCTTCCGGCGCATCGGCCAACGCCTTGGCGAGGCCCTCCGCCAAGAAGTCGGCCTTTGGGTCCTTGGGGCCGATGGCTCCGCCGAGACCTAGGACGGAGAAGCCGCGGACACGTGCGCCGGCGGCCTTCATCTTCTTCCAAGTGCGCCGTGCGGCGTCCTTCTCCGCAAGGGCCTGCGCCACGCGCTCCAATGTGAAGCGGGCGTCGTGCAGCCGCCAAGGGTCCACTTTCACCACTAGCGTCGGCGGCCCTTCCCAATCAGCCAGCGCACGCCCTCGGAGCGCCGCGATGAAGGCCGACTTGCCGACGCCCGGCGGCCCGGACACGCACAGGGTCTGCCCGTCCGGATGGCCTGTCGCGCAAGCCCGCGCCGCTTTGGCGGCGATTCCAAACAGGTCCTGACGTCCGACAAACACCGGCTCCACCGCCCGGTCGCTCAGATTGACGTATTCCTCAATCCTTTCCCGTTGGGCTTCATCCATTCATCCGCTCCGCAAACTTCAATCATGTTTCGTTCCGTTGCGATTTGCCCCAAGGCCAATTGCGCCAACTGGAAATTCCCTCCGAGTTTACATTGAATCCCAAGTCGGGCGGTTGATTCACGGAGGGGATCGCGCACGGCGCGAAGACTCAGCAAAAGCCTTTTGTCGAAAACAATGCGAAGGCTGCGCTATGGGCAACATGGACTGGGAAATTCCCCACATTCCGCCGGAGGGTGTCGTTTGGAAACGCCTGCCGCTCGCCGGTTGGGCCGGCGCTAGCCTCCCGTTCGTCGGCGTGAGCGGTTTTCCCCAGCCGTCCACGCCGCGCCGCCGTTCACCGGCACGTTTCTGTCCTGCAGGCGCCTGTTTTTCGCCACGTCGATGGCGATCGGGGATATGTCGATGCCGATCCACCGCCGATTTAGGTTTGCGGCGGCGGCGAGGGCCGTTCCGCTGCCGCAGAAGGGAGGGCATGCCAGCCCTAGTCGAGGACGGTGGGCTCGGATTCCCCATTGAATCCGAGCTTCGCCAATTCGGCGGTCTTCAGTGGTTTCGCTATCATTTGCGGTTCTCCATCAATGATGATGTCTATGTGGTTTTGTGACTGCGACTGGTCGCGGAGAACGCCTTACCGGGGCGTTAGTGTGATTATTCGTGGCCCTTTTGACCCCCGGCCGCATTGCTCCTCCTTGTGTGGGGCCTGCCACGGGGCGTCGTCGCGCCTTGCCGGGAGCCAAAATGGCCTAGTGTCCTGCATCACAAATTCGATTGCAGCAACTCTGGACGGATTCCAGAATCTGGTCCGCGGTTTTGGTCCAGACGAAGGGTTTCGGTTGTTTGTTGCAGATGGCCGGATACTCCTTGATCGCCTTCTCCAGTTCTGCGATGGCTTCCGCGGCGGATCTGGCGGCGGGTGATTTCCGCGAACCAGCGCTCGACCTGATTGAGCCACGAGGCGCTTGTCGGGGTGAAATGCAGGTGAAAGCGCGGGCGGCGCGCCAGCCAGTTGTGGATCATGGCCGTCTTGTGCGTGCCGTAGTTGTCCAGAACGAGATGGACCTCGAGCTCCGGCGGAACGGCCTTGTCAATGATCGTTGGGAACTTCTTGAATTCGACGGCGCGATGCCGGCGGCAGCATTTGCCGATCACCTCGCCCGTGGCGACGTTCAGGGCCGCGAAGAGCGAGGTCACGCCATTGCGGCGGCAGTCATGGGTGCGTCTTTCCGGCGCGCTCCGGCGGGGACAGGTGCAGCCCCACGATATCGCGCGCCTTCTCAATGAAAAGCGGATCCTTGGACAGCTTGAACGTCTCGTCGCGGTGCGGCTGCAGGGCGAAGACCCGCCAGATGCGGCTCACCGTCGCCGGACTCAAGCCGCTGGCCGCCGCCATCGAGCGCGTGCTCCAATGCGTCGCCCCCCGCGGCGTCGATTCCAAAGTGCGGGTCACGACCTCCTCCACGGCCTCGCCGCCCACCGAGCGCGGCGCCCCCTGGGCGAGGCTCGTCGAGGAGGCCGTCACAGCCTCGGGCCGGAAACCGTCGGCGCCGCTTGCCCACCGTCGCCCGAGTCGTTCCCAGCGCATTCGCCACGGCCTGGTCGCTGGCCCCTCCGCGTACGCCAGCACAATGCGGGCCCGCAGGGCCAGCGCCTGGGCGATCTTGCGCCGCCGCAGCTCCCGCCTCTGCTCGTCGGTGGGTTGCGGGTTCTCCCGCGTGTGATGGTTCGCCATGGCACGGTCCCTCCCTGCGTTGAAGCACGGTGCCATAACCATGGATTACTGTATATTTATTTCTGATACAGGACACTAGCGACTAACACCCACTTACTTGCGGGACAGCACACTAGTTGGGGGCTTTGGCGGTGGCCGGGCTGGCTTGGTCAAGGGGTGCGGCGGTGGGCGCCCCGGGCTGCTCCACCATCGCCACTTGGCGGCCGAAGCCGATGAAGTCCAGCAGCACTTCACCGGCCTCCACCAGCATGGGGTCTTCCATCGGGTCCGCCTCGGCCTCTTCTTCTTCGGCTTCTTCCGCGGCTGACTCCTCGTTCTCAAGGTCATCGAGGCTGGCCAGCAAGGGTTCGCCCTTGGCGGTGCGCAGGGCGTTCTCCAACGCCAGCCGCCAGGCATCCTCCGCCGTCTTCTCCTGGCGGCGTTCATTTTCATTCAGCGAAAGATGCTGCTTGAGGTTGTTCTGGCGAATGCGCTGCGCCAAGGCGCGCAGATAGACGAAATCCGGGTTGTCGGCCACCCGGCCTTCATGCTGCGTGCGCAGGTAGGGCAGGGCTGCCTGCACGTCGTTGGCGCGGTGATAGACAGCCGGGGTGATCTTGTCCCAGGGCATGGCGTCATCAAGGCTGCTTTCGCCTATGTGCTCCACATCGTAGATTTCCGGGAACTCGATGTCGGGCAGAATGCCCCTGTGCTGGGTGCTTTGGCCGGACACCCGGTAGAACTTGGCGGCGGTGATCTTCAGTTGCCCCCGGTTGAGGGGCACCAAGGACTGCACCGTGCCCTTGCCGAAGGTGCGGCTGCCGATGACGATGCCGCGCCCGTAGTCCTGAACGGCGCCGGCGAAGATCTCCGAGGCGGAGGCGGACAGGCGGTTCACAAGCACCGCCAAAGGCCCGCCCCAAGCTAGATACTCATCGCTGTCGGTGTATATGTTGGGGCGCTTGCGGGCGGTCTTGACTTGTACGGTGGGGCCGGACTCGATGAACAGCCCCACCAAGCGATCAGCTTCCTGCAAGGAGCCGCCGCCGTTGTTGCGCAGGTCGACCACCAGGCCTTCGATGCCCTCGGCCTTGAGCGCTTCAATCAGGCGCTTCACGTCGTTGGTGGTGCTGCGGTACTCCCGGCTGCCTTCCTTCTGCGCCTTGAAATCCACGTAGAAATTGGGGATTTCAATCACGCCAAGGGTGCGGCTGAGGGCCCCCCGGCCAAGGGTCAGCACTTTCTTCTGCGCCGCCTGCTCCTCAAGCTTCACGGTGTTGCGCTGGATTTGCACGATCTTCGAGATCTGCTCTTGGGATTCCTCCGGCATGATTTCCAGGCGCACCGTGGAGCCCTTGGGCCCGCGGATAAGCTCCACCACGTCGTCCAGCCGCCAGCCCACCACGTCTATAAGCGGCCCGAAGCGTCCTTGGCCCACGCTGATGATGCGGTCCGCCGGGCGAATTTTGCCGGATTTGTCCGCCGGACCGGCTGGCACAAGCCGCACTATGGAAGTGTAGTCGTCCTCGTTGCGCAGCACCGCGCCGATGCCTTGCAGGGACAGGGACATGTTGATGTTGAAGTTCTGCGATGAGCGGGGCGAAAAGTAGCTGGTGTGCGGATCATAGGCGTTGGCCAAGGCGTTGACGAACAGGCCGAAGGCGTCTTCGCTTTTGGTTTGCCGCACCTGCTTCAAGCGGTTTCGGTAGCGCTTTGTCAGCAGTTCCTGAATCTCATCGTCCGCCTTGCCGTTCAGGCGCATGTTGAGCACGGCGCTCTTCAGGCGCTTGCGCCAGAGTTCGTCCAGTGCGGCTTCGTCCGCCGGCCAGGGCGCGCCGCGGCGGTCCAGTTCAACGGATTCGTCCACAGTGAAGTCGAAGCCGCCCACGCCTTGCTGCAGTTCCGCCAGCAGCTTCTCGAAGCGTTGCGCAGTGCGCTGCTGGTGGCGGTTGAAGATGTGGAAGGCAGGCGCCAGATCGCCGCGCTTCAAGGCGTCGTCCAGACTGTGGCGGTAGGGCTGGAACTCGGCAATGTCCTGGGCGGTGAAGTAGGCCCGGGCGCCGTCTAGGGTTTCCAGGTAGTTAGCGAAGATGTTGCTGGATGTTTCGTCATCGAGGTCCAATTCCAGATAGTGGTTGTGGCGCAGCTGCTCCACGATGGTCGTACTGGTGCGCGGGTGGACATCCAGAGGTTCAAGTGCGCCTATAGGGTCTTCAGGTGGCTTGGCGGCTGCCCAAGGGCTGGCCACGCCTGCGCAGATCGCGCACAAAGCCGGCAGGAGGAGACTTCGATAGTGGCGCATGAACGTACTCAAGTGTTGGATGAGGCTATGATAGCTGTTGTTAGGGCGTTTTGCGCGAGCAGGGGCGGTTTCATGGACTTGAGCGACAAGCAGGGGCAGGCCGCGGCGGTTCAGGCCCGCCTGCGGCCTGTGGCGAACGGGCGTCCGGCGCTGCGCCACCGGCGCTTGGCGCGCACCATTGGGCTGGGCGCTGTGGCGGCGGCTGGCGGCATCTATTGGCTGGCGGACGCCTACGGGGTGCGCACGGCGGACCTCGTGCCGCTGCTGGGCATGAGCCTGGGCCTAGTGGCCCTGTTGGCGGCGCCGGCGGTGCTTGCCGGGCTGTTGCTGGGCTTGCTGCAGCGCCGGCGCTAGTCCGCCGCCGCGCAAATGCTGGCGCGGATGTTAGGGAGCCTCTGAACAGGTTGCGTTTGCCCTTCGGGAGGGGCTAAAGGGCGCGCTTACGGTATTGCGGCGCATTGTGTGGGGCCTGCCCAGAGGTTCCCTACTGCTGCTGCTGGGCCTCCTGGAAGCGTTTGAGCTGTTCGGCGGAGGCTTCCTGTTGATGCTGGGCCTTCCATTGGCCGTACGGCATGCCGTAGACCAGTTCCCGCGCCTCCTCCAAATCCATGCTCAGGCCGTGCGCCTGCGCTTCCGCCCGATACCACTTGGACAGGCAGTTGCGGCAGAAGCCCGCCAAGTTCATCAAATCGATGTTCTGCACCTCCTTGTGCTCGTCGAGGTGCCTAAGCAGCCGGCGAAACACCGCTGCCTCTATTTCAATGTCTGGTTGCGACATGGCCGTGAATGCTTGTTTAGGGGCGCCTAGTCTAACCCAAGCGCGGCCACGGCCCCCCACTGTGCTGGCGTTGCGTCCAGGGCCATCCCAAAGTGCTTGCTCTGTAAGGAAAATGTCTGAAAGGTCATTGGATGCCGCGGAATCCGGCGCCCGCTGGGCATGATCCGATGGGCGAGACATGCTTCAATTCCCGCAACACTTCTAAGAGGCCAATTGCATGGAGGTCTTTCTTGACCCATCGGTTTGGGCGGCGTTCCTGACGCTCACGGCGCTTGAGATCGTTCTCGGCATCGATAACATCGTCTTCATCTCCATCCTCACCAACCGGCTGCCGGAGCACCAGCGCGACAGGGGCCGCTACTTGGGGCTTGGCGCGGCCATGGTCATGCGCATCCTGCTGTTGCTGTCGCTGACCTGGGTAATGTCCCTCACAGCGGAGCTGTTCTCCCTGTGGGGCAACGCCATTTCCATTCGCGATCTGATCCTGCTGGGCGGCGGCGCTTTCCTGATGGCCAAGGCGGTCCTGGAGGTGCACAACTCCCTGGAGGGCGGCGAGACTGGGGAGCGCAAGGTCAAGGCGGTGAGCTTTGCCGGGGTGCTGGCGCAGGTGGCGCTAATCGATCTGGTGTTTTCCTTGGATTCCGTCATCACCGCCGTAGGCTTAGTGGAGCAGGTGGAGATCATGGTGGCCGCCATCGTCATCGCGGTGGGTGTGATGATGCTGGCCAGCAAGGCCATCAGTGCGTTTGTGGAGCGCCACCCCACCGTGAAGATGCTGGCGCTGAGCTTCCTCATCCTCATCAGCTTGGCGCTTATAGGCGAGGGGCTGGATCTCAACATCCCCAAGGGCTACATCTACTTCGCCATGGCCTTCTCCTTCGGCGTGGAGCTGCTTAACCAGCGCATCCGCAAGGTGAAAGGCGAGGCGTTGGTGCTGCGCAAAGCCCAGTTGGGCGATCTGATGCGATAGGGAGCCTTGAACAGTCGTGTGCGCCCAGCGCCCCGCTGTTCCCGGGGGGGTGGCGTTTGGGCGGCTTCTAGGGCGCCTGATCGCGCAGGAACAGCCACTGGTTGTCGGTGGAATCCCCTGCGCTGAAGCGATAGCCCTCCCAGTCGAAAGCCCTAAGCGCCTTGTAGGTGGCGACCCGGTTCTTGATCAGGTAGGCCGCCATCAGCCCCCGGGCCCGCTTGGCGAAAAAGGAGATCAACTTATAGCGGCCGTTCTTCAGATCCTTGAACACCGGGGTGATGATGCGCGCCTCGATCTGGGTGCTGTCCACCACGCTGAAGTATTCCCTGGAGGCCAGGTTTATGAGCAGGGGCTGCCGCTGGGCGACGATGGCCGCGTTCAGCGCCTTGGTGACCTTGGCCTGCCAGAAGGCGTACAGATCCGCTCCCCGATCGTTGGGCAGGCGTACGCCCATCTCCAGCCGGTGGGGCTGAATCAGGTCCAGGGGCTTCAGCAGCCCGTGCAGGCCGGAGAGAATGCGCAGGTGCTTCTGCGCCCAAGTTAGGTCCCGCTCATCGAATTGCGCGGACTTCAGCCCGCGATAAACGTCCCCGTTGAAGGCGAACATGGCCTGCTTGGCGTTGCGCCGGCTAAACGGCGGACGCCAGGCGGCGTAGCGGTCGTAGTTCAGATGGGCTAGATCGCTGCTGATGTGCATGAGATCGGCTATGTCTTGGGGCGCCTTGGCGCGCAGACGCTCCATCAGCTTGGCGGAGTCATCGAGGAATAGCGGCGTGGTGGATTTGCGCGTTGGCGCCCGTTGCTTGAAGTCCAACGCCTTGGCTGGTGAGATGATGGCCAGCATGTGTTCCTCTTGACGCTGTTTCCCGCCAGGAATTCTAACGGATTTTCGCTGATGCCTCGGGTTTGTCGTCGCGCCCCGGCGAGATTCCTGCGAACCATCGAAAGCGCAGTGCCTTCAGGTCCCGTTCGGAAGTCGAATTCAACGGGCGCTGGAATAGGATTCGCGGCCGCGCCGACCGACCGTTTGCACATTTAGATAAAGCGGTACAATGGCATTCCATTGGCTTTCAGATGGTGCGGCATGAGCGTTGCGGAGCGCATTGAGCGCAAGCTGGCCGGGGGGCTGAACTTGGCGCATTTGCAAGTGCGCAACGAAAGCGGCAACCACAATGTGCCGCCCGGCTCGGAGTCGCACTTCAAGGTTGTGGCGGTGTCGGAGGATTTCACCGCCCAGCGCCTGCTGTCGCGGCACCGGCGCATCAATGCCCTGCTGGCGGAGGAGTTGGCCGGCCCGGTGCACGCCCTGTCCATCCACGCCTACACCCCGGCGGAGTGGCGTCGCCGCTTCGGCGCCGCGCCGCTGTCGCCGCCTTGCCTAGGTGGCGGCAAGGGGCGGGGCGCAGCTTCGGCGGGCGGAGCCTGAGCGGCGTCTGGTGGCGTTTTGGCGGACGCTGGCGTGAACGTCGCCAGCTTCCATCGCTTTGTGCGCCTTGCGGACTTGGATGTGCTGCGCAGCCGCCTGCACGGCATAGCCAGCGGTCTCGGGCTGCGCGGCACCATTCTGCTGGCTGAAGAGGGCATCAACGCCGCCCTATGCGGTCCGCGGGCCCGGCTGCAGGCGTTCGTGCAGGCGTTGGGGGAGGATGCGCGTTTTCGCGGGATTCCCGTGCGCTACACTGGCGGCGGCGCGGACAATAGGGTGTTCGACCGGCTCAAAGTGCGGGTGAAGCCGGAGATCGTCACCTTCGGCCAACCGGGGGCGGACCCCCTGCAACGCAGCGGGCGGCATGTGGATGCCCGGTGCTGGAACCTTTTGCTGGAGGATGCTGAGGTGACGGTGCTGGACGTGCGCAACAGCTACGAGACGGCGCTGGGCCGCTTTCCGCACAGCCTGGATCCGCATACCGAGAGCTTCCGCGATTTTCCCGCCTTTGTCGCGCAGGTCCTGGACCGCACCCGCCATCGCCGGGTCGCCATGTACTGCACCGGCGGCATCCGTTGCGAAAAGGCGTCGGCGCACCTTCTGCACCTGGGGTTCGAAGAGGTTTACCAATTGCAGGGCGGCATTCTGGGCTACCTGGAAACCGTGCCCGAGGCGCACAACCGCTGGCAGGGGGAGTGCTTCGTATTCGATCAGCGCTTGGTCGCGCCGGGTAAGGAGCGGCCCTGACCACTGATGAAGCCAGCCGCCGCCGACATTGCGTTGGGCGCCCCTCGCAACCAGACCCTTCAGCCCCACATGTCCAAATTGCAGGCCGGCATGCCTGTCTTTGGGTTGTCCCGCTTCAGTCCCTTAGCCCGGCTTCCGCAACCGACGACGAAAAATCAATGACTTGGGCTGGGATTGGCGCTAAGTTGCGGAAGCCGGGTTAGCAGGCTGCGGATGGCCGGCCACAGGGCTTCCAGCAGCGCCGGCTGGGCTGCGGCGTTGGGATGCACGCCGTCGCGCTGCATCAGTTCGGGGTTCAAGGCCACTGCGTCTATGAAGGAGGCGGCCAAGGGTACGCCGTGAGCGTCGGCCACTTCAGCGAAAACGTTGCGGAACTGCTCCGTATAGCGGCGCCCGTAGTTGGGGGGCAACTGCATGGGCACCAGCAGCACCTGACGGGCCGTTGGATCCGCCGCCTCGATCATGCGGCCCAGATTGCGCTTGATGCTGGCCACCGGCGTGCCGCGCAGGCCGTCGTTGCCGCCGAGTTCGATGATCACCAGATCCGGGTCGTGGGCGGCGAGGGCCGCTGGCAGGCGGGCGGCCCCGCCGCTGGTGGTCTCACCGCTGATGCTGGCGTTCACCACTGCGTGGCCTGGCCCGATTTCCGCCAGACGCTGCGCCAGCAACGCCACCCAGCCCTGCTCCCGCGGCATTCCGTAGGCGGCGCTGATGCTGTCGCCAAACACCAGCACGGTGGCGGCTTGGCCGGCGTTTGCCGCCAAGGCTCCCGTAGCCGGTACAATAGCGGCAGCGAATGCAATTAGAAGCGCCCACGCTGTTTGGCGCATCCTCAATATCCTTGCAGGTTTGGCCCGATTTATGAATTCGACTGTCATTCGTGCGGCAGGCGTCGCCAAAAGCGTCCCAACGGCGGAAGGTCAATTGCGCATCTTGGATGGCATTGCCCTGGAAATCAACGCTGGCGAAAGCCTGGCCATCGTCGGCGCCTCCGGCTCCGGCAAGACCACGCTGCTGGGCATCCTGGCGGGACTGGATCTGCCCAGCGCCGGCAGCGTGCAACTGGCGGGAAGGGAAATCACCGCCCTGAATGAGGAGCAGCGGGCGCGGGTGCGCGGCGAACATGTGGGGTTTGTGTTTCAGACCTTCCAACTGCTCGCCAGCCTCACCGCCCTTGAGAACGTGATGCTCCCGGCGGAGCTTAGAGGCGACGGCGACGCCGCCGGCGCCGCCCTGGAGCTGCTGGACCAAGTAGGCCTGAAGGATCGCACTGGACATTACCCCCGGCAGTTGTCCGGCGGCGAGCAGCAGCGGGTCGCCATCGCCCGGGCCTTCGCTTCCCGCCCCACGGTGCTGTTCGCCGATGAGCCCACTGGCAACCTGGACACCCGCACCGGCGCCCGCATCATCGACCTGTTGTTTGAATTGAACGCCGCCTTCGCCACCACCTTGGTGCTGGTTACCCATGACGAGCGCCTGGCTGGGCGCTGCCGGCGGGTGCTGGAGCTGGCCGCTGGGAGGATCAAGGCATGAACCTGCGCATGGCGTCGCGCTTGGCATGGCGCGATTGGCGTTCCGGGGAGCTTGCGCTGTTGCTGACGGCCTTGCTGGTCGCCATCAGCACAGTTACCGCCATCAGCCTGTTCGTGGACCGGCTGCATCGGGCGCTGCTGGCGGAATCGGCGAATTTTCTGGCCGCGGACCGCACCATTCGCGCCTCCCGCGCCATTCCGGAGGAGTACCGTGTACGCGCCGCCGCACGGGGGTTGCGGACGGTCGATGTGCTGGTTTTTCCCTCCATGGTGTTTGGCGCCGCCGAACGCAGCCAGTTGGTCAGCGTCAAGGCGGTGAGCGACGGCTACCCATTGCGGGGAAAGCTGATCGTGGCCGAAGCGCCGTTTCAGCCCGGAACGGTTGCCCGGGGCGTTCCCGCACCAGGCGAGATCTGGATGGATTCACGCCTTTTCCCAGCCTTGGACTTGGCCTTAGGGGACGCGGTGGAGGTTGGCGTAGCCCAGCTCAAGGTCACCCGCGTGCTGGTCAAGGAGCCGGATGCCGGGGGCAGCTTCTTCGACCTAGGGCCGCGGCTGCTGATGAACCTGGCCGATGTGCCGGCCACTGAAGTGGTGCAGCCCGGCAGCCGCATCGGCTATCGGCTGCTGCTGCGTGGCCCGGAGGCCGCGCTGGAGGCTCTCAAGGAGGACTTGACGCTGCCGGCGGACTTCCGCTGGGTGGGCGTCCGCGAAGGCAGCCCGCGCATCGGCCGCGCCATGGACCGGGCGGAGAGCTTCCTGCTGCTGGGCGGGTTGCTGGCGGTGCTGCTGGCCGGCGTGGCGGTGGCCCTTTCGGCGCACCGCTACGCCCGCCGCCACTACGACCATGTGGGCATCTTCAAGACTTTGGGGGCTGGCCCGAACCGCATCCTGTACGGTTTTTTCAGCATTCTGGCCGTTGTGGGCGCCCTTAGCGTTGTCTTGGGCTTAAGCCTTGGCGTCGTCCTGCATCTGCTCATCGTGGCGGCGCTTGATGCGCTGATTCCGGTGGCCTTGCCCTTGCCCGGCGTCAAGCCCTTCTTCCTAGGGGCCATCACCGGGTTGATCTGCGCCCTGGCCTTCGCTCTGCCGCCGTTGCTGCATTTGAAGAACATCTCCCCCATGCGGGTGATGCGGCGGGATCTGGGCGTGGCGCCAGTGTCCCAATGGCTGACTTATGGCGCCGCCGGAGTTGGGGCGCTGCTGCTGCTGATCTGGTATAGCGAAAGCCTGTTGCTGACCCTTTGGACCCTGCTGGGCGCCGGCGCGGTGCTGCTGGTGTTCGCAGGCTTGGCTTGGCTGCTGCTGCGCGGCGGCCGGGTGCTGGGGATGCAGGCCGGCAGCCGTCTGCGTCTGGCGCTTTCCGGTCTGCAGCGGCGGCGACGGGAAAACATTGCGCAGATTCTCATCTTCGGCCTGGCCATCATGCTGCTGCTGGTGTTGGTGCTGCTGCGCACGGCGCTCGTTGATGAATGGCGCATGGCGCTGCCGGAGGATGTCCCCAACCACTTCCTGATGAACGTGACGCCGGAGCAGCTAGCCCCCATGAACGCCCTGCTGGACGCCAACACGGACCGGCAAGGTCCGCTGTACCCGATGATTCGCGGGCGCATCACGGCGGTCAACGGCGTTGCCGCGAAAACCTGGGCGCAGTCTTTGCGCAAAACCCCGGAGGGCGAGCAGGTGGGTCTGTCTTCGGAGCGCAACCTGACCTGGACGGACGCCCTGCCCAAGGACAACGAGCTGGTGCAGGGCGCCTGGTGGGGGCCTGATGAGCAACGGGCGCTAGTCTCCCTGGAGGATGAGTACGCCGACCGTTTGGGGTTGAGCCTGGGCGACATGCTGGAGTTTGACATCGGCGGCCAGCGGGTCAGCGCCGAAGTGGCCAGCCTGCGTACCCTGGAATGGGAGAGCATGCAGCCCAACTTCTTCATCATCTTCTCCTCGGCCGCCCTGCGCGGCCTGCCGGCCACCTACATGACCAGCTTCCACTTGCCGCCGGCGCGCAAGGCCTTCCTGAACCAGTTGCTTTCGCAATTTCCCACCGTCACGGTGATCGAGATAGACGCCATCGTCGAGCAGGTGCAGAGCATCATCGACCGGGTCACCCAGGCCGTGGAGCTGGTGCTGGCGCTGGTGGTGGCTTCCGGGTGCCTGGTGCTGATCGCCAGCATCCAGGCCAGCCGCGACGCCCGCTTGGCGGAGTACGCCCTAGTGCGGGCCTTGGGCGGCGCCCGCTCCCTCATCAGCGGCAGTCTGGCGGCGGAGTTCGCTTTCTTGGGGGCGTTTTCCGGGCTGGTGGCGGTGGTGGGGTCGGAAATCACCGTGGCCCTGTTGCAAGTGCAGGTGTTCGAGCTGCCTGCCCGCGCCCACCCTGGCTTGTGGGTCTTGGGCCCGGTGGTGGGCGCGGCGCTGGTGCTGGCCGTGGGGCTTGCGGGCGCCCGGCGCTTGGTGTCGTCCCCGCCCATGTTGGTGCTGCGGGGCATGGAGTAGGCCGTGGGCGGCGCCTTGCGTCCATGGCGCTGTGGGCGGCGGACCGCGCCGGAGGATGCCTCGGGCGCGGCCCCGCAAGCATGTTCGGCGATGCATCCGGCTAGCGCGCACATCGCGCCAAAGGCCGTGATGATTGGGCGCGGCCAGCGCGGCTTGCGCCGTCGGCAATCCTTTGGGCTTGCAGCCAACGCATTGAAAGGAAACCGCTTTTGGCGGCCCGTTAAGGCGCTTGGCGCGAAAGCTCCCAACGCGGGCATCCGCGCTGTCGCAGGCGCCCTGTTGACCCTGTTGGCGGGTGGGCTTGGCGCCGAAGTGCAGCTGTCCACACAGGTGCAGCGCGTGGCGGCGGCCATTGAGGGTGACCGCCTGCAAACCCGTCTGGAAGACGCGGACTTGGTGGCGCCCGGCGATGAACTGCGTTTCACCATCACTTTTAGGAACGCAAGCCCCGTGGCTTTGGATCCAGGCATCATCATCATCACCAACCCCATCCCGGAAGGCGCGGCTTACCTGTCTGGCTCCGCCCGCGGTCGGGGCTGCCGCATCCGCTTCAGCGTCGATGGCGGCAGGACCTTTCTGACGGAAGCCGAGTTGGCCCTTAGCGAAGAGACCGCGCCGGGCGCCGCCTCCGCCGCCGCGGTTCAGGCCCTTGAGTGGACCTATCGCCGCCGCTTGGCGCCAAGCGCCCAAGGGCAGGTTTGGTTCCATGTGCGCATGGACCCAGCGCCTGAGCGTCGCGGCGACATGTCCGCTTCGCCGCCTTGGCTGGATGGCGGGACTGCCCCGGTTCCGCGCAGCTAGGGAACCTCTGAACAAGGAGCATTCGCCTTAGCGGCCGGAATCCTAGGATTATTCTAGGGCCTGTTAGCACTATCTGGGTTGGCCCTGCCGGGAGCCGTTTTTTCTC
>CAYGBY010000056.1:0-17292 GCA_964348115.1 uncultured Pseudomonadales bacterium
ATCCGGCGCCGGGGCGGGGGCTTCCCAGCCTCGGCGCCGCTCTCCCGGTCACCCCGGGAGTGTGCCAAATGTGTCTGAGCTAGAACACGCCAAAGGGGCAGGCGCCCGACAGCCATGCCCAACCTCCACGCCATCAAAACGACCGCGGCATGCCCAGCACATGCTCGCCAATGTAGCTAAGGATCAGGTTGGTGGAGATGGGTGCGATTTGGTAAAGGCGGGTTTCGCGGAACTTGCGTTCTATGTGGTATTCCTTGGCGAAGGCGAAGCCGCCGTGGGTCTGCATGGCGACGTCGCCGGCGCGCCAGGAGGCTTCGGATGCCAGCATCTTGGCCATGTTGGCTTCGGCGGCGCATTTTTCGCCGGCATCGAACAGGCGGGCGCCTTTCTCCACCATCAGCCAAGCGGCCTCCACTTCGGCGTAGCTGCGGGCGATGGGGAACTGGATGCCCTGGTTCTGGCCGATGGGACGGCCGAAGACCTCCCGCTCGCCGGCGTAGGCGCTGGCCTTGTCGATAAAGTAGCGTCCGTCGCCGACGCATTCGGCGGCGATGAGGATGCGCTCTGCGTTCATGCCGTCCAGGATGACCTTGAAGCCTTGGCCTTCCTGGCCTAGAAGATTGGCCGCCGGCACCCTGAGGTCATCGAAGAACAGGGTGCAGCTATGGTGGTTGATCATGGATTCGATGGGCGTGATGGTCAGGCCGTTGCCCTTGGCTTGGTTAACGTCAACGATGAAGGCGGAAAGGCCTTCCGTCTTGCGGCGCACCTGCGCCTTCGGGGTTGTGCGGGCCAGCAGCACCATCAGGTCCGAGTGCTCGATGCGGCTGATCCACACCTTTTGGCCGTTCACCACATAGGCGTCGCCATCCCGCCGGGCGGTGGTCCTTAAACTGGTGGTGTCCGTGCCGGTGGTGGGTTCGGTGACGCCGAAGCTCTGCAGGCGCAGCTTGCCCGCGGCGATTTTTGGCAGATAGGCCTTCTTTTGCTGTTCGTTGCCGTGGCGCAGCACGGAGCCCATCACGTACATCTGCGCGTGGCAGGCGCCGGCGTGGGCGCCGGAGCGGCACAACTCCTCCATCACCACTGCGGCCTCGTAAAGTCCCAAGCCTGCGCCACCGTACTGCTCTGGAATCAGCACGGTGAGAAAACCGGACGCCGTGAGTTCCGCGACGAACTCGGTTGGATAGCCCCGCTCCCGGTCCAGCTGCAGCCAATAGCCTTCGCCGTACTTTGCGCACAGCGTGCGCACCGCTTGGCGTATCTCCTGAATTTCCGCGTCCGGCATGGCGCTCTGGCCTCGGTTGGTGGGTGCTGTAGAATACGGTTTTTGCCCGCGGCGCAAAACCCAGTATGCCCATCGGCCCGCTGCGCGGTGTTTCTGTTGGGGGTGGACTTGCCTGCCGCTCCCTGGTGCTGGCGCACAACGGCCCGCACGGACCCGCGCCCGGCAATGCGGTCATTGTCGGGCGCATCCAGGTCTTGCCGGCGCGCGCGGCCATGACTGCCTTGGCGGCTCGGACATGTGCGGTCATCGTCGGGGCCCATCCAGGTCTTGCCGGCGCGAGTCTGACGGCGGGGTCTTGGGTTGGCGGGCCTTGCGGTGGTGGCCTCATGGGCAAGGATCGGCGGAGCGAGTCCGGTGGCGGGGTCTTGGCGGTTGGCGGGGTTGGCGCCGGCGCATCGGCGCTGGCCCATGGGAAAGCGGGCTGGATATGAAGGATGCGGATGAGGAAGCTGACCGGGTGAAGGACTTGGCTGGCGTGGATGAGGTGTTGGCCACGGCCCGCTCCGTGCGCCGGCGGCTGGACTTTGACCGCCCGGTGGAGCCCGAGGTCATTTTGGACTGCATCGGCTTGGCTGTGCAGGCGCCTATCGGCTTGGCGGGTGAGAGCTGGCGGTTCGTGGTGGTCACGGATGCGGCGCCGAAGGCCCGCTTGGCGACCCTGTACCGGGAAGCCCTGCTGGAGCTGGCGGCGGAGCGGGGCGTTGTGATCAAACCAACCCAGCAGGCGCTGATCGCCCGCCTGCATGAAATTCCCGCCATGATCCTGGTGTGCAACGCCGTCCCGCCCGCCGGTGAGGGCATCGCCGCCCAGGTCGGCTACTTCGGCTCCATTCTGCCAGCCGCCTGGTCCCTGATGCTGGCTCTGCGCGCCCGCAATATCGGCGCCACCTGGACCTCCCTGCTGGCCGCCCGTCAGGAACAGGTGGCCGAGATTCTCAACATGCCGGAAAACGCGGTGCTGACTGTCATGCTGCCCGTCGCCTACAGCAAGGGGGCCAATCTGAGGCGCGCCAAGCGCCTGGACGCCGGGCAGGTGACCTTTTGGAATCGCTGGGAGGGATCGCTTTCGTGAAAGCTGGGAAGGGGCGCTTCCGTGAAATGTGGCGCGATGTTTTCCTCGAAGAACCGGCCAGGGGCGCGGCGATGTGGTTTTGTCGCTTTTGCTGCTTCCTACGGTGCAGGCCCCTGACTGTTCAGGAAACCATTGGGTGTTTTGCGATGACTCGTGGAATGGGATACGGTGTTTCCGAACGCATCCTGGCGGTTCAGGAACCATTGGGTGATTGGCGATGACCCGGGCGGTGGCGGAATTTCAGGTGGTGGCGGACTATGAGCCGGCTGGCGATCAGCCCAGCGCCATCGCCGGCTTGGTGGAGGGGCTCAAGGCCGGCCTCAGCCACCAGACCCTGTTGGGGGTGACCGGCTCCGGCAAGACCTTCGCCATCGCCAATGTGGTGGCCGCCGTGCAGCGCCCGACTCTGGTGCTGGCGCCGAACAAAACCTTGGCCGCCCAGTTATATGGCGAGTTCCGGGAGTTCTTTCCGCACAACGCCGTGGAGTACTTCGTTTCCTACTACGACTACTACCAGCCGGAGGCCTATGTGCCGGCCTCGGACACCTACATCGAGAAGGACGCCTCCATCAACAACCACATCGAGCAGATGCGCCTGTCCGCCACCAAGGCGCTGCTCGAGCGGCGCGACACCATCATTGTCGCGTCGGTGTCCGCCATCTACGGCTTGGGCGATCCGCAGTCCTACCTGCGCATGGTGCTGCATTTGGACCGAGGGGACCGGGTGGATCAGCGCTACATCCTGCAGCGGCTCTCGGAGTTGCAGTACACCCGCAACGACACCGTCCTGCAGCGCGGCGCCTACCGGGTGCGGGGCGATGTGGTGGACATCTTTCCAGCGGAATCCGAGGCGGAAGCGGTGCGGGTGGAGCTGTTCGACGATGAGATTGAAGGCCTATCCACTTTCGACCCGCTTACTGGCGAGGTCATCAATCGGGTACCGCGCTACACCGTATTCCCGAAAACCCACTACGTCACCCCCCGTGAGCGCATCCTGAATGTGCTCGATGACATCCGGGCGGAGCTGCGCGAACGCCTGGACCACTTGAAGGCCTGCAACAAGCTGGTGGAGGCGCAACGCCTCGATCAGCGCACCCGTTATGATCTGGAGATGATGGGGGAACTCGGCTACTGCTCCGGCATCGAGAACTATTCCCGCTACCTTTCCGGACGGGCGCCCGGGGCGCCGCCGCCCACGCTGTTCGACTATCTGCCCAAGGATGCGCTGTTGGTGATAGACGAATCCCACGTAACCGTCCCGCAGCTGGGCGGCATGTACAAAGGCGACCGGTCGCGCAAGGAAACGCTGGTGGAATACGGCTTTCGCCTGCCCTCGGCCTTGGACAACCGGCCGCTGCGCTTCGATGAATGGGAGCGCATGAGCCCGCAGACCATCTTCGTCTCCGCCACGCCCGGAAACTATGAAGGGGATTTCTCCGGCCAAGTGGTGGAGCAGGTGGTGCGGCCCACGGGGCTGGTGGACCCTGAGGTGTTGGTGCGTCCGGCTTCAACCCAGGTGGAGGACCTGCTTGGGGAGATCACCCAAACCGTGGCCCGGGACGAACGGGTGCTGGTGACCACCCTGACCAAGCGCATGGCGGAGGATCTGACGGACTACTTGGACGATCACGGCATTCGCGTGCGCTATCTGCATTCAGACATAGACACGGTGGAGCGCATGGAGATCATTCGCGATCTGCGCATGCATCAGTTCGACGTGCTGGTGGGCATCAACCTGCTGCGCGAGGGGCTGGACATCCCGGAGGTGTCCCTGGTGGGCATTCTCGATGCGGACAAGGAAGGGTTTCTGCGTGGGGAGCGCTCGCTCATCCAGACCATCGGCCGCACCGCCCGCAACGTCCGCGGCCGGGCCATCTTATACGCCGACCAGATGACCGGCTCCATGGAGCGAGCCATGGCGGAAACAGAGCGGCGCCGCAGCAAGCAGCTGGCCCACAACGAAGCCGAAGGCATCACCCCGCAGACCATCCGCAAGCAGGTGGCGGACATCATGGACGGCGCCCGGGCGCCGGCCCCCGGCGCCGTTCGCAAGAAGGGCGGGCCGCGCGGCCGGCCGACGGTGGAGGCGCCGGCCGATCCCAAGGCGTTGGGCAGGCTGATGAAGCAGTTGGAAAGCCGGATGCTGGAGCACGCCAAAAACCTGGAGTTCGAGGAGGCCGCGGCCGTGCGCGATCAGCTTCAAAGCATCCGTGACGAACGGCTGTTAAATGCTGGTTCGGCCTGAAGCCTGCCGGCAATTCCCATTTGGCTTTTTATGGGGATCCGGGTTGAAAGGGGGCATGGCGCCATAGGGCGCAGTTACTATGGCTCGGGTCATGGGGCGCCCATGGTTCGGATAGAAGGTGGTGTATGGGCTGTGGCAGGCACTGGCGGCGTTGATGCCATTGGCGAAGAGCTCCGAGAGGTAGTGGTGGCTGTAGAAGTCGTTCTCGTTCCGGATGCCGGCGAAGACGGCGATCATGGGCCACTATGGCGTCGGCCTAGGGGAACGGCCATGTGCAGCACGGAACGTTCCGCGGGGGTTATGGACTCAGGGAAACTGTCGACGAATATAGGAAGATGAGCGGTAAAGTCACCTCGGCGTGTTCGGTAAAAGTTGCGAAGAACGAAATCGACGAACCGGCTGGGAGTCAAGGGTGCCGTCACCGGGATTCGGCAATCAGCGTATTCGCCAAGCGTCAGGTGCGATTTCGGATGTGCGATATCCTGGTGGCGACCATCACGGGCGTCATAGTCGAAACGGACGGGCAACGGCAGAATGTCTCTGGCGACGATTTCCGCATAGATCCTGTCTTCGATGTATGAATTGGTTTCACGCTCGAATCCTTCCAGATGAGGGGCGGGCAAAAAGGCGAGACGGTGCTGCCTGAGCTCGCCGTCCGCAAACATATACAGCATCTGGATCAAAGCGCCGTCGAGCAACTTGACGTTGAACGCGCGGTCGCGGATAAAATTCTCGTAAGTTTCGGAATATGAGACCTTTCCCAACGCGCCGGATAGGTCGATGGAGCGTCCGAACGTGATTTCAGCTACCTGCGATTCGCGAAGAAACGCAAACTGCTGGTCATCCGCCAGACTTGTTTCCACCAAGTATCTGATCAAGCGGTTGATCTGATTGACGGTTGCTTCCGGAGTCATTAAGAACGCTTTTGCAGCAAGGCTTGTAGTTTGTCCAATGTTTTGCTATCGATATCCTCCAGGCGAACTTCGCCTAGTTGGATACTACGAATAAACTCATTGAGACTGTGATTGCTGCCCCTTAAACGTTGACGTTCATTTTGCGTCATGTCGCGGTGGACGACGCGCAAGCGCTTGCGTTCCTCGAGTGAGGGATACTTGAAATGGAGTTTGAATTCGTTGGCCTTCAACCTCTCGTATTCTCCTATCAGTTCTGTCATGCGGGAGCCGACGCCCAGCACGCGCACCCACGCCTTGCTTCTGGTGATTGCGGTAAACAGTTGATTGCGTATATGGGCGAGACTGGAAGCCGAGGATTGACAATCATCGGTGTTGATAACGTACACCATTGCCGCTTCATTGCCCTTGGCGCGGTGAATGCCGGTGAAGGTCACCGATTCGGCAGCCGGCATGTTAAATGCATCCGGAGCGGTGTCGACACCGGCCAAGTGGGAGCGAATACCCTTATCCAGCAGTAGCGCTCGCGCCGTTCCTACTTTTTCTCGAGTAGTGAGCGGGTCTGGATTAATGACCATTATGTCGCTGGGAAGCAGCTCATCCTCTTCGATATTCTTTCCGATTTCCTCGACTAGCCATTTCGCCTGCTCGCGTTCATCGTCAAATGATTCAAACCGCACTAGGTCATCTATCAAAGAATGTTCTTCCAGAAACTTGGGGCTTGCTTCTACCGTCCGATAGAGCGTTGCCGCGACATTCTCTTTCAGTTCTCCATCTTGAACCCGATATCCCACATCCTTCCAAAGGCCTGGATGATCAAACATTTGCACTAGACCCGTTTCTTCCTTTGGAGGCGGAGACCGATATATGCCGAAGCCCAGCGCATGGGCGGTTACCAACACCGGCCGCGAGTTCCTATAGCACGTTGGGAGGACCAGATCACGCTTGGCATGACTGTTGGCGCCATCGCCGAACGGGGCTCCAAAGATGCGTTTGGGCGATGGCAAGGATTCACCGGAGAGATTCTGCAATTCGTCATAAGCGTAAACCAAACGTTTGGGTTCTTTTAGGAATGCGTGGCAAAGCCTGAGGAATTGCGGCGGTAGATCTTGCGCCTCATCGACAAGCAAGACGTCGTAGGCTTGGTTGTGCGCCTTCGCTTGCTTAAGCGCTTGCCCGCAAGCACCGGCAAAGGCACCATCCTGCCCGAACCTGCTCTTCGCGGACCCAAAATTAAGATATTCAATTGCATGCAGACGGCAGAACTCATAGTAGATGCCGCTTCGTTCCGCACCGCCAGGTGCGCCCCAGGAGTTGATGACGCGCAGATTCTCCCAGTCGGGTTCTTCGTTGGTTTGTTGAATGTGGAAATCTCGAATCAGCTGTCTATAAAACCCCTTCAGCGAACGTGTATTGAATGTGACGGCGATCCGCCACTCGGGATACTGAGCATGCAAGTAGGCCGCTTTGAGCGCCAGAACAATGGTCTTTCCGGATCCCGCCAGACCGCGAATGCGCTGCAGCCCCTCAACCGTTTCGATGACGGCCCTGTTTTGCGTATGGTCTAGGGTGGCGATCGATGTCTCCAGGTTTTTGAGCCGTGCTCCGCGGGACTTTTCTTGGCTGACAGTCCGTTTGCCGCGTTTCCGGCGGATGGTGGAAATATTCTCTATGACGGACAAGGTAGTTCGATACAGGTCGTGGTTGCATTTCGGCCACTCAAAGTGTGCAAGTTCGTCAAGGATCGAGTCCGGGCTGGTCAGCAGGTAGTCGGGATTTTCGGAAACCAGTTGGTTTATCGTGGGTGCGAACGAAATTGTATGAATTGGCACACGTAGTTTTCGAGACTTCCCCCGTTCGACCAAATCTGACTGCGTTCTCAGCCTGGCATCGATCATGTTGGCGGAGTCGAACTGACGGAATTGGTAATCGCCGAGATCGTGTCCTTCTATAAGGTCGAAGATGACAACCCCCTTTTGCTGTGATACCCATAGGGCGTCTATTCGGTGCGGTCCTTCCTGGGTGCCGATTACCGGATATCCAATAAACAGTTGCCCAGACCAATGCGTTTGGTCTGCAAAAATATTGACCAGCTTGTCGCTGGCTACGGGTTTGGAGCTGGTGCCCCGGACGATCTCGATGCTCATATCAAATCGCTTCCGCTTGCCTATTAGTACACAGCCCTGCCTGTTCGCTCACCAAGTTGATGCAAAGACGTCGCTGGCGTCATGACGCGGATGACCTTGATGTAAGGGTGGGGTTCGGTGGTCATCGTCTTCTCTATCTTGTTCCAGTATTCGTCTTGGATATCTCGATCTCTCGCCGGGCCCGTTCAGCGCGGTCAGCTTGATTCCTTCCAACTCACCAGACTTGGCGGGTTGGATCGCCAACTGCCCCTGGCGGCGATCCTTGAATGCCTCCAAGAGGCCAACTTCCTTTTTCAGTTTCTTGTTCACAGCCCTCTCAAGGGCATTGCGTCGCTGGATGAAGTGGTCCTGCGTTCGGCCGAAGGCCTCAGGAAGCAGGCGGGACAGCGCTGCGGAGCGGCTGAAAGCGATCGATATCTGGTCATTCAGTCAACCTACCGCGGGGCTCAAACGCCTGGGATAATGCGGAGAAGGCCAAGCAGACCCCTTCCGCCGGATCGAGACCATCCGCACCGTCTTTCCCATCATCGTCGGAAAACTCAACCTCGCTAAACTCAACCATCATGCCACCTAACCCATACGAAATTCAATAGAGCCTAACGGTAGGACTGAATGAGGTCCCAGATGCAATTCCCTATCACTACAGTGACAACGGACACTACTATGCCCAGCAATCCTATGCCTATTCGTTTCATTTGATTTCTCGAGCTGGAAGAATCGATACAGCATAAGCCCTTTTTGGACAATTCTATGCCTCTAACATCGATCAGGTAGCCTTTCTTCAAAAGGTAGCGGACATCCTCCTCAGTCTTACGCCCACGGCTAATGGTGTCGGCTAATCCTTCTACGGTAAGCCCGGGCTGGGCGTATGCATGCTCCAAGATTTTCAGTTTGAGATTGTTCATTGTCTACTCGTGTGCAACTCGGGAGCGCGGGTCTATTCCGCCAAGTCCCCGACGCACTGGAAGACCATTTCAAGCCGCCCCGTATAATCCGGACCTGGAATATCCTTGACGCTTCCGAAGGCTTGGGCGTCCACGTACCCCCATCGAATGCATGCCTGCGCGGCAGCCAGCTTTTGCTCGGCGCTAGGCTCGGTGGGACATGAGGTGAACATGTCGTAGTTGCATGCCAGAGTAATCGTTCCAGCAGCTCGGTGTCCGTCTGCTAAGAAATAGTTCGTGGTTGCGCAGCTTGATGTGAACACTGCGGCAACGATGAGAATTGTCCTACGCATAGGCCGTTCCCAAGAAAGAGAAAGCATATCGAACATGGTTCCTCCTAACCGACGCGGGCTAGCTGTGCCACAGCAATTCTCATCTTGGCGATGAACAGCACCGTTTCAGGTTGCTCCGTGGTTATCAGGGCGATGCTATGGTTGCATAGGTCGGAGGGGGGATCAACAGGGATTTGTTGACAACAGAAGTCTGCGGCCGCCCTTGACAATGCGGTGCTGGGTAAATATCGTGCCGCCTTTCCCGCTTGGCGAGACGCGGAAGACTTCACCCTGATGCCCAAGGTCTCCTTCATGCATGTGCGGCCTGCGCGGCAGTTTCTGCTGCGGCGGTGGTCTGCTGGGCAGAGGTTGGCGGCCGGTCTAGCTGTTCGGCGGGAAGCGCGCCCATCACCGGCTTGCGCAAGCCGGTGCGGGAGGGTGTCGTTCCCATGGGAGGCGCCCTTTTCCTGATGCGGCTGCTTTTGCGACGGTCGCGGTGCCTGCGGCAAGTGCCGGGTTTGGCCGGGTTAGCGGGGCTGCGCTTGGCGGGATTGCTGGCTCTGCTTTGCCTTCTTCTTCCCGCCTGTACGGACAGCGGGTCTACAGCGGCGCCTCCGCATCCGGGCAAGCAGGTTTATCAGCAATTCTGCTTCTCCTGCCATGCGGCAGGCATTGCCGGCGCACCCATCACCGGCGACGCCGCGGCTTGGGCCCCGCGCGCCGCCAAGGGCCGTGCAGCTCTGCTGCACACCACCATCGCCGGCATACCCCCGGGAATGCCGGCGATGGGCCTATGCTTCGATTGCTCCGAAGCGGAGCTGAATGCCGCCATCGACTACATGATCCCCCAGTCAAAGGGGAAGCCGTTGCCGTAGGATCTGTAAAAGTTCTCCCTTGTCTTGGCTGTCGTCCCTGTGGCCGCACAGGATTGGAGAGGCTTCAAACCGGCGCGAATGCCCAGTGCGCGAGTAAAATGGCTTGTCGTCAACCGGGCGGACCGATGAATCTAAGGGATCTCAAGTATCTGGTGGCGGTGGCGGAGCATCGCCACTTCGGGCGGGCGGCGGCGGCCTGTTTCGTCACCCAGCCGACGCTGTCCACCCAGGTGAAGAAGCTGGAGGAGCAGCTTGGGGTGACCCTGATCGAACGCGGCCGCAAAGTGCTGCTGACTCCGGTTGGCGAGGCCATCGTCGCACAGGCCCGCACGGTGCTGCACGGCGTTGCGGAGCTTTCCCGGCTGGCGGATGCGCACCGGGACCCATTGGGTGGGGACTTTCGCCTAGGCATCATCCCGACCGTTGCGCCCTATTTGCTGCCGCTGGTGCTGACGCCCGTGCGTCGGGCCCTGCCCAACCTAAACGTCCAAATGACCGAGGGGCAAACTGCCAACATCTTGGCAATGTTGTTGGCGGGGGAGCTCGATGCAGTGGTGCTGGCCTTGCCGGCCCATGAGTCGGATCTGGTTCAGACGGCGCTGTACAAGGAGCCGTTCTACTTTGCCGTTGCGCCCGGGCATGCCAAGGCGGGGCGCCGGCGCATCCGCGAAGCGGAGTTGGATGAAGAGCAGGTGCTGCTGTTGGAGGACGGCCACTGCCTGCGCGACCAAGCCCTGGAAATCTGCAAGTCCCGCAATGCGGTGGAGAACACCAACTTTCGCGCCACCAGCCTGGAGACATTGCGCCAGATGGTGGCCGCTGGGGTGGGCGTCACGCTCATGCCCCGGTTGGCCATCACCAGCGCCGCCGATGTGCGCTACATTCCCTTTAGCGGGCGCAACCCGCCCCATCGAGTCATCGGCATCTGCTGGCGCGCCAGCACCACTCGGGGGCTGCTGCTGGAAAAGTTGAGCCTCGCATTGAAGCAGGCGATGGCCGACCCAAGCGGACGCGCCCCTTCCGCATCGGCTGCAACGCCGCCCTGACGGCCGCCACGGGGGACTGACCGCGGCGCACTGGGGCACCCGCCCGGCGCCATGCCGCCCGAAGGCGATTCGGGGCAAGAGGGCGGTTCTACGGAAGAGTTTTGGACATCTGCGGCCTGGCGCCATTCCCCCGGCGAGTGTGCAGCGGGGCATTGAGTGGGGAAACGCTCGGCGAAGCAAGACCTTTGGACGCCATCAGGGTTGGCGTTGGCGGGCGGTGTTTGTTCGCCCGGTGTAGCTGCTTAAGTTCGGCAAGCTGTCAGGTCAGCGAGCAGGGCGCTGCGGAACGGCTCGTGCACTTCCATTGCGCAGGGCATCAGTTCGTGGTCGATGCCGAAGCGCAGGACGGCGCCTTGGCGGAGCGTCTGTATGAAGTCCTCGGGGAGTTCGTAGCGCAGAAAATGCACGGCGGCGGTTTTTTCCTCATTGGAGCGCTCCAAGTCCTCGTTGGCTATGGCGTAGACCTTCGCCCCATCGCCGGCCTGGGCCCACAGGCGGTGCTCCAGCCCCTTCAGCTGCGCCAAGGCAAGGCGGCGTTCGTCCACATCCGGGTATTCGATCATGAAGGTGGCCTTCCAGTTGCGCCCGTCTGGAATGAGGGGGTTGTAGGCATCCAGCTCCGCTTGGATTTCCGCCGGTTCAAAGATGCGCTCCACGCGCAGCATCTCCTGCACTTGGTACTTTATGGTCAGGAAGTCCTCAAAATACACGGTGGCGTGTTCGTTCAGCGCCACTTGGCGGCTGCGCTTGTGGGCGAGCGTCCGCCTGCGGAAGGCCGGGCGCGCCGCTGCGTATTCCTCCAGGCGCCATAGTTGGGAACGGTCCAGCTTCTTCATTGCGTACTCTCCATTTCGGCGCCCCGTCGGCGGGCTGACCGCTGTTGGTGGGTGGCTGCGGCGCCTGCGTTCAGATGCCGTAGGCGGCCCGCGCCATGCTGATGGGGTGTTGCGCCACGGCGTCCTGCTCCCCGTCCAAGGCATGCTCGATGAGGCGGCCGGCCATGGGGCAGTCTGAACCGAAGCGCTCCGGCGCCGCCTGCTTCAGTTGGCGGACCACGGGCCGGACGATCTTCATGGCGTTTTCATAGGTGGCGGCCTTGACGGCGTAGGTGCCGTCGTGTCCTGAGCAGCGCTCGATGGTGGCGACCTCGGTGCCCGCGATCAGGTTCAGAAACTCCTTGGTTTTCTGCCCCATGTTCTGCACCCGTTGGTGGCAGGCTGCCTGATAGACCACCTTGCCGAGGCCTAGCTGAAAATCCGTGCGCAGCAGGCCGGCCTTGTGGCGCAGCATCAGGTATTCGAAAGGGTCGAAGAAGGCTTGCCGCACACGCGCCGCTTCTGATCCCTCGGAGGAGGGGTCTGCCCCCTGTTCTGGGAACATCAGGGGGATTTCCTGTTTGTACATTAGGACGCAGGAGGGGACCATGGCCATCAGGTCGTAGCCTTCGTCGATGGCTTCGCGGAATAGGGGGAAGTTGGCGTCCTTCTGTTTGGCTACTTGCTGCAGGTCGCCAAGCTCAAGCTTCGGCATGCCGCAGCAGCGTGCGCCGCGGAGCACTTTCACCGGGATGCCGTTGTGGTTAAGCACGGCGATGAGGTCCTCCATCACCTCTGGGGAATTGTGATCGCCGTAGCAGGTTGGGTAGAGGGCCACCTTGCCCTTAGTGCGCTCGCAGGCCTGCGGCCTGAGCCCGGCGCCGAAGTGCTCCGGCGCCCGCTTGCTGAAGGGCTTGGAGGCGAACTTGGGCAGGGGTGCTTGATGGTGCAGGCCGGTGACGCGCTGCCCCGCCTTGCGCAGAGCCGGCGCGTTGGCGGCGGCATTGGCCAGGCTGGCGATCCCGGGACGGGAAATGGCGTCAAAAACCGCGTCCGTGCTGGTGATCAGCCGCTCCCGCCACCTGCTTTGGCCCGCCTTGAAGCGCGCCGCCTTGGCCCGCAGCATCAGGTGCGGGAAGTCCACCGCCCATTCGTGGGGGGGCAGATAGGGGCACTTGGTCTGTGCGCATAGGTCGCAAAGGTAGCATTGGTCCACCACCTTGGCGTAGTCGGCCCGGTCCACCCCGTCAACTTCCAAGGTGTCGGATTCGTCCACCAAGTCGAACAGGGTGGGGAACGCTTGGCAGAGATTTACGCAGCGGCGGCAGCCGTGGCAGATGTCGAAGACGCGCTCAAGCTCTGCGTCGAGCGCATCCCGAGCATAGAATTCCGGCGACCGCCAGTCCAATGGCTGGCGTTTTGGGGCTTCTAAGTTGCCTTCTCGGATGGCCATGATCGATCCTCGGCTGTTGGGGCCGCCGCGGCGGTGGCCGCGCCTGTTCTGCGGCGGCGCCGGCGGGCATTGTGGGTGGGAAAGGCGCCCCGGGCGCTTGCGCCGCCCGGGGGCCGAACAGCGGTTTAGGCCGCCATGCTGTTCAAGGCTTTCTGGAAGCGGTTGGCGTGGGAGCGCTCCGCCTTGGCCAGCGTCTCGAACCAGTCCGCAATCTCCTCAAAGCCTTCGTCGCGGGCGGCCTTGGCCATGCCCGGGTACATGTCGGTGTACTCGTGGGTCTCACCGGCGATGGCCGCCTTCAGGTTGTCCCCGGTGTTGCCGATGGGCAGGCCCGTAGCCGGGTCCCCCACCGCCTCCATGTACTCGAGGTGTCCGTGGGCGTGGCCCGTTTCGCCTTCCGCAGTGGAGCGGAATACGGCGGCCACGTCATTTTCGCCCTCGATGTCCGCCTTGGCGGCGAAGTACAGGTAGCGACGGTTGGCTTGGGATTCGCCCGCGAAGGCGTCCTTAAGGTTCTGCAGGGTTTTGCTGCCGTTCAGGTCCATGATTTTCCCTCGCTGGTTGTGGTTGCAGGGAAAATTATAGGGTCTTCCTCTGCCAGCGCCATTTGAAAGTTTGTATCAATGCCATAGATGAAGACTATGGCAAACATGGATTGATGGTGTTTTTGTGAATGAAAATCGTTCTTGTTTTGCGATGGGGTACAATGGGCCGCATAAGGTGACGCGGGGCGCGGCGGGTGCGGGATTGGCGCCCTGCGCGTGTTGCGGAGTGGTGAGTCGCCAGCCCGGCGCGGCTGGTTTTTTGGCGGTCTAGGGCGATGGCTTCAGCAAAGGAATTGGCTCGGCTGAGCCAGTTGGCGCTGCCCATGATTCTGGCCCAGGTGTCGCAGATGGGCATGGGGGCGGCGGACGTCATCATGGCTGGGCGGGTCAGCCCGGCGGATTTGGCGGGGGTCGCCCTTGGCGGCAACCTGTTCTGGCCGTCCCTGCTGTTCATCACCGGCGTGCTGATGTCCATCACGCCCTCCGTGTCCCAGCTGCATGGCCAGGGGCGCGTGGAGCAGGCTGGCGAGGTGGTGCGCCAAGCCCTGTGGATGGGGCTGCTGGGCGCAGTGGCGTTGTTGGTGCTGCTGCGCAATGGCGGGCCCATCCTGAAGCTGCTGCAGGTGGACCCCGTCGCCATCCCCATCGCCGCCGCCTATTTGCAGGCGCTGTCTTGGGGTGTGGCGCCTTTCCTCGTGTTCTTCGCCTTGCGCTATTTGTGCGACGGCCTGTCCTGGACCCTGCCGGCCATGCTGGTGGCGTTGTCCGCCTTGGCGCTCAAGGTGCCGCTGAACTGGCTGTTCATTCATGGGGGGCTGGGTGTTCCGGCGCTGGGCGGGGTGGGCTGCGGCTACGCCAGCGCCATCGTAATGACCTATGAGATGCTCGCCATTGCCGTCATCGTCGCCAACTCCAAGATGCGCGCGGCGGGGCTGTTCGCCCGCTTCAGTTGGCCGGACTGGCGGGAAATCAAGCGGCTGGCCCGGTTGGGCGCACCCATCGGCGGGGCCAGCTTCCTGGAGGTGAGCCTGTTTTCCGCCATTACCCTGACCATCGGTCGGCTGGGCGTGGAGGCGGTCGCCGCCCATCAGAGCGCAGCCAGCATTGCCGGCTTGGCGTTCATGGCGCCCATGGCGTTGGGCATGGCGGTTTCCGTGCGGGTGGGCTTCAACGTGGGCAGGAAGGATTTGGCCGCGGCTCGGCACAGCGGCCTGGTGGCCTTTGCGGTATGCGCCTGCTTCTGTCTGGCCGCCACCTTGGCCATTTACTTCAGCCGCACGGCCTTGGCCGGGTTGTACACCAACCAAGTCGCGGTGCTGGGCATCATCGCGGAACTGTTGGTGTTTGTTGCTGCGTTGCAGTTGGTGGACGGCCTGCAAGTGGCGGCCATAGGCGCCCTGCGCGGCTACAAGGACACAGGCGCCCCCATGGCCTTGGCGGGGCTTTCCTATTGGGGACTGGGCTTTCCCGTCGCCCTGACCTTCGGCTTCGGCGCCTTCGGCGCCCCAAACTTCGGCGTCCACGGCTTTTGGGTGGGCATCACCGCCGGGCTCGCCCTAGCCGCAGCAGCCCTGATCGCCCGCTTTCAGTGGCTTTCCCGCAACCACGGAAGAATCACCGCGCTGTCGCGTCGCTAGGGGCTTGGGCTAAAGGCCCGACAGGCTTGTCCGCTAAGCTTGGAAATTAAGCACTTGCGGCCACTCCAGCTTCAGCCAGGGCGTAAAGTTCTCCCCGCGCTGCGCCAGACGGCGGGTCAACTCGTCTGGCGCCACCCAGGCCCAGTCCGCAATTTCCGTCTTGTTGACGGTCAGCCCCCCGGCCAACCGCGCCCGGAATACCCAGCAGAGTTCATGTTCGCTGCCGGCTGCGCCGAAGCTGGCCCGGTACTCAAACTTGTACAGGAACCGCAGGTTCAGCACCTGCTCCGCGGCAAGGCCCAACTCATCCCCCAGTCGGCGGAGCACCGCCTGCTCCATCGCCTCCCCGGGGCGTGGGTGGGAGCAGCAGCTATTGGACCAGTAGCGGGGCCAAAGCCGCTTGTCCGCAGCCCGCTGTTGAATCAGAACCTCCCCGTCGGCGTTGAACAGAAAGGCGGAGAACGCCCGATGCAGTACGCCTGCGCCATCGTGGCAGGAGGCTTTGTCCAGAACGCCAAGGGCCCGGTCGCCGGCGTCCACCAGAATCAACCGGTCGCTGTCCGCGGAGACCAGTTCGCGCTTGGTGGCTGGCGCTAGGGCGGGGCTGGAGTTGGGCATGCGGCTGGCAGGCCTCATTGGGCTGGGGTGGTGGGCGCAGGCCGGGATTCTAACCCGAATTGCCGGCTGTTGCCGGCTGGTCCGGCTGATAGGCCCACAGCCCGCTGCCAGTGATGCCCAGCGTGAAGATGAGCAGGGAGATGAACACACCGGGCGCCAGACCGGCCAAGGGGCTGAACTGCTCAATCACCAGTCCCAGCAGAAGGGCGCTGGCCGGCGCCGCCACCATGAAGCTCAGCAGCAGCACGGAGAGCATCTGCGCCCGTCCCACCGCGGGCGCCAGTTCCTGCACGGTCGAGCGCGCCAGTGTGGTGGTCACCCCCACATTCACCCCCCAAGCGAACAGGGCGGCGTAGAACAGCCACAGGCTGGGCTGGGCAAGGATGACCAGCAGAATCAGCACTCGGGTAAGCTGCATTCTCAAAAATACCCGTCCAGGATGGCGTAGGGGCATGAAGGCCAGCAGAACGATGTTGGAGCCGATGCTGCCTAGGGTGAAGACGATCATCACCCAGGAGAACATCGCCGCCCCGCCCAGGTAGACCTCCTTGACGATGTACGGAATGACGATGATGTAGGCGCCGGCGTTGAACAGGCTGGAGAGGAAGTTCAGCCCGATGATGTTGCGCGCCAGCCGGATGCGCCAGACCAGGCGCAGCCCGGCGGTGAAGTTGGGTCGCTTAAGGCCGGTGGCCACCGGCAGTTCGGGCAGCCGGTGCACCGCCAACAGCCCAACCAGGAACAGCGCGGATTGCGCCAGCAAAACCGGCGTCAACCCCAAGGCCTCCAGGCGTCCGCCGATGGCCATGCCGCCGATGCCCACAAAGGAGGTGGTGATGGTCATTAGGGTCACCGCCCGCTGCAGGTCGAATCGCGCCACTCTGGATAGAACGGACTGGCGGGCCGGGTCGGAAAGCGCCTGCATACCGGCCATCAACACGCCGAACAGCACCACCACCCAGTAGTTCAAAAGTCCCAAACCGAAGATCATGGCGATGGCCAAGGGCGGCAGGCACACCAGCAGGTGCATGGCGGCCAGATAGGAGCGCCCGTTCACCCGGTCGCCGATGACGCCGCCCAGCAGCAGCATCAAAAGGGGCGGAAATTCCGCCAAGGAGCGGGCCAGTCCTGCTTGGTGGGCGGGAACGTTCAGGACGCCCACCAATAGCCAAGTGAACAGGAACGCCTGCAGGCTCATCCCCGCCATCCACAGGCTGGAACTGGCCAGATACCAAGGATAGGCAGTGCGGGACGGCAAGTGCGGCTTCATGGCAAGGGCACAATGATACAGACCATAGCGAAAAGGTCGCGGCGTTGCCGCCTTGCGTTGACGCTGCGCGGGCGGGGGGTGATCGCGTTCGCCGGATGGGCTAGTGTGCTGTCCCGCAAGTAAGTGGGTTTTAGTCGCTAGGCCGTTTTGGCTC
>CAYGBY010000057.1:0-17251 GCA_964348115.1 uncultured Pseudomonadales bacterium
TACTTCGAGCATCGGCTCAAACTCGTTAGCCGCCGAAGCGGCATTCGTAACTGAGGCCGCAAGCGCGCAACGCAGTGGTACGACCGATCGTAGTTCCGGTGCCTTCAAACTTCAGAGCTCAGTCCTCAGCCTGTAGATACGGTCCCGTTTGATGCTGCTGAAAAAGTCTCTCTGATATGAGAACTCAAGAGTCTCACATAGCTAATGGATTCCTGATTACGTACGAAGCTCAGCCTGTGGCCTCCAAAGCACCTAAATCTGAGTTCTGGCGGTCAAACCATACCTTTCTGGCTGACTTGATGATCGCTTCACGCTCTTATACGGCCAGTCTGAATCGTTTTATCATTGTGTCCGCGATCGGGATGAGCTTGGTACGTAATTAGGAGTAGATTTGAACTCAACGTGTCGTCAGTGTATATAGATTCTTAATAATCTGAGATTGGACATCCGAAAATTTACGCCTCTTTGCAATGGCGATCTCTTCTACCGATCGCAGCACGTCACCTGCTGCGATCGGCTGGCCGTCTCGCTCGACAAAGGGTCCGTCAGTTTCGGTCAATAGACGGTCATCCGGAATCTCATGCAAGATGCGTTTGCCGTTCAGTGAGGCCAGCATCCGTTCGTTCACGGAAAAATAGCAGCCGAGCGCAGTAGCGCGACGAGCTTGGCTAACGCTCCCTGAGAACCAATGGAGCACGGCCGTTCCTCTATTCCGAGGAAAATGCTGTTCCAACAGATCGAGCACCGGCTTCACTGCCCGCACACTGTGTATGCTGGGAATTTTTTCTTCCTCTCGGGCGAAGACGGTACAGCAACAGTTCCAGACCGGAACCACGATAATATTCGGAAAGACTTTTCCCAGTATTCGAAACAATTTCACATCTAGAGCTATCAAGTGGGACGTTAGTGACGGTCACCGGGTAGTGAAGTTGAAGGTATCCGGTCATACGGCCTCGGGCATCGGTGTCTTACCTAGAATAGATTATAGATTCACCATTTATATATCTGATGATGGGGCGACCACTATTGATGGATGCCATGATGGCTATCCTAGTTACTCTATAAGAGCCGATGATCCTAGTTCCTCTATTAGTCGAATCATATATGACCACAAGCATAAGCCAATGCATCTATATAAACTCTTTGGTAAGTGCGACACCAAGATGAGCGTAAGACATACAACAAACCATCGTTTTGCATTTTAGCTCTCGCAGGTCGGATTAGCGAAGCGTAGTCCAACAACTCCGGAACGGCAGCTCCATATACATGCAATCACTAGTGTCTCAACAATTATTCGAATAAAATCAATTGGTTAGGATTTTCGATATTCGATAAATTGCATAGAGCTCGGCCTCGATGTCCAGCTGCTGTACCGGCTTGTCTGTTAGAAAGATTCCTTGTGCGCCCTTGGAAGGGTCCACCCGCCGCCGGCCTTTGGGCCGGTGGCGGTGGCGGATCGTTGCCGGCTTGGCCGAAAGGGGCCGTTGCTGAGTTGGGTCGCCACCGTCTTTTCGCATGTCCTGAATGGATGCGGGAGCATCAAGGCCTGCATGACAGGCACGGGAGAGGAAAAGCATGAACGATCATGCGCGAACGACGGTCGGCGTCGACATCGCGAAGGCGCATCCGGACGCCCATCGGCATCCGACCGGGGAGTCGGCGGGGTTCGCCAACGACGCGGCCGGAATCGCGGCCCTGGCCAAGTGGATCGGCCCGTCGACGGATCATTTCGTCCACGAGTCCGCGGGCCATGGCGCCGGGCGCCGGAGGAGTCCCTGGCGCCCGCGTTGCCGCCGGCGGGGGTCAATGCGAAGCGCACCCGGGACTTCGCGCGGGCCATGGGACAGGCGGCCGGGACCGACGCGGTGGATGCCCGGGTTGCCGCCGGCGATGGGCGCGGCGCTGGAGCCAAGGCATGTGCGGCTGCCGTCGAGGGCGCATCAACCCGAATCCGGGCCGCAGGCGCCGCGAGCTGCGCGGGCGCGGCAAGCCGCCGAAGGTGGCCCTCGTAGCCGTCATGCGCAAGATGCCGGTGTTGGCCAACGCCCTGACAAGGCAGGATCGGCTGTGGACGGCCGAACCCGTCGCCGCAATCGGTTGAGGGAGCGGAGCGACCGCAAGGGGACGCCGGAAAAGGGCGGAACTCGAATCGGAAAGCCGGACATGCCCCAGGCGGACTCAGCCAGCGGCTTATCGACCGGCTCCCGTCCAACACCGCCGAGACGCTGTATGGAAATCCGCCAACAAATACATCCTTGACAACATGGATGCTCAGTACTTATGGCGCAGTTCGATCAAGCGGCCTCCAAGGCGACAAGATACTCGTTCGGGGTTCGGCATTCGAGCGATGCGTGGGGGCGCAGATAGTTGTGGAGGAACTCGTGTTCGGCGAGGGCCTTGGCAGCTTCGGCGACGGTCAGGGGCCGCCGCAGCGGCTCCGGAACTCGATCCTGGCGGAGCGGTTGGCGCGCTCGATGATCCGCCCGACGGTGGAGACGCTCAGGCGGCAGCCCTTTGGCGAACTGCACTTTCCGAACCGGCGGCGAAGCGTCGCCGCCGTTTCGACAAAAGACGCCTGCAGCGTTAGGCGGCACTATCTGAATTGGTACGAAGCGCTTCGCAAGATGCTGGCCGAGTGGAATTGGTGTATCGAAGGCGATGGGAGCGTGGTGAGGGACGACGCCCAACCTGTGCGTAGCGCAACGCTTGTACTCTCAGTCGATGAGCGGCAGCGGCGTCAACACGAGATCGAGTGGGGTTTCGATGCGGCGCTGCGACGTTACGTAATGACGATATCGAGCCCGCCATGGCGCACGGATGGGATCTTCAGCGGCGGCAGACGCCGTCGAACGGTGGGTGGTGGGCACCAGAGTCAAAGCTTCGTGCGACTGCTTGTGCCAACACGTGCCGAGGGCGTGGACGAAAAAGTGATCGATAGCCTGATCGATGCCCTGTCAGGTAACGCACCGAAGGCGAAAGCCGATGCCCAAGCTTACTGGGGTTCAGCGCTCTCGTCTCTCTCGTCTCTCTCTCCTGACGGCGTCGCTTGGGCGTCGGATCACAAAGCACAGCTAACGATTCGGCGAGGTGAGCGGCGGACCCAGCGGGTGGCGGTCTATGCCTACGAAGGAAGTGTGCGCGCCGTGAGCGTGGTCTCAGCGACCCTCGACGGACTCGGATACCGGAACGGTTGGCGAAAGCGGCCGTCAGCTAGGGAAGTTCAGGAGTGGATTCTGGACGCCAACAACGAACTTCCGTTGGGATATCTGGACTTGCATGAACGTGATGGCTTGGTGTTCGGAATCCATGCCCTGCACGGTGACTTGTCTGCCGAGGCCCGCCGACGCCTGCTGGAAGAGGTCGGTTGGCGCGCCGATGCGTGGGAAGCATCTCTGATCGGCGCAGACCGACAGTGATGCGTTCAGCGCCGCGAAAACGTCGGGCATTGTGTGCCGGTCACCGCCAGTCCCTTCTGCGCTGAGCTAGCCCGACTGCCGCAACTCAACCCTGATTTCAGCTAACTTTGCCGGACTCAGGTGGCCCTTGGGCTATCCAACGCATTGTTTTTCCTGAACCGGTTTTCCGAACCGCCTGTGGTGCCGAAATTTGCCCTTGGTGAAACAGAAATCAACGTCTTAGACGCAGTTCGGCGCTGGGCTGCGGCAGTCCGGCCAGGAACCAAATTCAGCGCGGTCATCATGGCCCTTGGTGCCCTATGCGGCTATGGAGGATGTGGGGCCGTCAACGTCGTTGCCGGACCTTAGTCCAGCCGCTTTGCACCCAGCGGAGGTTCAGGCCGATGCGTTCCGCCTGGGGGCCAGCCCAACTGTAGCTCAGGGTTTTGCCGGTGGCCTGTTCTATGAGGCCGAGTTTCAGGATGGGCACCTGGGTGCGCTGGTAGGTGAGCCGGGCCAATTCAACGGCATAGCCAGTGGATTGCCCGGCGTCCGTGATGGGCGTCACGAAGCCCTCGTTGTGCGCCTGCAGATCCGCAAGAAAGATGAAGTCGTCCTCAGCGGCTTGGGGATCGATGCGTCGCCGCTGCAAGGCGATCCAGCCTTGGTAGCGATCCACCCGGCGGGCCTGATAGTCCGGCGCCCCATCGCCCTGGCTGGCCCACAGGTGGGTGCTGGTGATGCGCCAGGCTTCCGGCAAGGAATCCGGGCAGGTCCCAGGCGGTTGCGCCTGTCCGGCGAAGCCGTCCTCCCAGTCCCGCCAAGCATATTGGCAAGCGGGTTTCCCACCCGCAGCGGAAAGATCGCCAGCACTTAGGACGGGAAACACCCTGGTGTGCAGAACTCCGCCCGCACTTGGCGACGCCGGCTGGGCGCCAGCCTGCGGGGCGGACGCTGCCGGAGCGGTGGACGGGCGGCCATCCGTCAGCCGCAACAACCAGGCCGGCGCCCCGGCGGATTGCCCGGTCGTCATGGACATGCGCAGGCCGCCGTCGCCCGTTGGCGCAAACTTCCAATGCCTGCGCGGCACGGGCGTGGCGCCGT
This sequence comes from uncultured Pseudomonadales bacterium, assembly GCA_964348115.1. Lineage (GTDB taxonomy): Bacteria > Pseudomonadota > Gammaproteobacteria > Pseudomonadales > Azotimanducaceae > Azophilus. Next base: position 4,500 of record CAYGBY010000057.1, read on the forward strand.
CAAGCGCCCGCCGCCAGACTTGTTCGTTGTTGTTGTATTCCCCTGCCAACAGGGCCAGCAGGTCCCCATGCGCGGCGCCCGCGGCAAGGCATATGCCCAAGGCGGCCAGCGATGGACGGCGCCAGGGCTTCAAGGCTGCTTTCGACAGGCGGCCACGATTTCTGCAAAAGCGCGGCTTTTCCGTCGCTTAGCTGGGGGCTTCAAGGCTGCCGCCGCCAAGCGGCCACGATCTCCCCTGCCCAGGCGGACCAGATGTCCGGTTGCGCCGCCAAGTGGGCCAGCACGGACTCCAAAGCGGCGATGCGGTGGGGTTGGCCGAGCAGCCACGGATGGATGGACAGCGCCAACAGCCGCCCCTGGCCTTTCGCCTCCGCTTCCGCCAGCAGATGGCTGCAGGCGTCCTGCACCTGCGCGGCGTAAGCCCACTCCGAGTGCAGGTTGTTCTGAATGATGAACTGATCATCCAGCTCCAGGGACAACGGCAAGGCCACCAAGTCGCCATGCTTCGTGTGGAAGGGGTAGGGCAGTTCATCGTTCAGCCAATCCCCCATGTAGCGCACCCCTTGCGCGGCCAGCAGATCCGGCGTGTTGGGGCTTTGCGAACGCGCCGGGCTCAGCCAGCCCTGCACCGGTTGGCCGGTGGCCTCCCGCAAGGCGCCGAGGCTGCGCTCGATCAACGCCTGCTCTTCGGCTTGCGCCATTTCCCCGGAATGCAGGCTGTCCATATGCCAAGAGGAGGCCAGCACTTCATCACCCCGCGCCGCCAGACGTTCGAGCAGCTTGGGATAGCGCTGTGCGACGGCTGCGTTCACGGAAAAGGTGGGTTTGATGGCGTGGGCGTCCAGGGCATCGAGGCAGCGGAAGATGCCCACGCGGTTGCCGTAGTCGCGCAGGGTGAAGTGGCGCAGGTCTGGATAGGCGGTGCTGAGGCCGCCCGGCGGCGCAAAGGGCTTGCCGCTTTGGTTGAGCGGGAAGAACTGAAGCGCAACGTTCACCCAGAGCGCGAGCTTAGCTCCCCCAGGCCAAGCGACCGGGCTGCGCTGCGCCAGCATGGACCATTCATAACGGCCATGATCCATGCCGTAGCGGCGCAGTGGGTACTTCAGGTATCCAGGAGAGAGCGCCATTTGCTGCGTTTTCCGCCGGGCTCGCCAAGGGCGCCCGGATCTGGACCATTGCGGCGTCTCCGCAGCCCGACCAACGGTTTTGCCGCGGCAAGGGGCGCCGACCAATTGGCGGCTGTACCGGTGCGCCGCAGAGCCATCGCCGCCCTCAGGCCTGGCCAGCCGCCGCTTGGGCGACCGCCTGATCGTAGTAGTGCTCCAGGTAGTATGCGGCGATCTCCCGGCCGGTGGCCACCCAGATGTCCTTATGGCCCATGATGTAGGCTAGGGCGTCCGCGAAGGCCCGGATGCGGTGGGGATGGGAGACCTGATAAGCGTGCAGGGGCAGGCACATCACCGTACCCCCGCACTCTCCCTCCCGGTATAGACGGTCAAAGGCTTGTTTGATCATGTCCCCGTAGCGCCTAGGCTCGATCCTGTTCACCACGTAGACGATGGTGTCGTTCAATTCCAGGGAATAGGGCACGGAAACGAAGGGTCTGCCGGAGCGCACCTTCACCGGCGTCGGCTGATCGTCGTGGAACAGATCGCAGGTGTAGATGCCTCCAGCCTCGCTGAACAGGTCCAAGCTGCGCTCGGTATGGGTGAGCGCCGGCGCCAGGTAGCCCGCGCACTGCTGGCCGGTGTGCTGGGCAATGGCGCGCATGGATTCCTCGATCATGGCCCGCTCCTGGGCCTCATCCATGCCGTAGGCGTAGCGGGTGTTGTAGACGCCGTGGCTGAAGAACTCCCAATCGCGCGCCTTGCACAGCTCGATGATCTCCGGATGGTGTTCGCACAGCGCGGTGGAAAGGCTGACCGAACCACGTATGCCGTGGCTGTCCAGCAGTTCCATCATGCGCATGTGGCCAACCCGGTTGCCGTAGTCCCGGGTGCCGTAGCCTTGGATGTCCGGGGTCGGGCGGGGCCAAGCCTTGCGGTGCGGATTGACTGGCGGGTCCAGTTCATAGAATTCGATGTTGGGGGCCACCCAGAAGGCCAGTTTCGCGTCATTTGGCCAGCAGATGGGCAGCCGCTCATCCCAGGGGCGGTAGTCGTAGAGCTGCAGGTCTTCGCGCATGGGATGTCCTAGAAATCCAGGCGCCGCGCCTGACGGATGGGCGGGCAGCCCGGATGCCCGCTCAGCCAGTCGGCCACCGCGGCGAAGGGCTCCACGTCCGCGTACTTCAGCATCAGGTCGCACAGGTTGGCGAAGTGGGGTATCTCATGCTTGTCCGCCACGCACTCCTCGGGGACGATGGTGCGGTAGCCGTGGGAGAGGGATGACACCGCCGAAGCCCTGACGCAGCCGGAAGTGCTGCCGCCGGTGAGGATCAGGGTGTCCACTTTGTGCCACACCAGAAGGGAGGGGATCGGGCTGTCGTGGAAGACGCTGGCCATGCGCTTGTTCACCACCGCATCTTGGCTGGGGTCCACCTCCAAGCGCGGGTCCAGTTGCGCCCTTGGGCCGTTCACCTTGATGTTCTGCAGGGCGTTCTCCGTATTGGTGCGGGTGCCCCAAACGCCAGCGTCGTCGGCGTTGTCCATGTAGGCGACATAGGTCCAGATGACCGGCATGTTCCTGCTGCGGGCGAGCGCCGAAAGCCGGTTGATGTAGGGAATTTGCTTGGGGTGCGTTTGGTAGGCGGTGGGGAAGGTCTCGATATCCGTATAGGCCCGCTGCAGATCGATGTTGATCAGCGCGGCCTTTTCGCCAAAGCCGAACTTGGCCCGGTTGGGGGTGGACTTGACCTGCGTCCAGTACTGCCGGGGCGTCAAATTCGATTCCTGCATCTGTGGCATGGGCGCGCAAGGATTCCTGGAGCGACTGAACGGCAATAAAGCATATTGATATATCAATAGCAACTTGGGCGTTATACTGCCGCGCAGCCAGCGGTGAACACAGTCAGGAAAAACCGCTTAAGGAGCATCCATGGCCGAGACCCTTTCCCATAGCGGAGCCATGCTGGACAGCCGCCCGCTGGCCGCCTTGGCGGACGCCCTTGGGGCCGACGCCGTGCTGCTGGACGCGCAACTGCGCCAGCTATACGGCCAGGATGTATCTGGGGACGCAAGCGTCCCCCTAGCCGTGGTGCGGCCGCGCAGCACGGAGGCGTTGGCGCGCCTGATGCGGGTTGTCGCAGAGCAGGACCTAGTCGTGGTTGCGCGCGGCGGCGGCATGTCCTACAGCAGCGGCTACGTCTGTCCGGCGGAGCGTACGCTGTGCCTGGACATGGCCGCCATGAACCAAGTGCTGGAGGTCAACACGCAGGACATGTACGTCACCGTGCAGGCCGGCTGCACTTGGGCCAAGCTGCACGAAGCCCTGGCGCCTCTGGGCGTGCGCACGCCCTTCTGGGGCACATTGTCGGGCATCCAAGCCACGGTGGGCGGCAGCCTGTCGCAGAACAGCCTGTTTTGGGGGGCGGGCCGCCACGGCTGCGCAGCGGATTCCGTGGTGGGCTTCGAAGTGGTCCTGGCCAGCGGTGAGGTTCTGCGCACCGGAGCGGGCGCACAGGCCAACTCCTCACCCTTCTTTCGCCACTATGGGCCGGACCTGACAGGCCTTTTCACCTGCGACCAGGGGGCGCTGGGCATCAAGGCGACGGTGACCCTGAAACTGTTGCCCGCCGCGCCCGGGCGTGCCTGGCTCAGTTTTGACTTCAACGCCCACAGGCCGCTCATCGGCGCCCTGTCGGAGGTTTCCAGGCAAGCCCTGGCGGACGCCTGCTTCGCCTTCGACCCCACCATGCAGGCGCAGCGCATGAAGCGGGCGTCCCTGTTGACGGACATCAAGACCTTGGGCAAGGTCGTGGCGGGGCAGGACGGCTTGCTGCGCGGCCTGCAGGAGGGCGTCAAGGTGGCGGTTGCCGGCCGCGGCTTCATGGCGGATGCGGTCTTCACCGCCCACTTCATGGTGGATGAGGCCGACGAGTCGGCCGCTTCGGCGTCGGCGGCGCGCATCCGCGCCATCTGCGCTGCGGCGGGCGGCCGGGAGCTTGAGAACAGCATTCCCAAGATCGCCCGCGCCAATCCCTTCGGCCCGCTGAACTCCATGATCGGTCCGGCCGGGGAGCGCTGGCTGCCGGTGCATGGACTGGTGCCCCATTCCAAGGCGGTGGCGGTCTATGAGGCGGTGGAGGCGCTGTTTGCGGACAACGGCGAAGTGCTGCAGCGCCACGGCATCCTGCATGGAACCCTATTCACCTACGCGGACACCAACTGCTTCGTTCTGGAGCCGGTGTTCTACTGGCCGGACGCACTGAACGCCCTGCATCGCCACAGCGTGGAGGAGGCGGTGCTGAAAAAGGTGAACCACTACCCGCAAAACCTGGAGGCCCGCACGGAAGTGATGCGTCTGCGCCGGGAAATCATGGCCCTATTCAAGGATTGGGGCGCCTCCCACCTGCAAATCGGCCGCACCTACCCCTACCTGGAGGGGCTGGAGGATGCGCCGCGCCGCTTGGTGGGGGAAATCAAGAAACTGTTGGACCCCCATGGACGCATCAACCCAGGCGCACTCGGGCTGTGAATCGAGCGTCGAGCAGTCCGGCTTGCGTCAGGTAGGATGCCCTCTGGTCAAGATGCGGAAGCAGCCATGAGCAAAAGCAAGGGCATCTTCACGCCGACGGAGCTCGGCTCCCTGCAGGCGGAAGGCCCCATTCCCCTCTACCACCAGCTATACCAGCTGCTGAAGAGGCGCATCCTTTCCGGCGCCCTGACCTACGGCGCCAAACTGCCTACGGAGACAGACCTCGCCGAGGGCTTTGGCGTCTCCCGAGTCACGGCCAAACGGGTCATGGACCTGCTGGCGGCGGACAAGCTGGTCAAACGCCAGCGCGGCAAGGGCAGCCATGTCGTATTCCATTCCTCGACCTCGGAGGTGGAGGCGCCCTTGGTGGGGATGCTGGAGAAGTTGGCCGGCATGTCCAGGCGCACCAAGGTCAAGGTGCTGCATATCGAGAAGCAGGTGCCGCCGCCGGGCATCGTCGAGGATTTGGGCCTGCACGATGACGAGCAGGTGCACTACGTCACCCGGGTGCGCTACAGCGAGGACGGCATGTCCTTCGCCTACTATGAGAGCTGGACGCGCGGCATCAGCCAAGGCTTCACCGCAGAGAACATAGAGCGCCGCCAGCGCTTCAGCATCATGGCGGACAACGGCCACCGCATCAGCCGCATCGAGCAGTACCTGAGCGCCGCCGCCGCGTCCCCGCCGGTGGCGGAGCAGCTGCAGTTGGTGGCCGGAGACCCGGTGCTGACCCTGGTGCGCCACTCCTTCGAAGACAACGGCGACGTGGTGGACCTGCTGCACTGCCAATACCATCCGCAACGCTTCCACTACCGCATGAACCTGAGCATGGAGGACTACGCCGGCTAACCCGCATATCGCGGAATCTGCCGAAAAGAACTCATAAACCTTCCATACATGGGGCTTTGCAGAGGGCTGGTGGACGACTTCGGGATGGTTTTGGTTAGCGCCTCAGATCAAGCCCCGCGCCTCCAGCTTCTCAATGACCTGCGCCTGGATGCGCTGGAAGTGGGAGCGGTCCGGCGCCAGCACGGCGCCCTCAGCGTTCAACAGGCTGTTGGCGGGATGGACCGCGTCGTCTTGGTACAGAGCGGAGAACAGCCCCAGCCGTTGGCGGCTGAACAGATTGAACAGCCCCGTGCTGCGGCGATGCCGCCGCACGGCATCGATATGGATATCGGCGTAGGCGGCCATGGATTCCCCCAGTGCGGCTTCCGCCAGCACTTGGCCTAGGTGGTTCACCACCTTGGAGCCGCCGTCCACGGACTGGTTGGGCAGATCGATGCCGGTGATGCCGGCGCTGTTTGCGGAAACCACAAAAACATGGTTCTCATAGGCTCTGGCCAGCTTGGCAACGTTTTTCGGCGTTAGCTGGGCGGCCGCCACTTCGGAGGAGGAGTGGCAAATGAGCTCCGCGCCCCGCAACGCCAACACCCGCACCAACTCCGGGAACAGGATCTCCTCGGAGGCCACGGCCGCCAACCGGCCTAGGGGGGTGTTGGCGACGGGGAACAGGCTGTCCGCCCCATAGGCATCCAGGTACCTGTCCAGCACATCGTGGGGCGTTGGGCCGAACAGGGAGATGAGGCGCCGATAGCGCAGGATGGGGTCACCGGCGTCATTCAGGATGAAGCTGGTCTGGAAGTACAGTTCGGGGAAGTGGGGGTCGGTTTCGTACAGGTTGCCGGAAAGAAACAGGCTGCTGTCTTGGGCGATGCGGCCTAGGCGTTCGTACTCCGCGCCCCCAGGCGTCACGCAGGCCCGCGTCCGCCAGGAGGCGACCTCCTCGCCGAGCGGGTAGCTGGTCAAAAAATACTCCGGCAACACCACCAGCTTCAGATCTGGCCCGATGAACTGCCGGCTGGCCCGCACCTGGGCGGCAACGCGCGTCAGCGAAGCGTCCATGGCCGCCCGGGCGGAGGCGACGTCGGGACACTTGTTGACGGCGCGAACGGTCAACTGCAGGGCGAGGGCTACATAGCTTTGCATCTGCGTTTGCGGTGCGCCGCCGCCTAGGCGACATCCCGCTCCCGGGCATAGGCGAAGCCAAGGGGCAGCCCCGCCTTGGGCAGGAAGCCGTACAGCTCCTCGTGCGGCAATGCCGCCTGCACCTGGGCGCGAACCGCCAACAGCCTGTCGATATCGATGCCGGTATGCAGGCCCATCGCCTCCAGCAGAAAAACCAGATCTTCGGTGACGATGTTGCCGCTGGCGCCCGGCGCGAAGGGGCAGCCGCCAAGGCCGCCTAAGGAGGCGTCTATGGTGGTCAGCCCGGCATCCAAGGCCGCCAAGGCGTTGGCCAGCCCCTGGCCGCGGGTGTTGTGCAGGTGGATGCCGGTCAGGCGCTCCTTGCCCACGGCTGCATGGATGCGCCTGATCAGCCGCCGCACTTGGGCGGGGTTGCCGTAGCCGGTGGTGTCCGCCAAGCCCACTTCATCGGCGCCCAACTCGACCGACCGCACCGCCATGCGCACCACCGCGTCTTCCGCAACCGCCCCCTCCAAGGTGCAGCCGAAGGCGGTGGAAAGGCCCACTTCAAAGGTCGGACGCCGCTCCGTCGGGACTTCCCGCAGGGCCTGCACGATCAGCGCCACCTGCGCAAAAACCTGGTCATGGGTGCGGTTCAGGTTGGCCTTGCTGTGCGTCTCACTAACCGAAAGGGGCAAGGCCATCTTGTCTGCTCCGCTGGCGATGGCGGCTTGCGCCCCGCGCAAGTTGGGAACCAGCACAGCCACGTTCAGCCCGGGCAGGGTTTTGGCGAAAGCCACCAGTTCGGCGGTGTCCGCCAGCTGCGGCAGCACCCGTGCCGGCACAAAGGAGCCCACCTCGATTTCCGGCACGCCGGCGGCGGCCTCCGCAGCGATCCAGGCTTTCTTCGCCGCGGTGGGCATGATGGCGTCTATGTTCTGCAGCCCATCCCTGGCGCCGACCTCGCTGATGGCCACGTCGATGGGGCGTCCATTGCCTGACACTGGGCGATGCTCCGCAAAAGGATTAATGATATATCATAATGTCTTTTGCACGGGCGGCGTCTCACCGCCTGCGCCATGTCGGCCTGGGCCGCGCAGCCGATATCCCGCAAACGGCAAGCACAAGGGAAACCGTTGAACAGCACTGCATCCGCTTCTCCGCCCGCCTTGCCCTTGCAGGACCTGAACGTAATCGAGTTCTCCCACATGGTGATGGGGCCAAGCGCCGGCCTCATCCTAGCGGACTTGGGGGCGGACGTGTTGAAGGTGGAGCCCCTCGGCGGCGATAACACCAGGCGGCTGAAGGGCTCCGGCGGCGGCTACTTCGCCATGTACAACCGCAACAAGCGCAGCCTGTGCGTGGACCTCAAGGCGCCCGAGGGCCGGGACTTGGTGAATCGCCTAATCGAAGATGCGGATGTGCTGATCGTGAACTTCCGCCCGGGCGCCATGGACAAATTGGGCTTTGGCTACGGGGAGCTTTCCGCCCGCAATGAAAGGCTGATCTACTGCAGCCTAAAAGGCTTTCTGAGCGGTCCCTATGAACATCGTGCCGCCCTCGATGAGGTCACCCAAATGCTCGGTGGGCTGGCCTACATGACCGGGCTGCCGGACAGGCCCATGCGCGCGGGTTCATCCGTCGTGGACATCACCGGCGGGATGTTCGGCGTCATCGGCATCCTGGCCGCGCTGAACCAACGCCGCAGCACCGGCAAAGGCCAGCTGGTCACCAGTGCGCTGTTCGAAACCACGGCCTTTCTGGTGGGGCAGCACATGGCGCAGCAACTGGTGCTCGGCGAGGAGCCGCCGCCGATGTCCGTGCGCCGCGCGGCTTGGGGGGTCTATGACCTGTTCAGTTGTTCCGATGGCCAGAAGATCTTCGTGGCCGTGGTCAGCGACACCCAATGGCGCGCCTTCTGCGGCCACTTCGCCTTGCGCGATCTGGCCGCCGATCCGTTGCTGGCGACAAACAACGGGCGCGTGGAGCACCGGGACCGCTTCCTGCCGGCCCTGCGGACACTCTTTGCCGGATTGTCTCGGGCGCAGGCCGCGGGGCAACTGGAGCAGGCCGGCCTGCCGTTCGCGGAAATCAACAAGCCCTCCGACCTGTTTGAGGATCCACATCTGAACCAGGGCGGCTTGGTCCCCGTGGGCCTGGCCACAGACGCACCTAGCGGCCGTCCGGCCCGCTTGCCCAAGCTGCCGCTGGAGATGGATGGACAGCGACCGGGCTTGAGAAGAAATTTGCCTTTGGCCGGACAGCACACCCGCCAATCCGCCCAGCGGGCCGGCTGCAGCCGCCGCCAGATAGAGGAGTTGCTTGCAGCCGGCGTCATTGCGCAGGCCTAGCCCCATGCCGCATCCAGCTCCCGTGCATCACAAGGTCTAAAGATCAGGACTTTCCCACGCTGAGTGGAGCCAAGCGATTGTTTGTTTTGGTGAACGCGTTCTTGTGACTTGAGCATGGATTTTCGTCTGGTGCTGTTGCTTCCGCAGAATCCAACCCCGCTCACATCCGTAACAGAATTAGCGTGGGAAAATCCTAGTCTAAAGATATACCATTAAGTCTTTTGATGCAGCGGGGTGGAAACATGGCGGCCTACATCATGGTGACGGCGCAGATCCGCCATCGGGAAAAGTTCATGAAGTATGCGGCGTTGGCGGCGGACCTGACTGTGCGCTTCGGCGGCGAGTACTTGGTTCGCGCATCTGGCGTCGAGGTGCTGGAGGGAGAGCATCCCGGCGGTTCGGCGGTGATCTCCAAATGGCCCAACAAGGCCGCCGCCTTGGCCTTTTGGAATTCCCCGGAGTACGCGCAGGCGCATCGCTTGCGCGAAGACGCCGGGGACTGCCAAGTGCTGCTGGTCGAAGACCCGCAGGGCGCCTGAAATGGGCGTGCGCCTGCAAAGAGCCAACTTTCTGGTGTCCGACCTGGACCGCGCCCTGGCGTTCTACCGGGATGTGCTGGGCTTTGAGGTGGCCTTCATTACGGAAACCCAAGCCGACAGCTACGCCTTTGCGGTGTTCGGCATCGACCGCCATGCGCCCGCCCGCTGGGCGACCCTTAACGCGCCGGGCCAGGAACGGGTGATGGCCGTGACCGAAGTGCCCGGGCTTGCGCCCCACGCCAAGCCCCGCCGCGCCGCCATCGTGGTGGAGGTTGCGGATGTGGACGGGGTCCTGCAGCGGGCCGCACGGGCCGGGTTCCATGTCTTTGCGGAGGATGAACTCATCACCCATGACGGGCGGGTGGGTCGGGAGGTGGGCCTGCTGGACGGGGACGGCAACCTCACCCTGATCTACAGCATCAACAAGGCCTGAAGATGGTCACACTTGCTGAAGGGAGAAACTCTTCGCATGCCCATCTCCAATGAATGCATCAACAATGCCTGAACATGGCCACATTTGCTGAGGCGCCGCCGCAGGCCGACAATCCGCCAGCTTGGAAAGAACCCACCAAAGTCCATTCGCAAGGCCCTAACCGAGGCGTTGCGAAAGGGCCGCGCCGCCAAGGCGGAAATCCCGCCTGGAGTTGCGCAGGGCGGATATCCGTTGGTCCAGGTTGGATTGGGTCGCGCCGCCACGGCGGAAATCCCACCTGGAATTGCGCAGCCGGTGGAGGCTGAGCGTGGCTGCCGCCGCTGAGTCGCCTGCCCAAGCCGGCTATCCACCGGCCCGTCGTGCTTGGTACATGGTGGGGCTGCTGACCGTCGCCTACGTGGTCTCCTTCGTGGACCGCAACATCCTCAGCCTGCTGATCGACCCCATCAAGGCGGATCTTGGGCTTTCGGACTTCCAGATCGGCATGTTGCTCGGTCCCGCCTTCGCCATTTTCTACGCCACCATGGGCCTGCCGCTGGGCTATCTGGCGGATCGGCGGCGGCGCACCTGGATTGTGGCGGCCGGCGTGGCTGTCTGGTCGGCGGCCACTGCGCTGTCCGGGCTGGCGCGCAACTTTGCGCAGCTCTTCGTGGCCCGCATGACCGTGGGCATCGGCGAAGCCGCCCTAAGTCCTTGCGCCATGTCCCTGATCTCGGACTCCTATCCGGAGGAGCGGCGCGGCAAGCCCATTGCGCTGTACTCCAGCGCCATCTCCTTGGGCAGCGGACTGGCCGCGCTGTTGGGCGCTGGGGTGTTGGCTTGGGCCAACGCCGCGGGTACGCTGTCTCTGCCTGGGCTTGGGGTTCTGGCGCCTTGGCAATTGGCGTTCATCCTGGTCGGAACCCCTGGGCTGCTGCTGGCGTTGCTGTTCTTCAGCATGCCGGAACCCCAACGCCTGTTGGCCGGCGCCAAAAAGACCAGATCCCACTTGGGCCACATGCTGGCGCATGTGGGACGCAACGCAGCCACCTATCTGAGCTTCGCGTCCATTTTCTGCTACATGACCATCGTGGCCTACAGCCACGGCTGGCTGGCGGTCACCTTTGACCGCACCTTCGGCTGGCCGGTGGAGAAGTTCGCCCTTGCCAATGGCGTCGCCCTGATCCTGATGGGGCCGGCGGCGGTGAACTTCGCCGGCTGGCTGTCGGACCGGCACACGGCAAGGGGCCATCAGGACGCCCCTTTGCGCATCGCCGTGCTGGGGCTGCTGCTGGCCACGCCGCCGGCGGTTGTCGGGCCCCTGTTGGGCAATGCCTGGTGGGCCTTTGGCGTACTGGCGTTCTCCAACATCGGCTTCGCCTTCATCTCCGCCACCGGCGTCACGGCCTTGCTGAACATCGTGCCGCCGCGCATCCGCGCCCAGACGGTGGCGCTGTACTACATGGCCATCAGCCTGTCCGGGCTGTTTTTGGGGCCGCCCTTGGTGGGGGCGCTGAATGAGTTGGTTTTCGGCGTTGATGGCGTGCGCTACAGCGTGGCGCTGCTGCCCCTGGTCTTCGGGATCCCGGTGTTGGCCTTGACGCCTCTGACGCTGCGCCTCTACCGACGGGCGCTAACCGAGCGCTTGATCGACTCCTAGGACAACTTCTGTTACTTTAGTCCCAAAATCAAATACATATCGTATCTGATTTGGGCCACACATCCTTTAGCGACGGTAGCCTCCGACTTGATCAGAGGTTCCCCGGCGGTTGCGGGGGCCCACCGGAGGTTCCGTCACAATTCCGGTGGTGGCCCAGTTTGAATTGGTGGATCATGGCAAGGCCGTCCCACATGGAGTTCGACGCAGTTGGAATTCAAACTGAGCTACTACCGACTATCCCGCACTGTCCTGCTGCATCGGATAAGATAAGGTTCCAACGCTGGCCCCTGTCAAACAGCGAACCTCCGAGTGTGGAATCCTCGCACGTCAAATCCGATGAGGCAGCCGGAAGCCTAGCTGTGGATGCCACGATCCAGAGGTCACCGGTGGTGACACGGGCGGGACTTCGCCGCGTATTGGGGCCCGTTTCGGAAAGCACACTGAGCGTGCTCATCAACCAGCTTGTCCGCGCCCGAACGCTTGTACGCGTCCGTCCCGGCTTGTTCATCAACACGACACGACCGTCTCCGGCACGCGGGATGTCGCTTCTCCTCACTGCCTTGCGACCGAACTCATTGTGCTACCTGAGTTTCGAGTCGGCGTTGTCCTATTGGGGAAGCATCGACCAGGTGCCCACGATATGGACATTCGCCCCGGGCATCCTTGACGGGCTTGAACATGCGCTGAGGGCGCGCGTGGAACCTGTCTTTGGCGTAGAGGTGGCACTGACCCCCGCGCCGGTTGCGGCCGGTCGAACAGGGCCTGGCGATGTCACCCGCTGGAGGGTCCAGGTCGCCACCGAACCCGGACGGCGGCGGGGAAGAGTGCAAAGATCAGGATCGATATTGATCGGCGCAACTATACAAACACCATGAGTCTCAAGCCGGGGTCGGTGCACGGCAATCTGACCGGGCCAAGAGTCGGATGCGGACCTCGTAGCGCTGCAGCTTAAGGTCGCGCTTGGAGAGCCCCTGGATATCCCGCAGTCGGAACTCGAGCAGGCGCGGCAGCTCCTGAAAACCGCCTGTTCGCCTTACGTGCAAATCAAGTCGGCGGGACTCGACCTAACGCTACGGCGCTAGAACCCCACCCGAAACCCCGCCTCGATCGTGCGGCCCGGCTGGGGCACCAAGTCCTTGACCAGCGACCCATGCAACCGCTGCTCGTCGTCGGTCAGGTTCCGGCCC
>CAYGBY010000058.1:0-17017 GCA_964348115.1 uncultured Pseudomonadales bacterium
CACCCTTCGGGAGGGCCTAAAGGGCGCGCTGGCTGTGTTGCGGCTCATTGTGTGGTGGGCAAGCCACACGGCTTCCCCGCGCCTTGCCATCACGCCCTTTAGGCTCCTCTGGGCTTCCGGGACTTGTTCAGAGGTTCCCTAGTGCCGGGGCAGTTTCCGGGCGCGGTCGCCCAGCCTAACCAAGCCGGGCTGCACCACCTTGGCGTTGATGCCGCGCAGGTTGAGTTGCCGGCCGAGCCGCGAGTTCACGAACTTCAGGGCGTCTTTGCCGAAGCGGGCGCTGAATTTGCGGCAACCGGTGTGGGGCGGTGCGGTTATTTCGATCAGCGCCTCTCCCAAACGCAGTTGGGCGCCTGGCGGCAGGTTGGCGGTGCTCAGGTCCATGTCTAGATAAAGCTGGTCCCCGGCCAAGGACCAGCGCTCCCGGGCGCCGGCCACCAAGGCGGTGACCCGGGCGTTCATGATGTTGAGCTGCATGTCTGGATGGGCGGCGCCATCTGCGGTCATGCTGCTGCCCTTGGTGCGCCAGTTGTCGCCCACCAAGCCTTCGCGAAGGTTAAGCATCCCTTCCTGGAGCTCCTCACGCTGATCCGTTTGCGGGCGGCGCACGATCATCGCCACCTCGCCGCCATCCTTGGGGGCTTCCTGTATGTGCGTGAGGCCAGCCTCCAGCTCAGCCGTTGACAGGTGGCTCATAGCAGTAGCGCCGATGCCGCCAGCGCTAAGCGCCGGATGACAGGCCGGCTGCGGCGTCCGCCACAGCGTCGAACAGCTTGGTGAAGCGGGTGAAGCCGCTGACGTCCAGCACCTCGCGGATGCGGGGGGAAACCCGGCAGAGGAACAATTCTCCCCCCGCCGCGTTGGCTTTCTTGATGGCCACCAACAAGGCGCGCAGACCGGCGCTGCTGATGTAGTGAAGCTCTGCGCAATCCAGCACCAAGCTGCCGCCCGCCTCCTGCAGAGCGCCGACCAGACCCTTCTCGAAGTCTATTGCGACCAAGGAATCCACCCGCCCGCTGACGGACACCACTGCCGCATTTGCGGAACGGCTGGTTGTTAGCTCCACGCTGCGCTTCCTTCGTGCAAACGAGCCGGGATTGTAGCGCCAGCGGCGCAGCCAAGCAAGGCGCTGTACCGTATCAGCCGAAATGGCGGCGGCAAATGCCGTGGGCCTGGCGCTGAACTTGGCGCAGCCTGCCCTGCAGGGCGGCGAAGCCATCACAGTCGAAGGCCTGCGCCCAGCGCTCCTTTAGGGCATTTGGCGCTTGCTGCAATGCAGGCCCGGCGCCCCAGGTCAACTCCACCAAACCTTCAAGCGCACGCTGGAGCCGGTAGGCTTCCGCCAAACAATCCGCATCCGCACTGCTCAGGTGCCCTGCCCGCGCCAAAGCTGCGAAGCCCGCCGCGGCGTTGCCCGCAAAGATGGTCGGCGTCCTTGGGGCGTGGAGCAACTGCAGGTGGCGCACAAGCAGTTCCAGATCCACAAGGCCGCCGCGCGCCTGCTGCAAATCGAACGGTTCCGCGCCGCGCCGCGCCCTCGCCATGCGTTCACGCAGCGCGGCCGTTCGCGCATCCAAGCCGCCCTGGTTCGCCCAGCCTTCGCGCAGGTCGCCAATGGCGGCCTGCACCCTTTGCACGGTGTGCGGGTCGCCGCACAGCACCCGGGCGCGCGCCAGAGCCATCCGGGCGCCTGTCGCCTTGGGGGCTTGCTTGCGCACTTGGCCAAGGGCGCCGCTTTCCTGAAGTTGCTCCGCCCGCACAAAGGATGACAAGGTGGCGCAGGCCACCTGCGCTTGATGCAAGGCCCCTGAAGGCGTTCGCCGACGCAGCGCCCCCTGCAGCCGCAAAGCGGCGCGAGCGCCCAGCCGCTGCGCCGCCAAGGAATCTGGCCCCTGGGCTCCTCCCTGGGTTTCAGGCACATCCAACACCAGCACTAGGTCCAGGCTGGATGCGAAGATCAAATCCTTCGCGCCTAGGTCCCCAAGCGCCACCAAAGCATGTGCGGCCGGCAGCGGCCGCCCCGGACGGCGGGCCAAATCCGCGACCAGCACCCGCCACAGCGCCTCTACCAGAACATCGGCGATCTGAACATAGGCGTCGCAGGCCTCGTCCTGGGTGATTAGGTTCTGCAGCGTCTGGACAGCCACCTGGAAGCGCCGATCATCCCCCCACGCCAAAGCGGCATCCACACTGCGCCGAAAATCCTGCGCCCCCTCCAGGCGCTCCTCAAGTTCTTCCGCCAAGGCGGACCGCTCCGCTATGGGCAAGAAGAAAAAGGGCTCCGACACCGCCTCCATCAGCTTGGGATTGGCCCTCAGCCGCTCGGCGACGGCGGGGGCGCCGCCCATCACCAAGGCGATTAGATGCAGCAGCCAACTGTGCGCCCGCAGCATCGAGAAAAACGAGTTCCGCTCCGGCAAGGCGGCCAGAAAACGGTCCAGCCGCACCAGAGTGCGGTCCGCATCCGCCGTCTTGCCCACAGCCTGCACCACATCGTGCAGGATATCTCTGGCGATGGCGCGGTTGCGCTGCGAAGCCATCGCCGGATGGCGCCCTTCCGCCCAGCCGCGCAGGATGTCGAAGGCGCCCTGCGCCTGGGTGAAGCCAGCCGCCCGCAGACGGTCAGCCACATCCGGGCTGCCTTGCGGCCCAGCGAGGATGGCTTCGCCAATGTCCAGTTCGCGTTCCGGCACGTTGAAGCGGGCGCAGTAAAGCGCATGCACTTCCGCGCACGCCTCGCCCAACATTTCCCCCAGGACTTCCCGGGAGGGCAGGTTCATGAAAGTGGCGATGTGCGCAAGCCCGTCCGCGGTTTCCGGCAGGGTTTGGGTCTGGTTGTCGTTGATCATCTGCAGCCGGTGCTCCACCCGTCGCAGCAGCAGGTAGGCGGCGCGCAGGCTATTCGCCTCCCGGGGCATGATGTGATGCTGCTCCTCCAAGGTGGCCAACAAGGGCAGCACCTGCTTGCCGCGCAGCCGCCTGTTGCGCCCGCCATAGGCCAGCTGGTGCATGTGGACGAAGAACTCGATCTCGCGGATGCCGCCCCTGCCGAGCTTCAGGTTGTGTCCGGCCAACTGCACTGCGCCGTGGCCGTGGAAGTCATGTATCTGCTCGCTCAGGGCGCGAATCTCATCCACAGAGGTGAAGTCCAGCCCCTCATCCCAGATGAAGGGCGACAGGCGCTCGAGAAACTCCGCCCCGCTCTGCAGGTCCCCCGCCACCGGGCGGGCCTTGATCATCGCCGCCCGCTCCCAAGTGCGGCCCCGGTTGGGATAGTAGTCCAAGGCGAAGTCCAGGGTTACGGCCAAAGGCGTTGCGGCGGCGTCCGGGCGCAGCCGCAAGTCCGTGCGGAAGACGTAGCCGTCGGCGTCCCGGCCCTGCATCATGCCCACCAAGTCCCGGGTGATGCGGGCCATGTGCTCCCGTGCGCTCCTACGGCCTTGGCAGCGGACGCGCTGGGGGTCGTAGATGACGATGAGGTCGATGTCCGAGGAGTAGTTCAGCTCCCGGGCCCCATGCTTGCCCAGGGCCAACACGAAGTAGCCGGACCGGCCCGCCTCCTCCGGCGGGGCCAAATCTCCGCGCGCCACAGACCGTTGCAGCAGATGGGCGGTGGCCAGCCGCACCGCATGGTCCGCCATGTCGGACAAAAGCGCCGCACACTGCATGACGTCCCAAATGCCGAAGCAATCATAGACGGCGGCCAAAACCGCCACTCGGTTGCGCTGCCGACGCAAAAAGGCCCTGAGACCGTCCCGGCCCATGAGGGGGTCCGCCTGCGCCAGCGCATTGCGCACCTGCCGGGCAATCACGTCCGCCGGCGTGGTCACCAACGCCTCGGTAAATTCGAGGTCGCGCATCAACAGACCGCCCAGGTGCGAACTGTTGCCGAACAAATAGGCGAAAAAACGCCGCCCCTCCGGTGATTCCAAGGCGCTCGCCAAGGCTTCCGCCCGGCGCGCCGATGCCGCCGCCCGCAGCCGCTTCAGCCCCGCCCGCGCCCCATCCTGGCGATGCGCCCGCAGCCCCTCGAAGTGCTGGTCCGCGGCCGCCTGCGCCAATACGCTTAGGCCCCGTTGCGGTTGGCCTAGGGGCATGGGGCCCAAAGGCTTGGCCTAGCCTTGCGGAGAATCCAATTGCTGGCGTTCAAGGCGGTTTGTAGCCAGCAAACGAGTTTGCGTCTTTGGTGACGAGCGCAATCAGCTGCGGGTGAACAAACAATCTTTCCCTACCAAATGGCCGTTCAGCCAACACACCAATACCTACCAGTTTTTTCAAATATTTGGAAGCTGTCTGCCGCTTGGCGATGCCTGCCTCCACCAAGTTGCCTATACGGCAATAAGGTTGTTCGAAAATCGCATCGATCAATTCGCGGCTATAGATCTTGGGCAACCGCGCCCGCACGTAATCAGCGGTATGGTCAGCCAGATTACGAATGCTGATGATTTTTTGTGTTGTCCACTGCGCGGTAACCTCAACCGCTTCAAGCATAAACAGTAGCCAAGGCTCCCAAGCCTGCTTTCGGGTCACAGCCAACAGGCCGCTGTAGTATTGATTCTTGTGGGCAATGATGTAGCGGCTCAAGTACAGGATTGGAAGGGTTAGCAATTCCTCCTGCACCAAGTACAGGATGTTTAAAATTCGCCCAGTTCGTCCGTTGCCATCGGCAAAAGGATGAATGGCCTCAAATTGATAGTGCATTACCGCCATGCGAATCAGCGGGTCCAGTTCTGGCTGCTCATGCAGAAACCTTTCCCAATTGCGCAGCAGATCCCGCAACAGCTTTTCACCGGCCGGCGGCGTACTGATTATTTCCCCTGTTCTGTCGTTGGCCAGCCTGACCGGCATTCTGCGAACGACCATATCCACACCCTTGATCTGGCTGCAGATGGTTTCGGCCATAGTGGTACTTATGGGACGCTGCGCCAGCGCCTGGCACCCCCGATGCAGGGCCATGCGGTAGCGAAGCGCTTCTTTGGTGGCCGGGTCTGCATGGGCATCAGCAACGCCAGCAAACTGAAATAGCCTGTCGGCGGTGGTGACGATATTCTCGATCTCTGAACTGTCTCTGGCTTCCAGTATGGGCAGGATGTTAATCAACATTGCCTGATTGGGAATGAGTTCCGCCGCTTGCTTAAGCTCAGCAAGGGCCGCACGAGCGGAAATGCACCGCTTCAGCACGGCTTTGGTTTCCAACTCAATGGTCGGGGGCAGTAGGGGGAGGTCGTTATGCGGCCTTTCGGGGCGCCAGCTCATGTGTTTATAAATTTCAATTATAGAGACATATTGGCAGCTTAGGTCGATCAAATCGACACGTCAAGCGAACATGTCTAAATTTTCACAAAATGTAGGCATATGGATTGGGTTCTTTGCAGAGGCGGGCATTGGCGCCACTTGGCGAACCTGCGCCTATCGGGTCAAGCGGGCCTCAACGGTTGGTTGGGGGACAACTCGCAAATTTTGCGGAAAAACCAACCGAAAACATTTAGCTTTACTTTCCGTGCGCGGTTCTCACAGCATGAATCCCCATTCATGAGGAGACGCTCCATGCGCTTTGAGCACACCGCCATCAGGACTATCGGGCGCGTCTGGTTGCTGCTTGGGTTGGTCTTCGCCCAGCCGGCCTTCGCCCAGCCCCAAGGCGCCGCCACGGAAGGCGGCGAGTCACGGTCGCTCGCAGACAGCGAAGAATACGAGGTGATCATCGTCAGGGCCAGGCGCCGTTCCGAACCGTTGCAGGATGCGCCCCTGGCGGTAAGCGCCTTTACCGAGGGCGCGTTGCGCAGTGCGGTCATCGACAGCCTTGATGGGCTCGATATGCTGGTCCCCAACTTGAACCTGAATACTGGTGATGCCTCCAATGCCGTCACCTACGTGCGGGGCATCGGGCAGCGCGATTCCCTTTCCTTTGCGGACCCAGGCGTCGCCGTTTACCTAGACGACGTGTATTTAGGCCGCTCCCAAGGCGCCGTATTGGACATTCTCGATATCGACCACATCGAAGTGCTGCGCGGGCCGCAGGGTACGCTTTACGGGCGCAATACCATCGGCGGCGCCGTCAAGTACATCTCCATGGCACCGGAAGACACGCTGGGTGGCCGCCTTGAGGCCCGCTTCGGCAACTACGATCTGCGAGAGTTTCGCGGCACCTTTAACGCTCCGCTCGGCGAGAATCTTGCCACCCGAATCAACTTCGGCTTCAGCGCCCGGAACGGGTACTCCCACAACCTGTTCAACGGTGAGGATGACGGCGACAAGAGCCTTACCCTGTTTCGCGGCCAACTGCTCTGGCGTAACGAAAATAACCTGGGTGTGCGCTTGAGCGTCGACTACTCAAAGAACGACCCCGATACATCGGTGACGCCATCCATCAAGGACGTGTCGGTGGTTGGCAGCCTGCTGGGCATCGCGTCGGCAAGCACCGACCCCTTCGATATCAACGCGAACTTCAACAATAGGGAGCAGTTAACCGCCAAAGGAATAGCAGCCACCATAGATCTGCCCGTCAACTATGCGCTGAGCTTCAAATCCATCACCAGCTACCGCGAACTTTCGCACGACGCCTTCCTGGACCTCGATGGAGACGATGGCCACTATTTCGGCGTATTCGTTAGCCAAGAGCAGGATCAATTCAGCCAGGAGTTCCAGGCGTTGATCGATTTCTCCAATGACTTCGATGCGTTGCTCGGCGTCTACCACTTCCAGGAGAGCGACATCACGCCCGACGGGGTATTTGGAACCGAAGCAAATATCTCGTTCTTCGGCATACCGGGGCTGACGCAGGGTTTGTCCACGGCTTCAACCAACGATCTCGAAACGAACAGCTGGGCGGTATTTGGGGAGTTCAAGGGCCGTTTCGCGGAAAAATGGGAGTGGACCCTGGGCGGACGCTATACCCGGGATAAAAAGAGCTCCTCTCGGATATACAACGGATTGGTGGGGTTCGGCAATCCGAACCTCACCGTTGCCGACCTCGCAGACGCCAACATGCTTAGCGGCAGCTTTGCCACCAGTGGCGAGAAAACGTTCTCTGCGTTTACACCCAAGGCAGGGCTGAGCTATCGCTTGAACGACGAAGTGCTGCTCTACGGCCATGTCTCGCAGGGCTTCAAAAGCGGCGGCTTCAATGGCCGGGCGCGCGATGACAACGAAGCCGAGCCCTTCGATGAAGAAACGGTGACCTCCTTGGAAGCGGGATTGAAGGGCGCCTGGTTCGATGAACGCCTGGTTCTCAATGCGGCCGCCTTCCGCAACGACTACCAGGACATGCAGACCAGCAGCTTCGGTTCCGCCAACGCCAGCTTCATAGCCATCTTCAGCAATGCCGGAGAGGCGGTGACCCAGGGGGTGGAATTGGAGTTGCGGGCGCGGCCGGCGTCGAGCCTTTACCTGCGGCTGCACCTTGGCTATCTCGACGCAGAGTACAAGGAGTACGATGCACCGAATCTTGGCACGGGCCAAGTACAGGATCTGAGCGGCCTGGACTTAATTCAAGCACCTGAGTTCACCTATGGCCTCGGCCTGCGCTGGAGCCTGATCTCCAATGACATGGGCCGCCTGACGTTGAATGGCCAATACAGCGGCAGCTCCAGTTATTTCACAACCGTGATGAACGAAGCCAGCCTCAAGGAAGACGGCTATGGGTTGCTGAACCTCAGTCTGCGTTGGGACAACCCAAGAAACGGCCTATCAGTGAACCTTTCCGCCGCCAACCTGACTGACGAACAGTACATCATTCACGGTTTTGACCTGCTTTCCTATCCAGGCGTGGCGTTGGCCTATCAGGGCGCGCCTCGAACCTACGCGTTGTCAGTATCCTGGGACTATTAGAAATCGGTAGATAGCTGCTATTCCATCTTTTGCAACTCAGTTTGCGCCAGATCCAAGGTGCGGTCAAGATGACACAGAATCATCTCCTTAAGGCGATCGGTGGGCAACAACAGCACTTGGCGGGCGTCGTGGCCGCTGCGTTTCTTTTCCAAGTAGCCGTCCATAACGGCGCGCTGAATGCGATTTTCCCGGGTGCGGTTGGAACCCGACTTCATTGATTGCGCAGCCAAGCTAACTGTGAATTGCCTTCCTTCGACCGCGGCCAAGGTGCAGCGCACCAGCAGATACCAATATTCCTGCGTGAAATAACTCGGCCTGTTGTCGAAGGTATTATCCCAGTCTACGGCGTACCCCTCCAGGACTCGGCCCCAGCGCATCAGGTGCTCGACGGGATGGCGGGTGTTGAAAAGCCCCGCCTGCTTCGTATCCTTCACGCTGTGGCCGTTTGCCATCGCCACCTCCTCCCAGCATGGCAGACCACAATGTTGACCTCGCCAGCGCCATGACCAGACGGACGCCACCAAGTCGCGCATCCACTATATTTCACCAACAACCCCAAGATGCCCATTGCGGGAATTCTTCCAGCGCGCGAAGGGTAACCCTGTTGCGAAACTGTATCACTGCATCGCCGGGAGAATCCAGTTCTCCCAAACCCCTGACAATGGCGGCCAAAGGGGCGCACTAGGGAAAACCTTCGGCGGCCTATCGAGCGGTATGACGCCATATGCGGGTCAGGCCGCTGGCAAAAACGAAAAAAGCGAGCGTCACAGCGTTCGCTGTTGTACTATCCGCGCCATCGGTCTGGCTGGTTGCGTTGTGGTGGCTGCTTTACCCCCTGGGTTGCTCATCAAGTCGGCTTTTCGGCCAAAGGCGGCCTTTGCGGAGCTGGCGGAGGCGCAGCCAGACCCACATGCCGTATTCTTCCGGCAGACCCTTTGGCTGGCCCTGCTTCCACCTGTTTTCGTGTTCATCGGCACCGCCAATTTCGGCTGGCGGCTGGGGGCGGCGGCGCCCCTGCGGCTGGGCGCGGATGCCCTGGTGTTGGTGGGCATCGGCTACTTCCTTACGCTGTTGGGCGCCTTGGTGGGGACGGCGGTGGTGGCGCGTTGGATGGCCGTAACCTATGGGGCCAGACAGCACTTCGGAGTTCACTTGGCCTTGGTCGGCCAGGTCGCGGCGCCGCTGGCGCTGGCCAGCCTGTGCCATCTGTTTCCCCATGTGTTCCTTAACCTGCTGGTGTTGATTCCCGCATTGCTATGGAGCCTGTACCTGCTCTACACCGGCTTGCCGGTGGCGCTGCGCACGGGGCCGGAACGCGGCATGTTGATGGCCTCCTCCCTAGTGGCTTGGCTGCTGGTGGGGGCGGTCAGCCTGCTGGGGCTGACGGTGGCGCTGTGGACCGGCGGCATCGGGCCGTCGCTAGGGGTCTGAGCGGTGGCGAAGGGGCAGGCCATGCCGGCCAGCGCGCTGGGCGCCTATCAGGACCGGGTGGTGACGGCCCTGGTGGCCTTTGCGGTGGTCTGGTCCTTGTTGGGCATGGCGGCGGGGCTGTACGTAGCGGCGGAACTGGTCTGGCCCAGCTTGGACATGGGGCGCGAATGGCTGTCCTACGGACGGCTGCGCAACCTGCACACCAACGCGGTGATCTTCGGCTTCGGCGTCTCCGCCCTGATGGGCACCGCCTTCTACAGCGTGCAGCGCACCTGCCATGCGCCCTTGTTCGCGCCCGGGCTGGCGTGGTTCTGCTGCATCGCATGGCAACTGGCGGTGCTGGCCGGGGGCGCATCGCTCTTGGCCGGTTGGAACGGCGGCAAGGAGTACGCGGAACTGGAGTGGCCCTTCGACATCGCCATCGCAGTGGTCTGGGTGTGTTTTGCGGTAGTCTTCTTCGGCACCATCGCCAAGCGCAACATCAAGCCCATCTACGTCTCCAATTGGTTCTACGGGGCGCTGATCATCGTCATCGCCATGCTGCACATCGTCAACAGCCTGGCGCTGCCGGTGTCCATCTCCAAGTCCTACTCCCTGTTCGCCGGGGCGCAGGACGCCATCGTGCAGTGGTGGTACGGGCACAACGCCGTGGGTTTTTTGCTCACCGGCGGCTTTCTGGGAATGCTCTACTACTTTCTGCCCAAACACGCCGAGCGCCCCATCTGGAGCTACCGGCTGTCCATAGTCGCGTTTTGGGCGTTCACTTACAGCTACATCTGGGCCGGCCCGCACCATCTGCACTACAGCGCCATCCCGGAGTGGGTGCAGTCCCTGGGCATGGTGATGAGCTTGGTGCTGCTGGCGCCTTCCTGGGCCACCATGATCAATGGCGTGATGACCGTGGCCGGCGCTTGGCGCAAGCTGGCGACGGACCCGGCCCTGAAGTTCATCGTGCTGTCCCTGGCGTTCTATGGGCTGGCCACGTTCGAAGGGCCGATGATGTCCATCAAGAGCGTCAACGTGGTCAGCCACTTTACGGACTGGACCGTGGGACATGTGCATTCCGGCGCCTTGGGCTGGAACGCCATGATCACCTTCGGCACCTTCTACTTTCTGGTTCCCCGGCTGTGCGGCGCCGTTTTGCACAGCGTTCGTCTGGCCAACATTCACTTCTGGCTGGCCTTGGCCGGCACCCTCCTCTACGTGCTGGCCATGTGGGGGGCCGGGGTCTCCCAAGGGCTGCTGTGGCTGAGCCTGGATGAAATCGGCGAACTGACTTTCAGCTTCAAGGACATCATGGCCAGCATGGCGCCCTACTACGCCCTGCGCTTTGTGGCGGGGGTGGTTTTCCTCGCCGGCGCGGTGCTGATGGCCTACAACCTGGGCATGACCATCAAGGGGCGGCGCACCCTGACGGCCTACCCCCCGGCGGCTTCGCCATGACAGGCCTGGGCCTGCACAAAAAGCTGGAGGAGAACGCCGGCCTGTTGATCTTCGG
Source organism: uncultured Pseudomonadales bacterium (assembly GCA_964348115.1). Classification (GTDB taxonomy): domain Bacteria; phylum Pseudomonadota; class Gammaproteobacteria; order Pseudomonadales; family Azotimanducaceae; genus Azophilus. The sequence goes on from CAYGBY010000058.1 coordinate 10,760, forward strand.
CATTCTCTTCGTGTCCGCCATCGGGGGGCTGGTGCAGGTTCTGCCCAGCATCTTTCAGGAGTCCATGGCCACGCCGGGCGCCGGGGTTACGCCATACAGCGCCGTGGAATTGACCGGGCGGGACATCTATCTGCGCGAAGGCTGCGGCACCTGCCACACCCAGCAGGTGCGGCCCTTGCTGGCGGAAATCAAGCGCTATGGGCCGTTCTCCCGGTCGGGGGAATCCGTCTACGACCGGCCCTTCCTGTGGGGATCCAAACGCACCGGGCCGGATCTGCATCGCATCGGCGGGCGCTACTCCGATGTTTGGCACCGCCTGCATCTCATCGATCCGCGCAGCCTAGTGCCGAACTCCATCATGCCCGCCTATCCTTGGCTGGAGCATCGCCCGGCGGAAGCCGCTGGGGACATACAGGCCAAGATGCGGGTGCTCAAGCGCCTGGGACACCCTTACAGCGAGGCTCAGATTGCAGCGGCCCCGGCTGCTTTGCAGGGGTTGACGGAGCTCGATGCGCTGGTCAGCTATCTGCAGGGCCTGAAGGCGCCAACGCCGACAGGCCGGGACGGCGGCGCCCATGGCGCGGGCGTTTAGCAGCCTGTCGGACTTAAGCATGCGCCCGAGGACGAAATCCAGCGCGATCACCCCAGCCTTTGGCGCAATATGCGGGCTGGCCATGCAGGAAAGGGCGCCATGACTTGGTTCATCTTCTTCGGCGACATGCTGGTGATGCTGTTCATGGCCGCACTGGCCGTCTGGGTGCTGTGGCGTTCCTCAGACGAAACCATCCAGCGCACCGCCCGCATCCCCCTGCAGGATGAGCGTTTTGAACCCGATCCCGCATCTGGGGAACCTCCGAACAAGCCGCGTTCGCCCAGCGCCCCGCTCTCAGCAGCGGGAGATGGCGTTGCGGCCATGGGAAGGCAATCCGCAGAGCAGAGTGCGTTCCACGGTCCGCCCGCCGCGGGGCGTTCCCATGGCTGACATGCCCACGGCGTTCTGGGCCGGCTGGATAGCCGTGCTGACCGTCACCAGCCTCATCGGCCTTGGCTGGCTCATCCACAGCGTCTATTTCACCGCCAGCACCGCGGAAGAGGAAACGGACGGCCCCACTTGGGATGAGAACCTGAAGGAGGGCCGCAATCCCGCCCCCATGTGGTGGTTCTGGCTGATTTTCGCCACCTTGATTTTCTCCGTCATCTACCTGATGCTCTACCCTGGGCTCGGCAGCTACGCCGGGGCGCTGAACTGGTCCCAAGGCAGCCGCATCGACGGCGCCCTAGCCAACTTCGAGGCGGAGTTTGGCGGTGTGCGCAAGCTGGTCGCCGACGCCAAACTGGAGACGCTGCAGGCGGACGCAGCCTTGATGGCGTCCGCCCAGCGGGTGTATGACCGCAACTGCGCCGCCTGTCACGGCTATGAAGCGAGAGGACTGCCGGGCCTGTTCCCAGATCTCAGGGACGCGGACTGGCAATGGGGCGGCGAGCCGGCGCAAATTGAGCACAGTGTGCGCCATGGCCGCACGGCCGTCATGGTGGGCTGGCGGGGGGTGCTGGGCGATTCGGGCGTGCGGCAGTTGGCGGAGTACACCAAGTCCTTGGCGGATGCGCCCGCCTCCGGCCATCCGGGCGAAGCCCTGTACAGTCAGTATTGCGCGGCCTGCCACGGCCCCGAAGGCGCCGGCAACCCCTTGCTGGGCGCCCCAGACCTGACAGACGCCATCTCCCTGTACGGCGATGGCCTGGAGGCCATCAATGAGTCCATCGGCGAAGGCCGCAGCGGCGAGATGCCCGCCTTTGGCGAGCGTTTGGACGATGTGCAAATCAGGCTGCTGACCGCTTGGCTGACCCGCTGAACGCGGCAACGTGCGCAGGCGCACGGATACACGCCTCATGGGTCGCGCTCATCCTCCGGCGTATGGGCAACGCACAGGCGCACGGATGCACGATCGCCGACTACAGCGACCGCAGCGTCTCAAACGCAACCTGTGCAGGCGTACGGATACGCGGACATTTGCCGCGCAATCCACGCGAAACCCCAGCGCCGCCTATACTCAGGTTTGCGTGCAGGTTATCCTTGCCTTGGAAATCGTTGGCGCAATGCACCGCCGAATGGGAACGCTGAGGGAGACATTTTGGAACTCTACGACGTCATGCACACCACTTTCGCCGCACGGGAATTCACCGATGCGCCGGTTTCGGACGCCTTGGTCCACAAGCTGCTGGACAACGCCCGCTTTGCGCCCAGCGGCGGCAACAGGCAGGGGTGGAAGGTGCTGGTGGTGCGGGAGCAGGCCACCCGCAAGCGGCTGGCGGAGCTGATTGAACCAACAGCGAAGCGCTACGTCGCCCAGATGCGGGCCGGCGAGGCGCCGTTCAACAGCATTCATCCCTCACAGGTGACCGATGCCCAGCTAGCCGACTCGCCATCGTTCACGCCCCTGATCCAAGGGGTGGTAAACGCGCCGGTGCTGCTGCTGGTCTTCGTGGACTTGAGCGTGGTGGCGTCCTTTGACGCCGGGCTCAATCGGGTGGGGGTCATATCCGGCGGGTCCATCTACCCCTTTGTGTGGAACATTCTGCTGGCCGCCCGCAATGAGGGGCTGGGTGGCACGCTCACCACCTTCGTCGGGGCGCAGGAGCCGGCGCTGCAGGAATTTCTGGGCGTGCCGGAGCACATGGCCTTCGCCGCCATGCTGCCGTTGGGCAAGCCGGTGCGGCAGTTGACCAAGCTCAAACGCAAGCCGGTGGGGAAATTCGCCGTGCTGGAGCGCTGGAACGGCGAACCCCTTGGACCAGCGTAAACCTCAGGAAGCCGCCGGGGCGGAAGCAGGTGGCGTTGCCGACCGGCGATGTGGACAACGTGGACGGCGTAAACCCCAGGATGCCGCCGGGGCGGAAGCAAGGCAACGCATGATGGACATTTCCCTTGCCCGCTGACGGCAACAGCCAAGTGGGCGGCCGCTACGCCAAGTACGTGCTCGCCGTGCTGGTGGTGGTCTATGTGTTCAACTTCATCGACCGCCAGATCATTTCCATCCTGGCGGAGGAGATCAAGGCGGATCTCGGCATCTCCGACGCCGACATCGGCTTTCTCTACGGCACCGCCTTCGCCGTGTTCTACGCCGTGTTCGGCATTCCCCTGGGCAAGTTGGCGGACGCCTGGTCGCGCAAAAGCCTGATCTCCGCCGGCTTAGGCTTCTGGAGCCTCATGACGGCGCTGTCCGGCACCGCGCAGAGCTTCGCCGCGTTGGCCGCCTACCGCTTTGGCGTGGGCGTGGGGGAGGCCAGCGCAACGCCAGCGGCCTTTTCCATGCTGTCGGACTACTTCGCCCCCAAGGTGCGCGCCACGGTGCTGGCCATATACTCCAGCGGCGTTTACATCGGCGCCGGCATTGGGCTGTTTCTTGGCGCCATCGTGGTGGATGGCTGGAAGACGCTGTATCCAGACCCGGACAACGCACTGTTTGGGCTGGCGGCTTGGCAGGCGGCCTTCCTGGCGGTCGGGCTGCCGGGGCTGCTGGTGGCGCTCTGGGTGCGCACCCTGAAGGAGCCGATCCGGGGCATGAGCGAAGGGCTTGCGCCCGCTCCGGAGCCCCATCCGTTCCGGCAGACCCTGCGCTCCCTGGCATCCGTGCTGCCGCCCTTCACCCTATTCAACCTAGCCGCCATAGGGGGCGGCCGCGCCTTGGCGATGAACTTGGTTTGGGCGGCGGGCATCGCCTTAGCCGCCTACCTCGTCAACCTGGTCTTTGACAACCCTGTGCAGTGGACCGCCTTGGGCATAGGCGTCTACGCCACCGTCTCCTGGATGCAGGGGCTTAAGGTGCAGGAAGCGGCCACTTTCACCATGATGTTCCACTCCAAGGCGTTCATTCTGGTGGCCATCGGCTTCCCGTGCATCTCCTTCGTGACCTATGGGGTGGGGTTCTGGGCGCCGCCCTATCTCTTGCGGGTGCATGAAGTCTCCCTTGCCCAAGCGGGCACCGTCCTAGGCCTGGGCGCGGCCCTAGGCGGTTGGCTGGGGGTCACCCTGGGCGGCTATCTGGCGGACCGCCTGCGGCCCAAGCTCGCCACCGCCCGGCTTTGGATTGGCGTGGGCGCCTGCCTGTCCGCAGCGCCTTTCGGCATTCTCTTTCTGGAGACGGATTCGCTCTGGGTGGCCTACGGCTGCAACTTTTTCTTCAGCGCCCTGGCCCCCATGTGGGTGGGCGCCGGCGCGAGCACCGTGAACGACCTGGTGCTGCCGCAGATGCGGGCCACGGCCTCCGCCTACTACATTCTGATGATCACCTTCATCGGCCTCGCCTTGGGACCCTTCATGATCGGCCAGGTAAGCGACCTGTACATCGCCACGGGCCTGAGCGATGGGGAGGCCTTGAAACGGGCGATGATGGCTTCATTGCTGATGTTCGCCGCCAGCATCGTCTTTCTGGGGCTGGCCATGCGCTACCTGCGCGGCGATGAAGCCTCTCGGGAGATGCGGGCCGCCGCCCTGAACCAATAGCGCCTAAGCACGTCCGCATACTCTTTCCCGCAGCAAAAACCCGGGGCCTCGGCGCTCCAATTCCAAAACCGCCTGCAATGGGACGCCTAAGGAAGTAGTCCTCCCGCCCCCCCTGTTCGGACCAGCATGATTCAGCAAATTTCGTCCATTGCAGGCGCCCAGTGCCTGCCCTCCGTTGCGCACAAAACCACGACCGCTATAATCTTTTTTTCACATATATATGTGAAAGTTTGAGGTTGGCGCCCATGAGGAACAAGAACACGACCCTAAATCTTCCAGAGCCGTTGATCCGGCGCGCCAAAGCGTATGCGGCCGCCCAAGGAACGACCATGACAGCTATTGTTCGCAGCCATTTGGAGGCGATCACGGCAGAGTCGGAACAGCCTATCGAGAACGCTCTGCAAGCCTACGCGACCGGGAGCATCAGGCGTGATGAAGCGATTCGCCGCGTGGGCGTTCGTGACTACGCGGGCCTCCTTGTGGCGTTGGGCGATGCGGGACTCTCGCCGCCGCGACCGCCGGAGCACCAGATCCAGAACGAGGCGACGACTTTCGCGCGCATCTGGGCGTCCACATGAAGCGCTGTGTTCTGGTGATCCTTGACGCCGGACCCATCAACAGCCTATGGGTTGCCGACCGGCTCGACCTCCTGCTGCATTTGGACATGCCGATTGTGGTTGTCGATGCGGTATACGACGAGGTCACGAGCGACCTTCGCTATCCCAAGGATGCGGCGGTCAAGGAGTTCATTGAGGTGAACCGGCCCCCTTTTTTAATCGAGCAAACCGACATTGGGACCTATGAAAGAGAAAGACGCCGGGCCGGGAAACCACGAAAACGCAACGTCGGCGAACTTGCGATGATGGACTTCATCAGCGATGCCGGGGGTGTGCGTCGGTACTTGCAATCAAAGGACCCTCTGCTGGTACTGTACGAGGATCGAGGGCTGCAAGTGTTCCAGCGGCCTCCAAACATGCATCTCCTATCCACCGTCGGGCTTCTCCGAGGAATGGAGAAGGTTGGAGTGATTCCCTCCGCAGACGCCATCATCGGCGAGATGACCAACCCCACCAAGGAGATGTGGTTCGGCGAGATCGTCTGAAGGGGGTACGACGCCATCATCGGCGATGATGACCAACCCCACCAAGCCAGGCCGACGCCCGCAAGATCGGCGTGACTTCGCCGACGTTTCCCATGGGGTCGACGAACCTGCGGAAATCGGAAGTAGCTGGACGCCGCTTTTGTGAGGCGTACCTATCCATTCTGGCGGGCACAGCTTGGATCACCGTGCATGCCTACTGATCCGCGACTAGTGTGCTGTCCCGCAAGTAAGTGTGATTATTCGTGGCACTCAAAATTTATGTAACTTATTGAAATAGAAAATTTTTATCCGCTTATGAACGCATGTAATTGTTATGGTTACTTGCCGGACAGCACACTAGGATGTGACTGCTATAGTGCGCAGCTTCGCCGCGGATGGTGATCTCGGCTAGCAGACGGCATTCGCCGGAGGGGCAGCGTAGGAGAGGAGGCGGGGCCCCGTGCTGGGCGTTGGGTTGTGAAGACCCCGGCCACCGTACGGTGGCCGGGGGAGAGCGGGCCTCATTCAGTGCGAAGCCGAATTGCGGCCCCAGCTCAACCAGAGGGAGATGGAAACCCAACTTGGCTTGGCTACTGTGTCCTTGTAAGGATGCCGGCACCGTTGGTGACCAAGGAGTTGTTGACGTTGGCGGAGCCTTGGTTGAGCATGTTCT
>CAYGBY010000059.1:0-17006 GCA_964348115.1 uncultured Pseudomonadales bacterium
AAGTGTGATTATTCGTGGCCCTTTTGGCCCGCGGCGGCGTTGCTCCTCCTTGTGTGGGGCCCGCCACTAAAACCCACTTGCTTGCGGGACAGCACACTAGCTCGCGTTTGCGTCAGGGGTCCTGATGATCGCGTTGGATTTCGTCCTTGGATGCGCCCTCGCGGCCGCAGGCTTGGCCAACTACGACGCAATAGGCGGCTTGACCAGCTCGACCGGCCAAGGGCGGATTTGCAGCCGTGGATTCCTGCAGGACAGCACACTAGGTTAAGGTAGGCCAGCGCGCAAAGTGCGCAGTTGCGCAGGAGGCCGCCATCGACGATCGGGAGTTGTTGCGCTACAGCCGTCAAATCATGCTGCCGGAAATCGACGTGGCTGGGCAGGAGCGGCTGGCGAAAGCTGCTGCGTTGGTGCTCGGGCTGGGGGGCTTGGGATCTCCCATAGCGTTGTATCTGGCGGCGGCTGGCGTCGGGCGGCTGGTGTTGGTGGACGGAGATCTGGTGGATCTGTCCAATCTGCAGCGGCAGATTGCCCATGGCGACGCCGACATCGACAAGGCCAAGGTGCGCTCTGCAGCCGCCGCCGTGGCGGCCATCAACCCGGCCTGCACGGTGCAGGCTGTCCAGCGGCATGTGGCCAAGGCGGATATGGACGCCTTGCTGGCGGGCGTTGATCTGGCCTTGGATGCCACCGACAACTTCACCGTGCGCTTCGCCCTGAATGCGGCCTGCTGGCGGGCGGCGGTGCCCTTGGTGTCCGGCGCCGCCATTCGTTGGGAGGGGCAGGTGACGGCGTTTGACCCGGCGCACCCGCAATCGCCCTGCTACCGTTGCCTTTATCCGCAGGCTGGCGGAGAGGCTTTGAACTGTGCGGAAAACGGTGTCATCGCGCCCTTGGTGGGGGTGGTGGGCGCCATGCAGGCGATGGAGGCCGTGAAGCTCATCGCCAAGGTAGGCGAACCCCTGGTGGGCAGGGTGCTGTACTACGACGCCAAGCGCGCCGAATGGCGCAGTTTCAAGCTGGCGAAGCGGCTAGGCTGCCCGGTGTGCGCAGGCTGACGGGGAAGGTGCGCTGCAGTTGTTGCGCCAGCTGCGCCTTGACGGCGGCTGGGCTCGTTTCCCCGCACAGATCCCGCAGTTGCGTGACCGCCAGATCAGCCATGCCGCAGGGGTTGATGCGGGCGAATGGCTGCAAGTCCATGTCCAGGTTGAAGGCGAAGCCGTGATAGGAGCAGCCGCGCCGCACACGCAGGCCCAAGGCGGCGATCTTAGCACCCGCCACATAGACCCCAGGGGCGTCAGGGCGGGCCGCGCCTGAGATCCCGTAAGCCGCCAGCACGGCGATGATGGCCTGCTCGATGCCGGACACTAGGCCGCGCACGGAAACCCCCATGCGGCGGATATCGAACAGCAGGTAGCCGACGATCTGGCCTGGCCCATGATAGGTGATCTGACCGCCCCGGTCGGACTGCACCACTTCGATGCCGCCTGGGGCCAGCAGATGCTCCGCCTTGCCCGCCTGCCCTTGGGTGAAGACGGGTTCATGCTCGGTGAGCCAGAACGCATCCTCCGTGTCTTGGTCGCGCCCATCGGTGAATGCCTGCATGGCGCGCAGGACTTCCCGGTAGCGGGTGCGCCCTAAGTCAGTCATGGCCACCGGGAAAGTCTCCATCAATTTGGCGTTCCTATGTTCCGCCTGGACGCGGCCCATTGGGGCGGTGGCGCTCCGCCAAGGCGGCAGTCCGGAGCGGCCCCTATTGGAACATCCGGGAGAACAGCAGCGCCACGAAGTCCGCGAACTTGGCGATCACCCCTGCCTCCGCCACTGGGGCTAGCGCCACCAAGGACGCCACTTGGATCTCCTCCTCTCCCAACAGCACCCGCAATTCCCCGAATTTATCCCCAGCCGCGACCGGCGCCTCGATGACCTCGGCCAAGCTCATCTCCACCGCCACTTCATCGTAACTGCCCCGGGGCAGGGTCACCACCACGGCCTCAGCGACGCCGAGCTCCACGGCATCGGAGGCGCCGAACCAAACCCGTACGTTCTTCAGCGGCGGCCCCGGCTCGTACAGGCGCTTGGTCTCGTAGAAGCGGAAGCCGTAGGACAGCAGCTTTTGGCTTTCCCTTGTGCGTACGGTGGTGCTGTCCGCCCCCATCACCACGGAGATCAGCCGCATTCCCTCCCGTGCGGCCGACGCCAGCAGACAGTAGCCGGCATCCTCTGTGTAGCCGGTCTTGACGCCGTCCACGCTGCGGTCCTGGAACAGCAGCCGATTGCGGTTGGGCTGCTCGATGTCGTTGTAGGTGAAGGACTTTTCCGCGTACAGGGCGTAGTTCTCCGGGAAGCGGCGGATGTACTCGCGGGTCAGCGCCGCCATATCCCAAGCCGAGGTGTAGTGGTCCTCATCCGGCAGGCCGGTGGCGTTCAGAAAGTTGGAGTTGGACATGCCCAACTCCGCCGCCTGATGGTTCATCATGGCGGCGAATGCCTCCTCAGAGCCGGCAATGTGCTCGGCAAGCGCCACGCTGGCGTCATTGCCTGACTGGACGATGATGCCGCGCAGCAGGTCCTGCACGCTGACCCGGGAGCCTTCCTGGATGAACATGCGGGAGCCGCCCGTGCGCCAGGCATTCACGCTCACCAGCACTTCGTCCGTTGCGGCGATGCGTCCGGCCTGCAGTTCCCCGGCGGCCACAAAGGCGGTCATCACCTTGGTGAGGCTGGCCGGGGCCATGGGTTCGTGGCTGTTGCGCTCGGCGATAACCTTGCCGGTGTCAGCGTCCATCAACAGGTGTGCGCTGGCCGCCACGCCGGGCGGTGGCGGAATGGCTGGCGCTGCGACGGCGGCGGCGCACAACAGCAGGACGGGCAGGGTCAACAGGCGCAGGGCGGAAATTCGACCAATCCTGCAGGGGGTGGAGGGGAGGATCATTTGCTTCTCCTGTGGCATGGCTCGCTGGGCGCAGGGGCTAATCCGCTGCGAACTTTTCGCCCAACCATAGGACGATGGGCAGGGCGTAGTTGGCGGCGGTGACCAAGGACTGCAGTTCCCGGGCGCGCTGCTCCCCCCGCACCGGCCCGATGTGGACCCGATACAGCGCATCCTGTGAAGGCGTGACCACCCTGGTGGGTTCGCCGGTAAGCGCCTGCAGGTCGCGCTGCAGCTTCTGCGCCGCTTCCAGACCGCTAAAGGCGCCGGCCTGCAGGTAGAGCTCCTGTTGGGCGTTCAGGGCTTCGATGTGCACTCTGGCGACGCCTTGTTCGGCAAAACCGAGTTTCACTGCGGCGGCAAAGGATAAATCCAGGATGCGGTCGGCGTGAAAAGGCCCGCGGTCATTCACCCGCACCAAGGTTTGCCGCCCGTTGTCCAGGTTGGTCACCCGCACGTAGGTGGGAATGGGCAGGGAACGGTGGGCGGCGGTCAGCTTGTACATGTCGTACAGCTCGCCGCTGGAGGTGCGCTGGCCGTGAAACTTGGTGCCATACCAGGAGGCCAAGCCTTCCACTTGGTAGCCGATGGCGGATGTCAGTGTGTTGTAGGTCTTGCCAAAAACCTCGTAGGAGGGCGGGTTGCCATGGATGCTTGGCGGATCATCAGTAGGCACAGGGTTCGGCAGGTTCGACAAACCTTCCGGGACCAGCTCCGGGGGGCCGTCCTGGACCTCATCTCGACTGCCCAACTCAGTGGTTGGCAACGGTGCTTCGAGGGGCTGCGGACCGGTGCCCAACCCTGCGCAGCCAGCCAGCGCCAAAATTGCGGCCACACCGGGCCGCAGGGGCGCGAGGACAGCACCCATCAAGGGTAGCGCACCTCTTGCAAGGCCAACGCCGCGTCGCGCCGGCCCTTGATCGCCTGGCTCAACTGATGCACCGCCAAAGCGTACATGCGGCTGCGGTTGTATTTGGTGATGACGTAAAAGTTGTGCAGCGCCAGCCAGTATTCATGGCCTTCCCGCAACTCCATGCGCAGCAGGCCGGCTGCGGCCCCGCCGTCCAGATCGGGCGCCTGTATGCCCAAGGCGCGCAGCTCGTCCACCGTGCGCTCCAGCGCCAGCCCTTCATTGGCCACGGCGTTGGCGCGCTCGGCCTGCGCCACTTGCACCGGCAGCGCCACTAGGCCGGCGGGGCGCCAGTCATGCGCAGCGAAGTAGTTGGCCACGCTGCCGATGGCGTCCGTGGTGTTGGTCCAGATGTCCCGGGTGCCGTCCCCATCGAAGTCCACGGCGAAGCTGCGGTAGCTTGAGGGGATGAACTGCCCGTAGCCCATGGCGCCAGCGTAGGAGCCAACGAACTCGGTGGCGGCGCGGCCCTCCTCACGCGCCAGCAGCAGGAATTCCGTTAGCTGGCTGCGGAAGAAATCCGCCCTTGGAGGATAGTCGAAAGCTAGGGTGGCGAGAGCGTCCAGCACCCGATGGGCGCCCATCACCCTGCCGAAATAGGTCTCTACGCCGATGATGGCCACCACGTATTCCGGGGCGACCCCATAGGTTTGCTCAGCCGCCTGCAGCGCCGCCTCGTTCTCCCCCCAAAAAGCCACGCCGTCGTCGATGCGCGCCTGCTTGACGAAGATGTCGCGGTATTCGTGCCACTTCAGGGTGCGTTCCTTGGGCCTGGAGATGGCCTCGATGATGCTTGGCCGATGGCTGGCTTCGGTAAAGGTGCCGAGCAGCTCCTGCTTGGCGAACCCATGTTGGGCCGCCAAGCCGTCCACGTAGGCCAGCACATCCTTTCTTGCGCTGTAGTCAGCATCAGCCGGACCATACAGCAAAAGGGCGATCACGCCGAGCACGAATGCAGTTCGCATGAGCCTCCTCACAGTTAGTTTACCAACTCTTGTGGTTGTGGACTGACATGATAATGCCGAAGCCCAACATCAAGGTGATGGCGGAAGTGCCGCCGTAGCTGACTAGGGGCAACGGTACACCGACCACCGGCAGCAGGCCAGCCACCATGGCCATGTTGACGAACAAGTATACGAAAAAAACCAGGGTTAGTGAACCGCTGGCCAGCCGCCCGAAAGTGGACTGCGCTTGGGTTGCGATTATCAGTCCCCGGGCGACGATCACCATGTACAGCGCCAGCAGCGTCACCACGCCGACGAACCCCAACTCTTCGCCGATCAAGGCCATGATGAAGTCCGTACGGCTTTCCGGCAGGAAGTTCAATTCACTCTGCGTGCCCTTGTGCAGGCCCTTGCCGAATAGGCCTCCGGAGCCAATGGCCGTGGTGGACTGTATGATGTTCCAGCCCGCCCCCAAGGGATCCTTCTCCGGGTCCAGCAGGGTGAGTATGCGCTTGCGCTGATAGTCCTGCAGGGTGACCCACAGAGCCGGGGCGGCGGTCGCCAGAGCCAGGAAGCCGCATAGCATCCAGCGCCAGGACAGGCCGGCCAGCAGCAGCGCGCCGCCCCCTCCGGCCGCCGCTAGGATGCCGGTGCCGAGATCCGGCTGGCGCACGATGAGCACCACGGGCAAGCCGACGATCAGAGCCATGGCCAACAGGTCCCCGAACCTCGGCGGCAAGTCCCGATCGTGGAAGTACCAAGCCACCATCAAGGGCACGAAGATCTTCATCAGTTCGGAAGGCTGAAAGCGCAGGCCTAAGCCCGGCACCTCTAGCCATCTGCGTGAACCGTTCACCTCCACGCCCACCAGCACCACCAAGCCCACCAACACTAGGCCCGACAAGTACAGGACCGGCGTCCACTTGAGATACAGGTCGGGGCGCAATTGGGCGGCCATCAGCATTACCAGCAGGCCAGCGCCAAGGCGCAGCATCTGGCGCACCAGATCGTGGAGGTTCTTGTCCACCGCGCTGTGCAGGGCGATCAGGCCAAACAGGATCACCGAAAGCACTGCGCACCAAAGGATGGCGTCCAGACCCATCCACCACTTGGCGTCTGCGATGACGGATCCCTGCGCGCCTGGCAGGGTGCGCACAAAGTCTTCGCTGCTCATCTGGCGGCCAGCAGGGGCAGCAGGTAGGAGTCAAGCACATCACGCGCCACCGGTGCGGCGACGGCGCTGCCGCCGCCGCCGTTCTCCACCAGGACGCTGATGGCTATTGCTGGATCCTCCACCGGGGCGAAGGCGATGAACCAAGCGTGCTTACGACTGTACTCGTCGAGTTCCTCCTCTTCGTACTCGCGGCCCTGCTTGATCTCCACCACTTGAGCGGTCCCGGATTTGCCGGCCATGCGGTAGCCGATGCCCCGGCCGATGTAGTACCAAGCCGTGCCGTTTTGGCCGTAGCCGAAGTCCCCGCGATGCACCACCGCCTCCATGGCCGCCGCCGTTCGCTCCCAGTCGTCGGGCGCAGGGCCGGCCACAGGCGCAAGGGGTGCGGGATGCTCCTCCGCCAAGGGGCGGTCGCTGGCCAGCAGCAGGCGCGGGCGCACCCGCCTGCCGCGGTTGGCCAGTATGGCGGCGGCGGTGGCCGCCTGCAGGGGGGTCGCCAGCAGATAGCCTTGGCCGATGCCGAGGTTCACATTGTCGCCCGGATACCAGGGCTCGCCCTTGGCGCCTCTTTTCCAGGCCGGATCAGGCACTAGGCCGGGACTGGCGTCCGCCACGTCCTTGGCCAGCACCTCTCCGTAGCCGAATTGCCGCAGGAAAGGCGCCATGCGCTCCACGCCCAGGCGCGCCCCCATGTTGTAGAAGAAGACATTGGAGGATCTGTAGATGGCTCGATGCAGGTCGACCTTGCCTTGGCCGCCGCTGTTCCGCGGCGTCCAGCTCCAATCCCGGTAGAGACGGCTTTGGTTGGGCAGCTTGAACCAACCTGGATCCAGAACCTCCTCCTGCCAATCCAGCACCCCGGCGCTGATCGCCGCCAGCCCCAGAATGGGCTTGATGGTGGAGCCTGGCGCGTACTGGCCACGCACCGCCCGGTTCAGGAAGGGGGTGTCGCGGGAATTGCTCAAGTCGCTGTAGCGCTGCGGATCCATGCCCAGCACGAATTCGTTTGGGTCATAGCTTGGTTTGCTGACTAGGGCGAGGATGCCTCCGGACTTGGGCTCGATGGCCACTACTGCGCCGCGTCGGTCGCCTAGGGCGGCGGCGGCGGCGATCTGTACGCGTATGTCCAAGTGCAGGGTGAGGTTCTGGCCGGCCGTTGGCGGGTTGAAGCTCAAGACCTTGCGCATGTGGCCGTAGGCGTCCGTCTCCACCCACTGGCTGCCCACTTCGCCGTGCAGGGAGCGCTCGTAGAAGCGCTCCACGCCGCGTCTGCCGATGAAGTTCGTGCGGCTGTAGCGCTCCCGGTCCAGATTGCGCAGGTCTTCCGGATTGATGCGGCGCACGGAGCCGATGGCATGGGCGGTCATGGCGCCATAGGGGTAGTGGCGGCTGATTTGGGAATTCACCACCATGCCCGCAAGACGGTGGCGGTTGACCGCCAAAGCAGCGATTTCCTCATCATCCAGGGCGGCCTTCAGCACCACCGGCTCATAAGGGCGCCGGTTGCGCGCCCTGCGCTTGTGGAAGGCCTGCACATGGGCTTCGCTGATGGAGATGATGGTGGAAAGTTCGGCGATGAAGGCGTCCAAGTCCTCTATGCGCTCGCGCACCAAGGCGAGATTGAAGATGGGGCGGTTCACCGCCAACAGATCGCCGTTGCGGTCGAAAATGAGGCCTCGGGCTGGCGGCACCGGCACCAGCTCGCGACGGTTCTCTTCGGAGTGCGCCCGGTATTTTTCGTGCTGAACAAGCTGCAGATACGCCATGCGCACCACCAGACTCAGCGCCAGGACGAGCGCCAAAAGGAACATGACCAAGGTGCGGCGGGCGAACGCCTGTTGCTCAGCCGACTTGTTCTTGACCGATGGACTTGGCGCCGTGGCGACCAACGTGCGGAAACGGAGCAGCAGTCGGCGACTCATGGGCGGCTTGGCGCAATAGACGGACTAGCCTTGCGGCGCCCAGAGCACGGACGTCCAAAGACGCTCGAGATCGTAGAACTCCCGGGTGGCGGCCTGCATCACATGCACCACCACGGCGCCCAGATCCACCAGCACCCATTCCTGATCCAGCCGCCCCTCCACGCCCAGGGGATTGTGGCGGCCTGTCTTGGCGACCTCCACCACTGCGTTGACCAAGGCCTTGACGTGGCGGCCAGAGGCGCCGGTGGCGATGACCATGAAGTCCATTAGGTCCGTTTGCCGGGCGACGTCAAGGCTGAGGATATCGATGCCTTTGCGGTCCTCCAAGGCGTCCACCACGATGTCGCGTAACCCTTGGGCGGCGACCCTGCCTTCAGCGTTCTCCGCGGTACAGACCATGGCGCTTAATATAGGCCCATACCGCCTGTGGTAGCAAACCCCGCAGATCTCCGCCAGCCGCGATGCGGGCGCGCGCATCCGATGCGGACAGCGGCGGCATCTCCGCCTCCAGCAACAGCACGCCACCGCTAGGCGCGGCTGTCACGTCCTGCCGCCGATGGTCTGCAAAAACCTGTTGCGCCGGCCCGGCGATGGCGGCGCCGGGCCGGCGCAGCAGGATCAGATGGGCGAGGCGCAGCACCTCGCGCCAGTCATGCCAGCTATGGATGGCGTTGAAGGCGTCCGTGCCGATGATCCAGCAAAGCGGAGCATGGCGCTGTGTTCGGCGCACCGCCCGCAGCGTATCCACAGTATAGCTCTGGCCATCCCGCCGCATTTCGCTGTCGTCGGCCTGTAGCTGTGGCCGGTCGACGCAGGCGACCTTGAGCATTGCCCAGCGGTGCGCAGCCTCGGCTGCAGGCGGCGGGCGCAGGGGTGGGCGGGGTGAAAGCACCATGCGCACCGGGCAGCCCAAGGCCCGTGCGGACGCCGACGCGGCGTGCAGATGGCCGTTGTGGACGGGGTCGAAGGTGCCGCCGAACAGCGCGATCAACGGTGGCGGATCTCCCCGTTGCCGAACACGACGAACTTTTCAGTGGTCAGGCCGGTCAGGCCCACCGGGCCGCGGGCGTGCAGCTTGTTCGTGGAGATGCCGATCTCCGCGCCTAGGCCGTACTCCATGCCGTCCGCAAACTGCGTGCTGGCGTTGACCATCACGGATGCCGAATCCACGCAGCGCAGGAAGCGGCGGGCCTTGGCGTAGTCCTGGCTGACGATGGTGTCCGTGTGCTGGGAGCCGTAGCGATTGATGTGCTCTATGGCCTCCTCGATCCCGGCCACTACACGCACGGACAACAGGGGCGCCAAGTATTCGCTGCGCCAATCCTGCTCGCTGGCTGCGGCGGCCCCGGGCAGCCAGCGCCGCGCCTCGCGGCAGCCGCGCAAAGCCACGCCGGCCTGGCGGAAACGCTCGCCCAAGCCGGGCAGCACCGCGCCGGCCACGCTTTCCGCCACCAGCAGGGTCTCCATGGCGTTGCACACAGCGTACTTCTCGGTCTTGGAGTTGAAGGCGATGGCCTGGGCCATGTCCAGATCCGCGTCGTCATCTATGTACACATGGCAGATGCCGTCAAGGTGCTTGATGACGGGAATGCGCGATTCCCGGGCGATGCGTTCGATCAGGCTCTTGCCGCCGCGTGGAACGATGATGTCCACATGCCCGTCGAGCCGCAGCAGGGCGCCGACGGCGGCACGGTCCGTGGTGGGCACCAGCTGCACTGCCGCGTCAGGCAGGCAGGCGTCCTGCAAGGCGCGGGCCACGCAGGCGGCGATGGCGCGATTGGACTCGATGGCCTCCGAACCGCCACGCAGGATGCAGGCATTGCCGCTCTTGAGGCACAGACTGGCGGCATCCGCAGTGACGTTGGGGCGGGATTCGTAGATGATGCCGATGACCCCTAGGGGCACGCGCATTTTGCCTACCTGTATGCCTGTGGGGCGGTAGCGCAGCTCAACCACCTCGCCCACCGGGTCGGGGAGCTGATCCACCTGCAGCACCCCCTGCGCCATGCGGTCTATGGCCGCATCGTCAAGAACCAGCCGGTCCAGCCGGGCGGCATCCAGGGCGTTGCCCCGGGCGGCGGCGAGATCCCGGCTGTTGGCCGCTTTCAGGGCGTCGCGGCTTTCGTCCAGCCGCTTGGCCAGGGCGACAAGCGCCCGGGACTTTTGCGCGGAACTGGCCGCGGCCAGTACGCGGGATGCGGCCCGGGCGGCCGCGCCCATGTCCTGCATTGCGGCTTCGATGTTTGCCTCCGCCGCCGGAGGCGCCGTTGTTGCCTGCGCTGTCTGCATGCTTGATCCTGAGTAGCTTCGCGCCGTCGCGTCCGAGGGCGATTATACTGGAGCGCCCGGACATCAACCATCGGGCGGTCCTTCTTGGAGCTGCTGCAAACCATCACACTGGCGCTGATCCAGGGCGTCACGGAGTTTCTGCCCATTTCCAGCTCCGCCCATCTCATTTTGGTGGCGGAACTGACCAGTTGGCCGGATCAGGGCTTGGTGTTCGATATCGCCGTGCACTTCGGGACGCTTCTGGCCTTGCTGGCCTACTATCGACGGGATTGCTGGGCCTTCGCCCACAGCGCCTGGGGGTTCGTTTGGCGCGGAAGCCGGAACGCGCATCTGGATTTGCTGGCCAAGATTGCAGCGGCTTCCATGCCGGGCGTCCTGGCGGGCCTTTACCTGCACGACTTCGTGTCCGGTGCGCTGCGCAGCAGCCTGGTGATCGCCGTCACCACCTTGGGGTTCGCCTTGGCGCTCTGGTGGGCGGACGGCCGCACTGGCCAGCGGCAGACGCCTGGCTGGCGGGCGGCGCTGCTCATTGGCTTGGCCCAGGCGGTGGCCTTGGTGCCAGGCACTTCGAGGTCCGGCGTCACCATCACCGCGGCGCTGCTGTTGGGCCTGTCCCGCGCCGCCGCGGCCCGCTTCGCCTTCCTGCTGGCCATGCCGGCCATCGCCGGGGCCAGCCTGTTGGCCGGGCTTAACCTGCCGCCGGAAACCAATGCCGCCACCATTTCCCAACTGGCCTTGGGGGCCGGCGTCGCGGCCTTAAGCGCCTATCTGTGCATCAGCTTGTTCATAGGGCTGATGGCGCGCATCGGGTTGATGCCCTATGTCTACTACCGGCTGGCCTTGGGCGCCCTGCTGTTGTTGATGGCCCTGCCCTGACCCCGGATCGTTTGGAATTGTCCGCTTCGGTGCTGATAAACATCAAGGTGGTGATCGTGAAGGGTGAAAATAGTAAGTCCGCGGTGTTAGGCCGCCTCATACCAATTCCTCGCCATCGATGGTATGCAGAACAAAAGTTGCAACGTCTAGAGTAAGCGCTCCAACATCCACCAACAGATGAGTTCCTTCGCGCCGCAAGTCGGAGTGCGCGTAGGCAACCACTTCGGCGATGATCTCAGGTACCGCCGCAACATCTTCAGGGTGCAAATTGGGTTCATTAGTGGCTATATCAATATCACCTCTCTTTTTTTGCACAATTTCCCGACATTGCTCGGCTGCAATGCAGCTATTCTCAATCGTGATCGGCTCGTCTCGCACGGCTACCTGCCAAGCGGCCATTGCTAGTGCTTGGAACGTGCCGATCTCCACCTCATTGTCGTAACTCCGCGATGGAACGCCGATGTTTACCTGCCAAATTACTCTGAAGTCGCGGTACTGGGTCTCGTGCTCACTCAGGTACCAATGGAGTGCTTCACGAATGACCAATGCCAAATAACCGGTGCAAATGTCTAGTGCCGATGCATCGGCATTCGTTTCATTGCTCGATAAAAGACGATTGCTTGCGCCAGCAAGGAGCTTGATCTTCAGATCGTCGACCCTGATTGCTCCGCGTTGAAGATCTAAGCACCCGTCTCGGTCGGCGTAAATTCGAGTCGCGATTAGGTAAGGATGCCCTTCGTATGCAAGGTCACCGAATGGAACAGCGTATACTTCCCCCAACGCGTCATCCCTGACCGTCACCTTGGTACATGCGGTACCAAAGTCCAGTCCAATGATGACTTCCCGCTCTTCCCCGCTCGCTTGCGGACTAACTTGAGTTTTCGGCGTTTGCCGGGACTGAGAATGCGTCTTCGACCGGGTCGGCTCGCCACCCCCCGCCTTGGCTGCATTATGGCCAAAGGGGCGCAAGCGAACCGAGTGATCCTCTTCGACCCTCGACCACCGATGAGCCTCTAGTTTCCCTGATTGCTCGAGATTCGGGCTAACCCTGGGGTGCGTTGTTTCCGGTTTCTCCTTTCGACCTGTGAAGTTCTGTGTGCTTGCCGTCGCCTCACGCGGAGGTGGCTGTGATCTGCTCGCCCAACACCATTTCACGGGCGGCGACCAGGGGTTCATTGGCCTCCAGGATAAAATCGAATACGCCCGGTTGATTAAATGTGTCTTCATCCACCAAGTTGAGGAGCTGGTACAGATCGCGGCTGTCTAGATGAATTCGTGTTGCGGAGAGCAGCACAACATGGGTGGAGACATTGCGCAGGAGCCTGCCGATATCGAAGGTTGATGTCTCTGGATTGCGCAAACAGTGGGCTTCGTCCACTATCAGCAGATCCAACAGGGGCTCGTCGTATTCGTGTTCAAGGAGATAGCTGGCCAAGGCACTAGCCGAACCGGCTCTGGACGGATCAGTATCCCACCTTCTGCGCGGGCGCAATCCCTGCATGCTTCCAATCAGCGCGTAATCCCGACGACGCCCGCGATGAAAATCTGAAAATCGCTGCCGGACTCCCGCTGCGTCGGTGATTTCTGCGTCGATACCGAAACGGTTGAGCAATTCTTCACGCCACTTCTCCTGCAGCATCGCCGGACACAGGACAAGCAGCCGACGCGCATCTTCACGGCTGCGTAGTTCGGTCCAGATGAGCCCGGCTTCAATGGTCTTGCCGAGCCCCACTTCGTCCGCAACAACAATCCCGTTGCCGGGACACTCCAGGAAATTGACCACTGGTTTGAACTGATAGGCGTAGAAGTCGGTATTGGTCGTTTCCATGCTATAGATGAGATTCGCCAGACGCCCGTTAAGCCGGGTGTAGGTGATGACTCCTCGGAGGTCTTGTGCGCGTCCGAACTTTCCCTGCTGCAAAAG
Organism: uncultured Pseudomonadales bacterium; assembly: GCA_964348115.1. GTDB lineage: Bacteria > Pseudomonadota > Gammaproteobacteria > Pseudomonadales > Azotimanducaceae > Azophilus. Next base: position 12,969 of record CAYGBY010000059.1, read on the forward strand.
TTCCATCGGGTCTTCGTGGCCATCAGCGACGAGTTCGAGCTGCGACTCAAGCACGAAATCCGGCCTTTCGGGAAACATCACTTGCCGATAGCGGCGCCCTGCACGGTCTCTGTTTTGTCCATTACCACACCTCGCCGGCGCGGGTCTGCCTTGATGCGAACCGATGACCCCGGTGATATCCCCGCTGAAACGTCTCCGGGAACCTCCGCGGGGCGTTCGTCGGCCTCAGGCATCATGGCGCCCTCGGCGCGAAGCCGCTTGGCGTACTTGCCGCGAACGCCACGCAATAAGAGTTGAGACAGATCGTACTCTTGACGAAGCTCGTCGTTCATCTCGTCATGCAGTGCCTTCTTCATATTGCCTTCGTTCTCTCGGTGTCAGCTCCCGAGCGCTACTGATGCGGATAATACTACTACGGTCTACATGGGCCACTATCAGCAGCCGGTCCTTTTCGGAGCGCCCAACAACAATAAAGCGATTTTCTCCCAGAGAATGGTCGGGGTCAAGATCCGTTACGCTGAGCGGATCTCGGAAGACAGAAGCCGCCTCCGCGAACGAGACACCGTGATCCGCCAGTTTTTTGCTGCTTTGTTGGCATCCCAATCGAAGTTCATCAAAACGATAAAACCTCTACCAAATTTTGTGGGAGTTAGGCGGTCGAGTTAGACGGGTCATGCGGGTCAACGGTGGGCACCTGCCCAGCCGACGCGTGGTGTGCTGGTCGGGCCACCGTGCTTTTCGAGGCGCTCATTGTCGCCCTGCGCCGGCGGATGCCGTTCGCAGCGCCGGCACGGGATCGAGGCTGTCGGGTGATTCGCGCAGGCGCTCGTCGCCCGCGAATCGAGGGCACTTGAAAGGGCTGTGCACATCGAGCAGTACCTCAACCCCGAACTCAAAGGCGGGCTGGCGACCCTGCTGCGTCGGTGACACGCCTGAGTCAGCCGCTCGAAGGCCGAGCCCAAGTAAGCCATGGTGAAAGTGATCCGGCGTCGCCTCGACGGCATCACCGTCTGAGCGTACACCCGACAGACCGTAGGCTTCATCGATGCGCCAACGGGCTCCGGAAAGACATGGTCGTAGCCGGCTCCCACGAAGCCCGCTATCATGCGGCCAGTTTCATGACATATGAGGTTGTCGTGGTTGCGGTCAATCTGGCTCAGGCGAAAGTGCGCCTGAGCGGACTTCTGGACAAGGTGGACGCCCGCCAGGGGGTGGCCATCACCCGTCGCGGCAAGAGCGCCGCGCACTTGTCCGCCGCCGTCCGGCCCAAGAAGCCGCTGCTGCGGGAGCTGGCGGGGTTTCGAGCGGCTTGGCCCCGGTCGCGCCGCCTCGGCGACGAGCTGCTGCACGAACTGCGGGACCAGCGGTTGTGAGATTGGTCTTCGGCTCGGATGCGCTACTGCGACACCAGCCTCCCCGTCCCGCTCATCCTCCCAGAGGCCGCTTATGAACTTCTCCAGGGGCGCCGCGAGGGGTTGTGCGGATGCGTCGGCGGATGCGGGCGACCGCGATGCCGGCAACGGCTTGGCCGACCGCTATCGGCGGGTGCGGGCGCAGTCCGAGGCGCTTTGCCGGCCGCTCGCCATCGAGGACTATGGCGTGCAGCCGATGGACGACGCCAGCCCACCCAAATGGCACTTGGCGCACACCAGTTGGTTTTTCGAGACCTTTCTGCTGCGGGAGTTCGATGCGGGCTACTGCGGCTTGGATGATCGGTACCAATCGCTATTCAACTCGTACTATAACGGCATCGGCGAGCCCTATCCGCGCCCAAAGCGCGGCCTGTTGTCGCGGCCTAGGGTGCGGGAGGTCTACGAATATCGGGCTCATGTGGACTCGGCGATGCAGCGCCTGCTGACCCGTGCAGATGATGAAGTGCGGCGGCGCGCCGTGCTCGGCCTGAACCACGAACAGCAGCATCAGGAACTGATGCTCACCGACATCAAGTACAACCTGGGCCGCAACCCGTTGCGGCCCGCCTATCGCGACGACCTCGACGACAGGGCGGGCGTTGCCCGGGCGCTGCGGTTCGACGAGCACCCCGGCGGCGTCTTTACGGTGGGCGCACGCGGGCCGTTCTGCTTCGACAACGAGCTGCCCCGCCATACCGCGCTGCTGCAGCCCTTTGCGCTGGGAAACCGCCTGGTGACCAATGCCGAATTCCTGGCGTTCATCGAGGACGGCGGCTACCACAGGCCATCCCTATGGCTGTCGGACGGCTGGTCGGCGGTGTGCGCCGGGGGCTGGCGCTGCCCGCTGTATTGGCGTCGCCGGGATGGGCGCTGGCTCGAGTACCGGCTGAGCGGCGAAGGGCCCCTGCAGCCCGACGCCCCGGTGGTGCACGTCAGCGCTTTCGAGGCCGACGCCTATGCCCGCTGGGCCGGTTGCCGGCTACCCACCGAGTTCGAGTGGGAAACGGCCGCCGCGCCGCTGGACCCGGCGGCCGGCAACTTCGCCGAAGATGGCGGGCTGCACCCGCAGAGCCCTGGGCCGCCCGATGCGCCGGAACGCAAGCAACTATTCGGCGATGCGTGGGAATGGACGGCCAGCGCCTATGCGCCCTACCCCGGCTACCGGACGCCGCCGGGCGCCCTTGGAGAGTACAACGGCAAGTTCATGAGCAGCCAACTCGTGCTGCGCGGCGGCTCCTGCGCCACGCCGCGCGGCCATGTGCGGGCGAGCTACCGGAACTTCTTCTATCCGCCCGACCGGTGGCAGTTCTCGGGCATCAGGCTGGCCAAGGACTTGGGTTAGTGCGCCTCTTTACGGGCAGGTCGCCGACGGCGGCGCCTTCGTTGGCCCCGGCGCCCATTGGCGGCGCATCTTTGGATGCACTGAATTTGCCCGCCGCAAACCGCGTGCGCTGGCGTGACGGCGGGGTTCGGTGATGGCCGCCGCAGCCTATCAGTTCTTCGATTGCAAGCCGGCGCCGGCCGACATGCTGCGGGAGGTGCTGGCCGGGCTCACCAGCAAGCCCAAGTCCATCGCCCCGAAGTATTTCTATGACGAGCGGGGTTCAAGCCTCTTCGAGGCCATAACCCAGCTGCCGGAGTACTACCTGACGCGCACCGAGTTGGCCATTCTCGATCGTTGCCTGCCGGAACTCGGCGACGTCATCGGCAAGGGCGTTTGCCTAGTGGAGTACGGCGCCGGGTCGAGCCTGAAGGTTCGCCGACTGCTGGAGAGGTTGCGTCCGGCGGCCTACCTGCCGGTGGATGTGTCCGAGAGCCACTTGGAGCGCACCTCGGCGGCGCTGCACGCCGACTACCCTTGGCTAAGGGTGTACCCGACCTGCGCCGACTTGACAGCGCCCCTGGCGTTGCCCGGCATCGTCGCGGGCTACCGGAAGGTTGGATTCTTTCCGGGTTCCAGCATTGGCAACTTCGAGCCCGAGGCCGCAAGGCGTTTTCTGCGCAATGTCGCCGGGGGGTTGGGCGCCGGTGCGCACCTGCTGATAGGCGTTGACCGCAAGAAGGACAGGACCCTGTTGGAAGCGGCCTACAATGACCCCGCCGGGGTCACCTCGGAATTCAACCTCAACGTGCTGCGGCACCTGAACAATGTGCTGGCCGCGGACTTCAACCTCGGCGCCTTCCGCCATCTGGCTGCCTACAACGAGGGGGCCGGATGCATCCAGATGTTCCTGGAAAGCCTGGCGGAGCAGACGGTGCGGCTGAACGGAACGGCCATAGAGTTCGCCCGTGGCGAGACGATCCACACCGAGAATTCCTACAAGTACGGCCTGGACGAATTCCTGGACCTGGCGGGGGCCAGCGGGTACGGCTGCGAGGCGACCTGGACCGATCGGGACGACTATTTCTCCCTGCTCCTGTTGCGTGTGCTAGGGACCCTCTGAACAGCTCGCGGTCGCCCAGCGCCAAGCCCGGAACCAACAAGTCGCGAGCGAAAAACGCTGCGTTGTCGAGGTCGGGCTAGGGCCTGTTAGCACTATCTGGGTTGGCCCTGCCGGGAGCCGTTTTTTCTCCGGGCAAGGCGGAGCGAGCGCGGTTTGGCCAGCGTCACATGAGCGGGCGACAA
>CAYGBY010000060.1:0-16668 GCA_964348115.1 uncultured Pseudomonadales bacterium
GCCCCGTTACAGTTTCGGGCTTTTGACGCCCCTGTCGGTCGGGGTCGCCCTGCCCATTGCCTGGGCCATCGACGGCGCCTGGAGCGGACTGCGCCGCCTGACTCCACGGATGACGACGCGCGATCCGAGCCGCTCCACAGATTCCCGCGGACGGCCATGACCCGCGCGGACGCCAGCGCCGATGCCATCTACGACGCGCTGCGGGCCGATTTCGGCGAATTCAGCGCCAAGGCGTCCGGATATCTCTCCGAGCGCTCGTTCCTTCGGGAGCGGGCCATGATTCTTGATGTCATCGGCGATGAACGCGGCGCGGTGTTGGACATTGCGGGCGGCGCCGGGCTGGTCACCCTGCCTCTGGCGAAGGCCGGGCGGCGCGTCGTCGGCGTGGACTTCAACGCGGCGGCGTGCGAGCAGGCGGGACGGAACGGGATCGCGGCGGTCTGCGGCGATGCTTTCGCCCTGCCGCTGGCGGACGGGATGGCGGACGTCGTGGTGAACGTGGAGTTCGCCCAGCAGTACGACTTGCGGGCCGTCGAACGCATGCTGCATGAGGCGGCGCGGGTGCTGCGCCCAACCGGCCGGCTGGTGATCGCATGGTCCAACCGTGCGGCGCTGGTTCACCGGAGTGTTTCCGCGGCCCTGAGCATCCTGGCGGAGGCCTGCGGCTGGAGCGGCATGGTGGGCGGCCAAGCCTATGATCTGGCCAGTGTCGGACAGGCCCAGGATTTGGACGGTTTGCAAGCCATGCACGGCGCCAAGACCGGCGCGCTGTTCAACGCCGCGATGCGCCTCGGCGCCCTGTTCGCCGGCGCCAAGGAGGCCGACATGGCCTTGGCGGCCGGCTACGGGGACCGCATCGGCCTAGCCTTTCAGATCATCGACGACGTACTCGATGCCACCGCCAACAGCGCCGCGTTGGGCAAGCCCGCCGGGGCCGACGCCCGGGCCGGCAAGCCCACCTTCGCCTCCTTGCTGGGCGTGGATGAGGCGCGCCGCCGCGCCGCCAACGCACCTGCGGAAGGTCGCCCTGCCCATCGTTGGACACCTTGCGGCATGAGCCGCAACACAGCCAGCGCACCCTTATAGACCCTCCCGAAGGGCGCCCCGCGGCGTGCGGACCGTGGAATGCCCTCTGCGCTGCGGGTTGCCTTCCCATAGCCGCAACGCCATCCCCCGCTGCTGAGAGCGGGGCGCTGGGCGAACGCGACTTGTTCAGAGGTTCCCTAGTGAAGTTCAGAGGTTGGCCGCCCTACTCCCGCCAAGGAGATGCCGTCAAGTAGGAAGCGAGATGGGCCTGCATTTCAGCGACCGCCGGGCCATCCATTTCAGCCAAGGCCAAGGCTTGATGCTGGGCATCCACCGCCTCCGCAAAACGCCCCAGCTCCGCATAGGCGGCCGCCAAGGTGTCCAAGTGGGCGGCGTTGCGCTCCAAGGTCACCGCCCCCTGGGCGCAGGCCAAGGCCAGCCGTCCGTCGCGCAGGGCGGCTTGGACGGCGGTGGCCCGCAACCAGGCGCAGGCGTTGAGGGCTTCCGCGGTCCTAGCTGCAGCCAGGGCGTCAAGCCAATGGGACGCCTCATCGACCTCGCCACTCGCCGCCAGCCGCCGCACCAAGCGCAGGACCGCCCGGGTGTGCCCAGCCTCAGCGCCCTGGCGATACCACCGCAAGGCTGCGTCGGCATCCTGGGCAACCCCTAACCCGGCTTCGTAGATATGCCCCAACCCAACAAAGCTGCCAGCCACGCCCTGCTGAGCGGCTTCGACATATAGAGCGCGGGCGGCGGCGTAGTCCCGCGGCGCGCCGCGCCCGGTCAGATGGGCATGGGCAAGGTTGACCAAGCCAACCGCGGAGCCCATCTTGGCGGCCCGGCGGAAATAGGCGGCGGCCGATTGCTGCGACGATGCGCCCAACTCCCCATTGCGCGCCATGAAACCCAAGGCCGCCAAGGCGTCCGCATCGCCAGCCGCCGCCCCCCGCTGATACCAATGCCGCGCCAAGGCGGGGTTGGGCCGTTCCGCATAGGGCGCCCGGTGGCTGGCGGCTAGCAGCCCCATGGCCGCACTGTGGCCCTGCTCCGCCGCCTGATTGAGCCAACTGCGCGCAAGTTCCAGATCCGCCGCGACGCCAGCGCCCTTCAAATAGGCCAAGCCGGTGCGAAACTGGGCGCCGGCATCGCCCAAGGCCGCCGCCTTGCGGAAAAAGGCGAACGCCAGCGCCGCGTCCGAACGGGCGACGACGCCGCGCGAGTGCAGGCCGCCCAGGGCATTCAAAGCCGCGGCGTTGGCTTGGTCGTACTCCAGGGCGCGGGCGTAGTCCTGGGCCGCAGAGGCGCGGAACCCTTGCGCCTGAAAGCTGAGGCCGCGCAAGTAGTACGCCCTTGAGCGCTGCGCCGGGCGCAGCCGAGGCGCTATCAACGCCGGATCCAGCCAAGTGCGGGCGAAGGCGAACTGCTTCGCCTCCAGCAGTTCGACCGCCTTGGCGATGTGCTCCGCCGCGTCAAAGGCGCCGGCAGTCGTGGCGCAAAGCGCCGACAACGCCGCCGGCGCCAAGCGCCCCAACAACCTGCCCCGCATCTTCCGCGTACACGCCATTAACTGATTGTATAGGAATCTCCGCACAAGTCCCGGAAGCCCGAAGGCGTCTGTGCTATACTGCCGGTCCAGCCAACGAATGGGCTGGGACAGTCCGATATGGGGGCGATTTGGTCTCGACGTCGGTGTCAAAGCAAAAGGTGCATGCCGAGAGCGCGGCGGCTCTCGCTAAACAATCGCTGCAACCTATATAGTTGCCAACGACGACAACTACGCACTAGCAGCCTAGGCTGCTAACGCTGACGAGCCCTCTCCTGCGGGGCGAAGCCAGCGGCAAAGACAGCAGGATCGCGCCTCCCCCACGCCCGTTGGGGCAGGCGTTAAACCCATACGGGCTCGCCAAGGGCATCCTGGCCGTCGGGTCGCCCGGGGTTAAAGCAATAGACGCGCCTAAGCATGTAGAGCCGATTGCGGCGAACCAACGGACGCGGGTTCGACTCCCGCCGCCTCCACCAACAACCATCGCCACAATTCGCACCAGCAAAATTGCGGGGGCGTCAGCCTAAGGCCGTAAAATAGCAGAGCTGACGGCGAGCTGAGGATGCTGCGGTGCAACCTGAAGGATCTGGCGCCATGAACGAACCAACGGATTACCTAGTGGTGGGGGCCGGGGCCATGGGCATGGCCTTCACCGACGTGTTGATGAGCGAAACCGAGGCCAGCGTGGTGATGGTGGACAAACACCATCAGCCCGGCGGCCATTGGAACGATGCCTACCCCTTCGTGCGTCTGCACCAGCCATCCGCCTTCTACGGCGTCAACTCCCGCCAGCTTGGCGACAACGCCCTGGACACCCAGGGCTGGAACAAGGGCCTGTACGAACTGGCCACCAACAGTGAGGTGTGCGCCTACTTCGGGCAGGTGATGGAGCGGCAGTTTCTACCCTCCGGGCGGGTTCGCTACCATCCCTTAAGCGAACATCTGGGGGATGGTCGCTGCCGTTCCCTGGCCTCCGGCCGGGAATGGCAGGTGCAGGCGCGCACCATCGTGGACGCCACCTACATGGACGTACAAGTTCCCGCCACCAGCGCGCCGCCCTTTGCGGTGGCTGAGGGAGTGTCTTGCGCACCCTTGAACGCCTTGCCGCAACTGGTGGGGCGCCATGACCGTTATGTGATTGTCGGCGCCGGCAAAACCGGCATGGACGCCTGCCTGTTCCTGCTTGCCCACGGCGTTGCCCCAGCGGCCATCACCTGGATCATGCCCCGGGACGCTTGGCTGCTGGACCGCGCCAACATACAGCCCGGCGCCGCTTTCGCCAACGCCATCGCCACCGGCTTCGCCCAACAACTGCGGGGCATCGCCGAGGCGCGCGACCTGGACGATCTGTTTCAGCGCATGGAGGCTTGCGGCCAGTTGCTGCGCCTGGATCCCAAGGTGCGCCCCACCATGTACCGCTGCGCCACAGTCACCCAGATGGAGCTCAAGCAGTTGCGACGCATCCAGAACCTAGTGCGGCTGGGCCGGGTGCGGCGCATCAGCGAAGACGCCATCACCCTGGAGGGAGGCGACATCGCCACCACGCCTAGCGCACTGCATGTGCACTGCGCCGCCGACGGCCTAGCCCGTCGCCCGGCAGTGCCGGTGTTCGCCGGCAACCGCATCACCTGCCAGTCCGTGCGCACCTGCCAACAGGTCTTCAGCGCCGCCTTCATTGCCCATGTGCAGGTTGCCTACCAGGACGAGGGAACAAAGAACAAGCTCTGCACCGTGGTGCCCCACCCGAATTCCGACATCGACTTCGTGCGCACCACCCTGGGCAACAGCCTGAACCAGATGCAGTGGGCGCAAGATGCCGATCTGCAGGCTTGGCTGCACGGCGCCCGCCTGGACGGCTTCAGCCCCTCCCCCGATGCGCCCCCGGAACAGAGCGACCCGGGGCCGGTGCTGGCGGCCATCGCCCGAATGCGGGAACTGCTGGGCGAAACCGACGCCGCGCAGCGGGCGGCCCAGGCATGAAGACCTCGGCGGACCTGCGCAGCCTGCCGGTGATCGACAACCCAGGTCGCATCGCCATTCTAAAGTCCAAATGGCATCCAGACTTGGTGGACTGCATGGCCGACGCCTGCGCCGATCTGCTGCGCCGCCAAGGCTACCAAGACATCGAAGTACACCAACTTCCCGGCTCCCTGGAGCTGCCCTTGGCGGCGGCTGACCTGCTGGCCCTGGACACCGACAACCAGTTGGACGCCCTGATTTGCTTCGGCGTCATCGTCAAGGGCGAAACCCTGCACTTTGAGATGATCACGGAGGAGTGCGCCAGGGGCTTGGGCGCGGTGATGCGCCAATACCGCCGTCCCATCATCGTGGAGATACTGCCCGTGCTGAAGCGCGAACACGCCGAAGCCCGCGCCGCCAACGACGACTTCAACAAAGGCCTGGAGGCCGCCGCCGCCGCCCTCGAAATTGTCCAGTGGAGACGCCTGCAGCAAGCTCGCGCAAGGGGGAACCCCCCTTGAAAAACAACCGCCGCCAGCGAGGCCGCGGGAACCCCTCAAACATCAGCCACCCCGGCGAACCCGGCGGCCGCCCCACTCACTCCCGCCACTGCCCCTGCTTGTGCGCCGCCGCCCGCTGCCGATTCCAATCGCGCTCCCGCGCCGCGGCCCGTTTATCATGCAGCTTGCGCCCCTTGCCCAAGGCGATTTCGCACTTCACTCTTTTGCCCTTCCAATACAGCGCCGTGGCCACGCAGGCGTAGCCCTTGGTCCGGGTGGCGGTGAAGATGCGGGCCAGCTCGCGGGCGTTCAGCAGCAGCTTGCGGGTGCGCTGCGGGTCCGCCGCCACATGGCTGGACGCACTGGGCAAGGGCATGATGTTGGCCCCAAAAAGCCAGGCTTCCCCGTCGCGCAGCAACACATAGGCGTCCACTAGCTGCGCCTTGCCGGCGCGAATGGCCTTGACCTCCCAGCCCTTAAGCGCCAAGCCTGCTTCAAAACGCTCCTGCAGGGCATAGTCATGGCTGGCCCTGCGGTTGCGGGCGATGGTGGCCGACGGCTGGCCCTGTTGCTTGGCTTTCGGCTTGGCGGCCATGGCTGGCTTCCGATGTCCTGCCGCACTCGCGCCAAAGCCCACCCTCCAGGGCGCTACGGCGCCGACGGCCCGGGCCCGCCTATTCGGCGACGACCGAAACCGGAACCGTCACGGAAAGGTCCGAGTGCAGATGCAGGGTAACTTGGTAGTCGCCCACCACGCGCATGGGCCCATCGTCGAGCACGACTTCGCGCTTATGCACCTCCACGCCCTGCTCCGCCAAGGCCCGAGCGATCTCCTGGGCGCCCACGGAGCCGTACAACCTGCCCTCATCGCCCGTTCTAGCCACTATGGTCAGGCTGGTTTCAGCAAGCAGCCGCGCCCGGTCTCCGGCGGCGGCGAAGCGGTCCGCGGCGATCTTCTGCAACTGCGCCCGCTGCTGCTCAAAAACTTTCCGGTTCTCCGCAGTGGCGCGCACCGCCTTGTTTTGCGGCAGCAGATAGTTTCTGGCGAAGCCTCGCTTGACGGTGACTTCCTCGCCAAGGTCGCCGAAGTTCTTGATCGGCTCACGCAGGATAACCTTCACGGCTGCGTCCCCTATTTGTGTTGATCTGTGTAGGGCAGCAGGGCCAGATAGCGCGCCCGCTTGATGGCAATGCCCAACTGGCGCTGAAATTTGGCGCTAGTGCCAGTGATGCGGCTGGGCACGATCTTGCCGGTCTCGCCCAAAAACTGCTTGAGCTGTGCGAGGTCCTTGTAATCCAGAGTAGCTGGATCCGCCTTGGCGGCAAATTTTTTGTGCCGGAATCTTCGCCTCATCGGTTGTCCTCCTTGGTTGGCGTCGCACTCCCCGGACCATGCGCCAGGGCGGCGTCGGACGACGCGCCAGTGGCGGGCGCCTCTTGCGCCGGGGCATCCTCATCAGTGGCGACGGCGCGCGCGGCCGCATCATCGTCCCCCGCTCGCTCGGCGCCGCCAACGGGCGTTTGGGCGCCCTGTTCCGAACCGCTTTCGCTGAGGCGCTGCCCAGACCCGCGTTCCGCCGCTGCTTGGCGCTGTTCGCGTTCGCGCTCCCGCTCGCGCAGCTCCCCCTCAAAAATTTTGGAGTGGCCCACCACCGCCTCTTTGCAGCGGATGACTAGGTCGCGCAGCACGGCGTCGTTGAATTTGAAGGCGCTCTGCAGTTCCGCCAGCCCTTCCTGGCTGACTTCGATGTTCAGCAGCACATAGTGCGCCTTGTGCATCTTGGCGATTGGATAGGCCAGCTGCCGCCTTCCCCAATCCTCCAGGCGATGGACCCTGCCGGCCCAACGTTCTATGAGCGCTTGGTAACGCTCGATCATTCCCGGCACCTGATCGCTTTGGTCAGGATGCACCAGGAACACGACTTCATAGTGCCGCATGATGGATGTCTCCTTTTGGTGTGTTGCCGCTTCCGCCGCCCAACCATTGGAGGCGTGAAGCAAGGAGCTATGCCCAATTCGGGGCAGGGTGGGCAATTCTAGTGGCGGCCGCGGCGCAGTGCAAGCCCTTATGGGATCACGCCTTTGAGACGCAAGGACGCAAGGAAGTTGGAAACGGCGGATGCCGCGTTGCCCGTCGCTCAAGTATGCCCGATATGCGCGCTGGCCGCGCTTTGCCAGACTTGTTGCGCCTTGGCGCGACGCCGGACTCTCCCCACGGGCCCCTAAGGCCCAGCGCTGGCGGGCTGTTCCGCAGGGCGATCCAGCCGTTGGCGCACGGCCTCGAACAGCAACACGCCCGCAGCTACGGAAACATTCAGGCTGTTCTCCTGGGTGGCCATGGGGATGGCCACGGTTGCGTCGCAGGTTTGGCGGGTCAGGCGACGCAGGCCAGCGCCTTCGCTGCCCAGCACAAGGGCGCTGTCCGGGGTCAGGTCCACCTGGGTCCACAAGCGCTGCGCATCCGCCGCAGCGCCCACCAGCCACACCCCTCGCCGCTGCAGCCACTGCAGGCGGCGGGCCAAGTTGGTCACCTGCACCAGGGTTAGGCGTTCCGCGGCGCCGCTGGCGGCTTTCAGCGCGGCGGCGTTCAAGGGAGCGCTGCGGCGCTTGGGCAGCAGCACCGCCTGGACGCCAGCGGCGGCGGCGGACCGCAGGCAGGCGCCTAGGTTGCGCGGGTCGTTGACGCCATCCAACACCAAGAACAGCCTTGGTGTCGGCCAAGCCTCGAAGCGGTCTTCAAATTCCTGTTCGCTGGTTGGGCGCAGCGGCTGGCAGGATGCCACCGCCCCTTGGTGGGCTGGGCCAGCCAGACGATCCAGACGACCCTTGGGGACGACCTCACAAGGCACGCCGCCGGCTTCCGCCAAGGCGCGCAGCGCCAGCAGGCGCGCATCACGGCGGCCTTGCTGCAGCAACAGCAAGCGCGCCCGCTGCGGGGATGCGCGCAGCAGCGCCTCCACCGCATGCAGGCCGCTGACTTGTCTCAACGGCCGTCGGGCCGCCGGCCCCGGCGGCGGTGCGCATTCGCACTTCTCCAGCGGCGACGGCGAAAGCGGTTGGCGCCGCCAGCTTGGCTGCCGCCGGAGCGTTCCGCAAGCTGCAGATCCAGGCGGCCGAGTTCGGGTTGCACGCCAACCAAGCGCACCTGCAGCTGCTGGCCCAAGCGATAGGTTGCGCCCGTGGCCTCGCCCACCAAGTGAAAGGGGGACGCCAGCTCGAAGTAGTCCCCGCCTAGGGCGGAGATGTGCAGCAGGCCCTGCACATAGCAGCCAGCCAGCTCCACGAACAGGCCGAAGTTCGTGACGCCGGCGATGGCGCCGGAAAAGACTTCGCCGACCCGTGCCGCCAAGTAGCTGCACTTCAGCCAGGCGTCCACCATGCGGGCGGCGTCCTCGGCCCGTCGCTCCGCAAGGGAGGTGCTTTCGCCCAAGGCCGTCAACACCTGCAGAGAGGGCGTCTTGGCCGCATTGGTTTTCAGCAAGTCCTTGATGATGCGGTGGACGATGAGGTCTGGATAGCGGCGAATTGGCGATGTGAAGTGGGCGTAGCGATCCAAGGCCAAGGCGAAGTGGCCCTTGCGCTGGGGCGAGTACAGGGCCCGCTGCATGGTCTGCAGGGCCAAACGCTCGAACAGCCAAGCATCTTCGCGGTTCCGCACGGCCGCCAGCGCCCGTTGCATGGCCGCGGCGGTCAGCCCCTGCTCCGGCAAGAAGACGCCGACCTGCCGGAAGGCGCTGGCAAGGGTCTCGGCCTTTGCCGCATCGGGCGGTTCGTGCACACGCAGCAGGCCGTAGACATCCTTGGCTTGCATGAAGTCCGCTGCGCAGACGTTGGCGGCGATCATGGCCTCCTCGATGAGGCGATGGGACTCCAGGCGGGGCGCAGGACTGATGGCCGCAACCGCGCCCCGCGCCAGGGTCAGTTCGCTTTCCCAAGGTTCAAAGTCCAGTGCGCCCCTGGCCTCGCGCGCTTGGCGCAGGGCTCGGTAGACGCCGAATAAGGCGCCTAGGGAGGCAGCCACCGCATCATTCACGCCCTTGGATTCGCCGAGGCGGAGTGCCTCCACCCCCGCATAGGTCAGGCGCGCCTGGGAGCGGATCACCGCCTCCCGGAAACGGTAGCGGCCAATGCGGCCTCTTTTGTCCACCTCCATGTCGCAGACCACGGCTAGGCGATCCTTTTCCGGGCGCAGGGAGCAGAGGTCGTTGGAAAGGGCCTCAGGCAGCATGGGGATGACGTGCTCCGGGAAGTACACCGAAGTGCCGCGCTCGGCGGCGGCCCGGTCCAGCGCGTCCCCGGCGCGCACGTAATGGGCCACATCGGCGATTGCCACCAGCAGCCGCCAGCCATCCTTGCCGGGCGCCGCATGCACCGCGTCGTCGAAGTCCTTCGCGGAGGGTCCATCTATGGTGACGAAGGCCAGTTGTCTGAGGTCCATGCGGCCAACGCGGGCCTTGGCGGTCACCCGCCTAGGGGAATTCAGGGAGGCGTCGTGGCGGGCGGCGGGGATGCCGTAGCTGGCCACAGCGGCGTTGATGGCCGTCTGCAGCACGGTCTCGCCATCAAGGGTGTTGCTGATGCGACCCATCGCGCTCTTAAAGCATGCTAGTGGAGACATCCACCTGGACGGACAGCACGGGCATTCTGCAAAGCACTGCGTAGTGTCCTCGTTCAATACTTATGGGAAAGGCGATCAGGTGGCCGTGAGTTGCTGAGCATACTCGTTCGGGGGGAGATAGTCCATCGAGACCTCAGCCCTTGCGCCTAGTGCGCTGTCCCTCTTGTAAGTATGACTATTCGTGGCCACTTTGGCCCCCGGCCGCGTTGCTCCTCCTTGTGTGGGGCCTGCCATACGGCTTCGCCGCGCCTTGCCATCACGCCCTCTAGGCTCATCTAGGGCGTGACTGACAGGGCGGCCGTAGCCACCCTGCTGCCGCGCCTTGCCATCACGCCCTTTAGGCTCCTCTAGGCTTCCGAGACTGGTTCAGAGGTTCCCTAGCGACTGAAACCCAGTTACTTGCGGGGCAGCACACTAGGCAGAGCGACTTTTCAAGTGCCCTCGAACGCTCCGGGGTGTTCAGGTCCGCACGGGAACTGCGGTATGATTTGATGTGCGGAGACTAGATCTGCATTGTTCAGGCTCCTTTGGCCAGCGCCAAAGCAAATTCACCTCTCCACGAGTTCCGCCGAAATCTTCCACAACAACTGCTTCAAGAACGGCATTTGGCCCGCCGCGGTCGCGAGGGATGCGCTTGACGCCCGGACGGCCAACGCCTCGGATGCGCAGAACCCTGTGCTCACCGTGGATCTCGAAGCGCAGGGGATCACGCGGCCCAACGGCGCCCTCCTGAGATTCGAGAGCGACGGGTTTCAGCCCGGCTGTCTGCTCGAGGGCCTCGACGACATCGGGCTTACGATGCGGAAAGCGGGCCGGATCGATGCGTTCGGGGCGAGGCGGTCAGCCGCCTTGCGGTGATCGTCGACGATGCATGGAACAGAGCCCGTCCGTAGATTCCACGAGCCGCCGGGGGGCACAGGAGCCGACGAAACCGCCACGCCGCGGCGGCCCCCTGACTTGGGCAATTGCCGGCGCCGTCAGTCTGGGGCTGCTCGGCCTCGTCGTGGCGCAACTCGACGAGAGTGCGCTCACCACGGCGGCGGATGGCATCTCATGGGCCCTCGTGGGGGCGGGCGTGGCGCTGTTCGTGGTCGAGGGCCTGCTCGGCACCCTTCGTATGCATCTGATCGCCGGCAGGCGCGGCGGGTTTCCCACCGCCATGCGCGTCACCGCTTGGCATGGGATCTGGTTGGTCGCGCTGCCCATGCGACTTGGCGAGGTGGCCTGGGTCGTCGCGATGCGGCGCGCCTACGGCTGGAACGTCGCCACCGCGGTGGCCTGTGCGACGGTGCAGCGCCTGCTCGATTTGGCGGCTGTCGCGGTCTTCCTGCTCCTGACGATGCCGGCGGCTTTCGGTCTGCACCAAGGCTGGCCGCCCGTGTTTTTCGCCTTGGCCGCCGCACTCTGCCTGCTGGCGTTCGTCGGCGCCGCGACCCTGCACATCTGGCTGCGCCTGTTCGCGAAGCTCGTCATCGGCGCCGGGCGTCCGCGGGGCCGGCGACGCCGGGTTCTGATGGCTGTGAGCCAAGCGCGGCATTGGCTCGAGAATGTCCGCAATCACCGCATCATGCGGCGGTGCATCGTTCCGACCGCG
The DNA here is from genome assembly GCA_964348115.1 of uncultured Pseudomonadales bacterium. Taxonomy (GTDB): domain Bacteria; phylum Pseudomonadota; class Gammaproteobacteria; order Pseudomonadales; family Azotimanducaceae; genus Azophilus. The sequence continues at coordinate 11,241 of CAYGBY010000060.1, forward strand.
CTGGTCTGGACGGCCGTCATCGCTGCCTACTGGGCTGTCGGCCAGGCGGTGGGCCTGGATCTCACCCTGGCCGAGTTTGGCTTCGCGGCAGCCGGCGGCAACCTAGTTGCAACGCTTCCGGTGCAGTCCATCGGCGGCTTCGGACTGTTGGAAGCAGGCCTTACCGGCATCGCCGCATGGTTCGGTGCGCCGGCGGGAACGGCCGCGCTGGCCGCCTTGGGCGTTCGTCTCGCTTCCATAGCCGGCGCCGGCCTGTTCTGGGTAGCCGCTTTGGCGCTGCGCGGCGCGCCTGCGGTTGAATCGGCGCGGAGGCGCACTACTGCATGAAGAAGGCGTCTGTCCTGGTTGTCGTTCCGGTGTATAATGAGGCGCGGAATCTTGATGACATGCTGCCTCCATTGATGGAAGTCGCCCGACGGGAACACTACGATCTCGTCGCCATCGACGACGCCTCGACGGACGAGTCGCGCACCATCCTGAAACGGCATGGCGTGTCGGTCATTACCCTGGTCGAAAACCTCGGCGCCGGCGCGGCGGTTCAGACAGGGTACAAATATGCGCTCGCCAAGAAGTACCAGTACCTGATCCAGGTGGACGGAGATGGACAACACGACCCCCGCTTTCTGCCGATGTTGCGGCACAAGCTTGCATGCCATGATTTCGTGATCGGATCGAGGTTCCTGGACAGCGGCGCCGCGCCTTTTCCGCCGAAGAGGGAGCTGTACAAGGGAACTGCGCTCCGAAGTATCGGGATTCGGTTGTTCCGTGCGTTGCTGTACGCCATGACCCGCGTATCGGTGTCGGATCCGACGTCCGGATACAGAGGGATGAACCGGAAATGCATGCAGTTCCTGAGCGGAGACCTCTATCCCCATGACTTCCCCGACGCGGACGTGGTCTTGGCCCTTATCCGCAATCGGTTCAAGCTGTGCGAGGTGCCGGTGTACATGTACCACAATTACGCTGGCGGCAAGCTGCACCGAGGCATAATGCCGGTCTGGTACATGTACAAGGTCACGCTGTCGCTGCTGGTATCCAGCCTGCGCAAACGCCGGGGGTAGCCAAGCCGTGAATGTGAACATCCCGGTTCAGCATGTTTACTTCGCCTTGGTCAGCGGCCTGCTGCTCCTGGGGTTGGTGATCGAGCTGATTCGCAGGTCCCGGCTGCAGGAGCGGTACGCCGCCCTATGGATCCTGGTGGCGCTGGCGTTCATGACCTACGGATGGTGGGTTGACGCCGCGGCGGTTGTTGCGGGCTGGCTCGAGGTGGCGGACGTCGTGCCGATCGTATTGTTTTTCGGGATATGTCTGTGTGCGCTGCTGATTCTCCAGCTATCCGTGAAGATCAGTGAGTTCTCCAGCAAGATCAAGAACCTGATCCAAGAGGTGTCCCTGCTCAAGCACGAGCTGCAAGGCCTCAAGCGCCAAGGCCCGAAATCCGGCGGCGCCGGCGATGAAGATGCTTGATGCGGCGGCGCACGAGGTCACAAGCCAGCGCTCGCCAAAGAAGATTGCGGTTCTGTCCATCGACGTGGAGCACGACTACAACGGCGGCCGAACCGAGGCGTTGGATCGGCTTCCCGACCTGCTTGCCGCCGTCCGGCACGCGGGCCTGCCGTTGACCGCCTTCGTGGAAGGCCGCCTGTTCGCGGCGCGCCCGCGCCTTTGCGCCCGTCTCGTCGAGGCCGGGGTGGATCTCCAGCTCCATTGCTACGACCACAGAGAGCCCGGCGACACGGCCGACAGCCTGCGACGCGGCATCGACGCCTTCGAGGGGTTCACCGGCGCCCGGCCGCGCGGATACCGGGCGCACACTTATCGTCTGACGGAAGAGCTTTTCAAGGCCGTGGTGGCGGAAGGCTTCGCCTGGGATTCATCCATCTTGCCGGGCATGGGTCTCGGCAACCATCCGGGCCGGGTGTTTCGTCACGGCGACTGGTTCATGATCGACGATGCGCTGGCGGAGTTCCCGGTCGCAAGCTGGCGGGCGCCGGGCATTCCGTTCACGCACTCCTACCGGCAGCTCATGGGGCGGCTCGTCGAGTCGCTGCTCGAGCGCGTGGCGTCGTTGCCGGCACTGCTGGTCTACGACATGCACATGGTGGATCTGGTCCGCGACGGCCGGATCGGGAAGTCGCCGCTGCCGCTGTGGTTGAAGGGCGCCCATGCGCTGGCGCGGCATCGGCAGCGTGGATTCGGCGATCTGGCGGCGCTGGGCGAACGCCTGCGGGCGCGGGGCTACGAGTGGTCCACCTTGACGCACTGCCATGGACGGCTGACCGAGCGGGGGTGATGAAAAGCCTGGCGATGGCGGGTTGGCTGGGGATTGATGCTCCTGGCGGCTTGGCAGCCTGCGGCGAAAGTCGGTGCACGGTCTTGGGGTGATCCTGCCGAAGTCGTGGAGTGTTACCATGGCTAAGGGCGAGAAGTGTGGTAGTGGGAGTCAGGAGTTTTCCCTGGGTGTCGGGTTCGGATCTGCCGAGAAGCTTCGGGCGCCCGTTCTACGAGCGCTTGAACGGCATCCTCGAGTCGACCGGTTTCGACGAGGGGCAGCCGTGAACGCAGGGGCTTTTTGGCTCGGGGGCGGATTGACCCCGGCGGTTCCTACCCGCACGAGTTCCAGGAGATCTTATATGACTAGTATGAGTTTCTGGCCGACGTTAATTGGCCTGTTGTCAGTCGTCGGAGTCTCCTTTGCGCAGGACGGGACGCCCATCGCAGATACTACGAGCAGCCTCGGGCAGCCGCTGACGGCCACATTCGAGAATGTGCCGGCGGGGCACGGCGGCGAGCGCGGCTTCAGATTCCAGGTCGCCTTCAGCGAGGACATCGCCACCAGCTACAAGACGTTGCGCGACGAGTCCTTCACGGTGACGGGAGGCTGGGTAACGAAGGCGCGGCGAGTCGACGGCCGCAACGACCTGTGGGAGGTCACGGTCGTGCCGGACTCGCGCGAGGCGGTGACGATTGCGCTCCCGGGCGGCCGGGCCTGCGGCGCGAGCGGGGCCGTGTGCACCGGCGGGAACGACCCGGCGCCGCTCAGCAACCCGGCGCCGCTCAGCAACAGCCCGTCGGCGACGGTTCAGTATGTGCCGGCGCTGAACACCCATTTGTATGTTCTGGGAGTGGAGACTGTGAAGTTCGATCGGTTCGCTGACCTGAACACGGGCGGCGCCATTGAATCCTTGGCCGACGACCTGCTGCTCGCGACGCCGAGCGGCAGGCTTGCGCTGATTAGGTCAAACGGAGCCGTGCAGCAACTCGACGGATACGTTCCGATGAATCGTAGCGCTTTGGAGGCGCTTGATCTCAAACCGGTAGCCAAAGGTCGCTTTCGAGTCGCGGACATCCTAATAAAGGAAACATCGGCTGGAGAGCTTGAGCTGTTCGCCACCCACCACTATTTCGATGGGGAATGCGGCTATCGGTTCAGGTTGTCATCCACGACACTTTCCCAGGACGAAGAGCGCATCCCGGTGCTGTCGCCCTGGAAGACGATCTTCGATGCAGAGCCATGCCTGACCGTCCCTACCCTTGTCCGCGGACACCAGGCGGGCGGCAAGATGCTGACGGATGGCCCAGATCACCTTCTGGTCATCATTGGGGACCATGGCAAGGATGGGTTTGAGAAGGATAGGGTTCCGATTCTGCCTCAAGATCCCAACTCACACCTTGGGAAGCTCGTCCGTATCGAGATCGAAACTGGCGCAGCGGAAGTGCTGACTATGGGCCATCGTGCTCCACAAGGGCTTGCCCGGGACCGGGACGACAATTTGTGGGCGACGGAGCATGGGCCGCAAGGCGGCGACGAACTCAACCTGCTTAATCCGGGCAACAACTACGGCTGGCCACATGTCAGCTACGGTCTCAAATATGATGGCGGAGCATTGAACGGCAGTGGCGAGATGGGCCAGCACGACGGCTTTGCGCAACCTGCTTTCGCTTGGGTGCCATCGATGGCGATTTCCGCCATGGTTGTGAACGACGCACACGAATTCCCTTTGTGGAGAGACGACCTTTTGATCGCTTCGTTAGCTGGTCGTTCGGTCTTCCGGGTTCGCCGTTCCGGCGATCTCATACGGTATGTCGAGAAGATTGAAATCAGCCCCGAGACATCAGGTGGGAGGATACGGGACATAACATATATGGCTGACGGCCGTCTGGCCTTATTGGTCGACAGATCCAAAATTGTTTTCTTACGCCCGTTGTAGGCGGGCTGAGGTGGCCACGCTTTTTCGGACAGCCGCAGCGGTCCCGTTCCGGGCAACGCCTGCAGCAGCGTCCACGGCGACTCGTAGTCCTCCCGGACCGCGGCCGGAATGCGCCGCCCCAGCTCCGGCTTTGCGACGGGCCGCTTGCCTGCGTACCCTGGCCGGGGACATCGGGACATGACGGCACGGCTACGGTCCGGGTGCGGGACGGCAACGGGCGCTGCACATCGACTTTTCTCCGGGAAAGTGCTCGGATTTTTCTCCGTATGCGCCGGCGTTGCGATTCTCGGTACGGCATGTTTCTTTTTTCTGCATTATCTCGGCAACCAGATTCCCTACGATCTGGCGGTGCAGAGGTTCGCCATCGAGTCCGATTGGCTGGATGAGGGGCACACCCTTGGCTTCAAGAGCCAGTTCGAATACTGCCAGATCTCCTTGACCGTGATGACCGGAGCGAGAAAGATCGACAACGAGAACGCCCTTGTCGAAGCCGTCGTATTGAAAGTCTTCAAGTTCAGGGATGAGTCGCCGGACCCGAACTACTGCCGCACGTTGAAAGCGGCAGCGAGCGGCATGGGCATGGAAGACCTGTGGAAGATACGTCTCAAGACCCGCTACTGGTGGGGAGGCAGGGCGCTCTACGCCATTGCGTTGCGTTACTTATCCGTTCCGGAGATTCGCGAGCTGACCAGGATTTCCACCTACCTCGCCTATGGGTTGCTGGCGGTCTCCTTGCTGCTGCTTTCCTGGAGGACGCTGCTGATCGCCGCCCCGTTGATCGTGTTCGGCGCCTTCTTCTCGGGTGTCCGACATTGGCCCGACGTAGCCAATGGCACGCCTTACCTGTGGACAGCGCTGTCAGCGGCGGGGTTGGCTCTGTTGATGCGTGAACGGGCATCAGGGCGGACATCTCCAGAGGCAGTAAGGCTCTATTGCTTCACCGTCGGGATAGTGTCGTCCTACCTCTGGCAGGGCGACGGCCACACGTTTCTCGCCGTCACTTGGATCGGACTGGTGGTCTGGTTCGGGGGCGGCCATCTGGGCGCGCCTGAAAGGATCAGGAGGGCGGTTTCATGCATCGTACTCTATCTCACTGGATTTGTAACCTGCTACACTCTCGGGCTGCTCGTCAAGGCTATCTTCGCGGACGAAGTGTGGGCGAAGTTCTGGGGCCAAGCAGTCGTCGTTTTCGATAGAACCGTTTCTCAGGATAGAGT
>CAYGBY010000061.1:0-16641 GCA_964348115.1 uncultured Pseudomonadales bacterium
GTCTGCGGCGGCAAATAGCGGGGCGCTGGGCGAACGCGACTTGTTCAGAGGTTCCTTAAGGGCATGGACAGGGCGGGATCGTAGACCGCACATTACCAGCCGTGCTGCATGCACCCTATAATGGCGCCATGAGCCAGTACTTTGTGGTGCATCCCTCGCACCCGCAGCAACGGCTGCTGGGTGGCGCAGCGGACGTCCTAAGCAGCGGTGGCTTGGTGGTCTATCCCACAGACACCACCTACGCAATCGGCTGCCGCATCGGCGACCAAGCGGCCTTGGATCGAATGAGGGCCTTGCGCCAACTGGGCAATCGGCATTTCTTCACATTGTGCTGCCGCGACCTGTCGGAAATCTCCAAGTACGCCCGGGTCAACAACCACAACTACCGCATTCTCAAGCGGCTGACGCCTGGTCCTTTCACTTTCCTGCTGCCCGCCACCAGGGAGGCGCCGCGCCGCCTCGTGCATCCCAAACGGCGCACCATCGGCCTGCGGGTGCCCAACAACCCCATCGCCCTGGGACTGATGGAGGCGCTGGAGGCGCCCATGATGACCACCACCATGCGCCTGCCTGGAGAGGACATGCCCATGACCGACGCCATGGCGATACGCCAATCCTTAGGAAACGCCGTTGATCTGGTGCTGGACGGCGGCGTCGGCGGAACCTCTCCCACTACAGTGGTGGATCTCAACCACGAACCCCCTGTTGTGGTGCGTGAGGGCGCCGCGCCCTTTGCGTGAAGGAACCTCTGAACAGGCCGCGTTCGCCCAGCGTCCCAATATTTGCAGCCGGAGATGCCGTTGCGGCCACGCGAAGACAATCCGCAGCGCCGTTCGTCGGGAACTTCCGCGGGCAACGCCGCCACAGCCTATAATGCCGGACAGGCCAGAAGCCTGCGCCGTGGGCCGTGGAGTGCTTGCTTGGGAATTTCTCCCACTTTGGGGCGAAAAGGATAAAAACCGGGATGACAGGTCCGCATCTATGGACTTTCCATCCAGTTTTGGCAGGCTTGTTGAATCAGGTTCCGCCAACACCTGCTGGAATGGCTCCAGGGCGCAGGCTGGCAGCGCGCCGTCGGGTCAACTGTCCGGCAAAGCTTGGCGAAAGTCTGGTGAATACTTAGTGAACACTTGATCGATGTCCGGCAAAAAAACATGACCATCTGCTGCCCCGTTGCCGTCCGCCTGCGTCACTCCGTCTTGCGTGGTCTGCGCCGCAGCCAACCGAACAGGCGAAAACATGGGTTCTGAAAGCGCAGGCCGCAGGGTGCTTTCCGGCATGAGGCCCACCGGACGGCTGCATCTAGGCCACTATCATGGCGTGCTCAGCAACTGGGTCGCCCTGCAGCACGAATATGAGTGCTTCTTCTGCGTCGTGGACTGGCATGCCCTTACTACAGATTATGACGCGGCGGGGAACATCGCCCAGCACAGCTTCGACATGGTGGTGGATTGGCTGGCCGCCGGTCTGAACCCCGCGGCGGCGGCCCTGTTCATTCAGTCCCGGGTGCCGGAACACGCGGAGCTGCACCTGCTGCTGTCCATGATCACCCCGGTAAGCTGGCTGGAGCGCGTTCCCAGCTACAAGGACATGCAAGCTCGTCTGAAAGACAAGGACCTAGCCACCTACGGCTTTCTGGGCTACCCGGTGCTGCAGGCGGCGGACATTCTCATCTACCGTGCGGGCAACGTGCCGGTGGGGGCGGATCAAGTGGCCCATGTGGAACTGTCCCGGGAGATCGCCCGCCGCTTCAACCACCTGTACGGTAGCGAGCCGGGCTTCGAGGAGCACTGCCGGGCCGCCATAAGGAAAATGGGCCGCAAGGCCGCGCGCCTGTACGGAGATCTGCGCCGCGCCTATGTGGAGCAAGGAGACGGCGAAGCCCTGCGGCGCGGCCGTGCTTTGCTGGCGGAGCAGCAGAACCTCTCCATAGGCGACCAGGAACGCCTTTTTGGCTACCTGGAGGGCGGCGGACGCATCATTCTGCCGGAACCCCGGGCGCTTCTGACAAAACAGCCCAAGGTGCCCGGCCTGGACGGCGAAAAGATGTCCAAGTCCTACCGCAACACCATTGCCCTGCGCGAGCCGCCGGCCGACGTGCGGCGCAAGGTGCGCGGCATGAAGACAGATCCAGCGCGGGTGCGTCGCCATGACCCAGGGGAGCCGGCGAAATGCCCTGTGTTCAGCTTGCACCAGATCTATTCAGAGGCCGCCACCCAGGATTGGGCGGCCAAGGGCTGCCGCAACGCCAGCATCGGCTGCCTGGACTGCAAGGCGCCGCTGATAGACGCCATCAATCGGGAGCAAGCCGTGATGATCGAGCGGGCCAAGCCCTTTGAGGAGGATGCGGATCTGGTGCATCGCATCCTCCAGGAAGGCGCGGAAAAAGCTCGGGAGGAAGCGCGCGACACCCTGGACGAAGTCCGCGCCAGCATAGGCATCGTCCACACATGAGCAATGCCGGCCAAGAAGGCTCGCAGCGGGCCGTCGCCATGGTGGAGGGGCGCAGCATGGAGACGCTGCCGGCGGACCTCTACATTCCCCCTGACGCGCTGGTGGTGTTTCTAGAGACCTTTACGGGCCCCCTGGATCTGCTGCTGTACCTTATTCGTCGCCGCAACTTGGACCTTCTGGCCGTGAGCGTGGCCAAAGTCACCAAGCAATACCTGAGCTACATCGATCTCATGGCCGTTTTGAAGCTCGATCTGGCCGGGGAATACCTAGCCATGGCCGCCACCCTGACCGCCATCAAGTCCAGCCTGCTGCTGCCCCGCCACCAAGGGCTGGAGGACGAGGAGGATCCGCGCGCCGAACTGCTGCGCCGCCTGCAGGAGTACGAACGGGTCAAGGAGACAGCGCGTCAGCTAGGTGAACTGCCGCGCCTGGAACGGGACATATTCGCCGTGCAGCCGCAGCGCCCGGAGCTTGTCAAGCAGTACGCCGAACCCCAGGTGGCGCTGAAGGAGCTGCTGGTCGCCTTGGCGGACGTCATGCGCCGCGCCGAGCGTTTCAAGCATCACCAAGCCCCCGGAGAATCCCTATCCGTGCGTGAGCGCATGGCCAGCGTTCTGGACACCTTGGCGCAGGCTGGCGAGTTCGTGCGCTTCGAACGCCTGTGCAAGCCGCAGGAGGGCCGCGCCGGCTTGGTGGTCACCTTCCTGGCCATCACGGAGCTGCTGCGCGAAGGGTTGCTGACCCTGACGCAGGCCAAACCCTTCGCCCCCATCTACCTGTGCGCCGCCAACGCATGACCAGTGGCTGAACCCTTGGCGGACCATCAGCTGCAGCGCATCCTTGAGGCGGCGCTGATGGCTGCCGACGAGCCCTTGTCCGTGCGGCGCCTCGCCGCCATTTTTAAACCGGGGGAACTGCCCGACGAACATCCGCACAAACATATTCGAGCAGCCCTGCAGCGTCTGGCCGAAGAGGCCGCCACGCACGGCTATGAACTCAAGCAGGTGGCCTCCGGCCACCGCTTCCAAGTACGTCAGCAATGGAGCGAATGGGTCAGCCGCCTATGGCAGGAACGCCCGCCCCGCTACAGCCGCGCACTGCTGGAGACCCTGGCGCTGATCGTGTACAGGCAGCCGGTCACCCGGGCGGACATCGAGCAGATCCGCGGCGTCGCCCTAAGCCAAAGCATCTTGCGCACATTGCTGGAGCGCGGCTGGATCCGCGTGCTGGGCCAGCGCGAAGTGCCGGGACGCCCCAACCTGTACGGCAGCACCCGCACCTTTCTGGACTACTTCAACTTGAAGAGCCTCAACGAACTGCCGCCGCTGGCGGAGGTGGAAACTTTGTTGGAGCCAATGGCGGAAGGGGCTGCCCATGGGGATGCCGTCGCACACGAGGTTTCCACGCCGGCGGAGGAATCATCCGACAGCGCCGATGCGCACGGCAATCTGGCCAACGTGGTGCAGCTGCCAACACCTTTCAAGCCAGATTAGCCCGGATAGGGCGCCAACGGCCCCGACCATCGAGGGCGCAGCCAACGCGCTGACTAGGCGCAACATGCGGCGACGCTTCAAGAGGACTGGCGCGATATGAAAGCTAAGGGAGGTTCGGGTAGGGCAACAACAGCGAAGGCGTGGCGGCGCCGCGTTTGGGCAGGGTTGCGGGCAACTTCAGCAGGCCATACAAGCGCTTCAAGTCATCGTTGCAAAGCTCCGCGAAGCGGCCTCTTGGCAGGGTTGAGGGCAGTGCAATGGGGCCGTAGCGCACCCGCTTCAAGCGGCTCACGGGATGGCCTACATGGGCGAACAGCTTACGCACGGCCTGATTCTTGCCGTCCATCAGCACCACATGGTACCAGTGGTTACGGCCGCTGCCGTCGTAGTAGCGCAGGTCCGTGAAGGCGTAGCGTTCACCCGCAATCAGCGCGCCTTGCACAAGTTTGGCGGCCTCGGCGTCCCCCAAGCGGCCATCCACCCGCACCGCATACTCCCGATCCAAGCCCGTCGAGGGATGGGCCATGCGGTGCGCCAATGCGCCATCGTTGGCCAGCACCAACAGGCCCGATGTTTGCATATCCAGTCGGCCTACGGCCATCCAGCGGCCGCGCTGCACCTTCGGCAAACCCGCGAATGCAGTGCGGCGACCCTGTGGGTCGCGACGGGTGCAAATCACGCCTTCCGGCTTATTCAGCACCAGCACACGGCAAAAGTCCGGCATCTGGCCCTTGGGCGGTCGACCATCCACCGTGATGCGATCCTCCGGACCCACCCGCTGGCCCAATTGGGCGGGCGCGCCGTTCACCGCCACCCGTCCGGCGCTTATCCACTGCTCCATGCGCCGTCGCGAACCCAAGCCAAGAGCCGCCAGGGCCTTGTGCAGCTTGGGCTTTTGCGCACTGGCCGGCGGAGGCGCGCCGCGGCCGCGCATATCAGGCGCCCGGCCCCGGCCAACTGCGGGCATCGAGTGCCTTTCCGTGTACGCCTTGGGCAGCGTCGCTAAGCAGATGCAGGTAAATGTCCAAGCGGACTTCCGGCATTGGCGTCGTTTGCGGATCCTCGGCTGGGTAGGCAGCGCGGCGCATCGCTGTGCGCACGGCCCCAGGATTGAGGCTGTTGACACGGACAGTTCCTTCATGGGCGAATTCGTCGGCAAGCACCTGCATCAAGCCTTCCACCGCGAACTTGGAAACCGCGTATGCGCCCCAGTACGCACGCCCTTGCCGGCCTACGGTGGAGGACGTGAAGATGACGGACGCTTGGCTGTCGCCTCCGGTGCGCCGCAGCAGCGGCGCGAGGGCGGCGGTCAATACGGCCGCAGCAGTGACGTTGACCCGCAGCACCTCCCGCCACTGTGACTGGGGATAGTGCTCCACCGGCGTCTTGACGCCTAGGGCCGAGGCATTGTGCACTAGGCCGTCCAACCGCCCGTAGTTCGTCTGCAGGTGTTGCGCCAAGGCGGCCGCGCCCGCCTCGTCCAGCGCTTCGAGGTCGCAGGGCACGATGGCCGGGCGCGTGCGGGTATGGTCGCTGATCCAGTCGAACACCAAGTCCAGCTTGGATCTGGTTCGCCCCAGCAACGCCACATCCGCGCCGTACAGGGCGGCGGCCTTGGCCAGGGCCCGACCTATGCCGTCCCCGGCGCCGGTGATAAGCGCCACCTTCCCGGCCAGACAGTCCGGCTTGGGCCGGCAACGCCACTGCGCCTGCGCTTCGGCGAGTTCAGGATAGTGGACGGTCAAGTCCATGACGGACAGCAGGTGTGGGGCCAGCGCACCTTTTAGGCCCTCCCGAAGGGCGCCCCGCGGCGTGCGCACTGTGGAATTCCCGCCGCGCTGCGGGCTGCCTTCCCATGGCCGCAACCCCAGCTCCGGCCGCAAACAGCGGGGCGCTGGACGAACGCGGCCTGTTCAGAGGTTCCCTAACGGGACACCCAGAACAACCGCCGAACAGCCGTTGCCAAGCGGAACGCCAGGGCCGGGCCATCACTGGCCGGCGCTGGGCTTGGCGGCCCGCAGCATGTAGTTGACATCGACATCGGAGGAAAGCCTGGCCACCCGGGTGAAGGGGTTGTAGCGCAGGCCGACGACCTGCTCCACCACAAGCCCGGCGCGGCGCGCGGCCCGGGCCAGTTCCGAGGGACGGATGAAACGCTCGTAATCGTGGGTGCCCCGGGGCAGTATGTTGAGCAGGTACTCTGCGCCCAGCACCGCCAGCAGATAGGCCTTGGCGTTGCGGTTGATGGTGGAGAAGATGAGGGTCGCGCCGGGGGCGGCCAAATCCGCGCAGGCCTGCAGGGTGACGCCGTAGTCCGGCACATGCTCCAGCATTTCCAGGCAGGTGACCGTGGCGTAGGCGCCCGGCCGCCGCTGCGCCAGGGCTTCAGGGGTACTGGCCAGGTACTCCACATCCGCGCCGCTTTCCAAAGCGTGCAGGCGGGCCACGGCCAGGGGCTGCTCCGCCATGTCCAGGCCAGTGGCCTCGGCGCCGGCGGCGGCCAAGCCCTCAGTCAGCAGGCCGCCGCCGCAACCCACGTCCAGCACGGGGCCAGCGGCGAGGTCGGCGTGGGCCAGCACATAATCCAGCCGGATGGGATTGATGTCATGCAAGGTCTTGAAGTCCCCTTCCGGGTCCCACCAGCGATGGGCCAGGGCGTCGAACTTGCCGATCTCCCCCTGATCGATGTTGGCGGCGGTTTGCTCCTCGCTCATGACAACTGCCCAAAGTGGCGGTTGGCCCGCCCGCACACCGCCTCAAGGTCCAGGCTGCGATGCCTGCCCTGCTCGTAAAGGCAGCGCCCGGCCACCCAGACATGGCTCACAGAGCCGCCCGCAGGGCCGTGAATGAGGGCGGCGACGGGGTCGCGCACCGGAATGAAGGAAGGGCCGCCTAAGTCAACGGCGATAAGGTCGGCGCACTTGCCCTCCTCCAGGGAGCCGATGTGCGCCTCCAGGCCCAGCGCCTTGGCGCCGCCCAAGGTGGCCATATGCAGCATCTGATCCACCGGGCCGGACTTGGGGTCGCCGCTGGCGTGCTTGGCCAATAGGGCGGCCAGGCGGGCGGCGGCGAACAGGTCCAGTTCGTTGTTGGAGGCCGCGCCATCGGTGCCCAGAGCCAAGTTGACGCCCGCGTCGGCCAACTGGGGCACAGGACAGGCGCCGCAGGACAGTTTCATGTTGGAGTGGGGACAGTGCACGACCTGCACGCCATGCCTGGCGACCAGTTGGATTTCCGCTGCGGTGAGCTGCGTCATGTGGACCGCCTGCAGGGACGGGTTCAGCAGCCCAATGTCCGCCAGCTCCAACAGCCAGGAACGGCCCCTGCGGTTGCGGGCCTCCTGCACTTCGGCGGCGTTTTCGTGCAGATGGATCTGCACGGGCCGGTCAGTTTCCGCAGACAGCGTCAGGATCCTCTCCAGTTTCGCCCGACTAACGCTGTAAGGGGCATGGGGACCAAAGGCGATGCTGATGCGCGAATGCCCCTTGTAGGCGTCGTGCAGCTGCAGGCCCTTGTGGAACGCTTCATCCGCACTGGCGGACCAGGGATTGGCGAAGTCCGTGATTGGGAAGGCGATCTGCGCCCGCAGGCCCGCCCGATCCACGCAAGCCGCCGCCACCTCCGGGAAGAAGTAGTGATCCGCAAAGCAGGTGATGCCGCGGCTCAGCATTTCCGCGATGGCGAGATCGGCGCCGACCCGCACGAACTGCGCATCGACCACCCGCCCCTCCAGAGGCCAGATGACGTCATTCAACCAGGCCTGCAGGTCGAGATCTTCCGCACATCCGCGCAGCAGGCTCATGGCCGCATGGCAGTGGGCGTTCACCAACCCAGGCAGCAAAACATGATGCGGGAGATCGACTTTGCCGTCAGGCCGGTATTGCGCCGCAAGTTGCGCCGCCGGCCCCACCGCCAGAATGCGTCCGCCGGCGACGGCCACCGCCCCTTCGGCGATGGGCGCCGCATCCGGCGCAACAGGCAGGCACCAGCGGCTGGCGATCAGTGTGTCACAAGGCTCCATGGACAGATTATAGCGCCGCTGCGGCTGCCCGCCCTCGTTCCGGTTCAGCAGCAGGCATCGAACCGCATCATCGCCTAGCCGCGCAGCTCACATTTGCGGTGGCTTCCAGAAAGCGAGCCCCTAAACGGTGAAGTCGATGTGGGCGCCTGTGCGGGCGATGTCGGCCAGCTCCGCCGGCGCTAGCGCCTGGTGCTGCCGCATCAGGCGGTAGACGAAGCCGTGGCCGCTGGCCATGAGGGACTCTTGCAGCATATTGTCCCTGTCCACTTCGGCGGCGCGTTTGAGCAGGCGCTCAAACGTGAAAATGAAATTGTTGCTGTGCCGGGCGCGCACCAGGGTGCCGTAGAAGAGGTCATGCTTCTCCTGGGGGTCGTCCAGCCGCAGGTGCAATTCCAACAGGCGGCGGGAGAAGATCTCCGAATCCTGGGCGGACATGATGGAGAACAGCTTGCTGATCTCCTCGCCGCTAACCACGCCATCGCCAGCCGCCCCTTGGCTGGAGACGAACAGCATGCCCGATATGGCGCCCAACTGCCCGCGCACCAACCGCGCCAACTGCAGGAAGGCCTCCTGGCCGGCGTGCCGTTCGTTGGCGGCCATCTGCTCGGACTGAATGGCGGCCTGCTCGGCGGTGCGCTGGATTTCCTCGGCCTGGGCGCGCAGGGCGTCGGTGTTCTGCTCCAGCTCCTTGTGCTGCAGGAAGTAGCCGATCACCAGCCACAAAAAGGCCAACGGCGCGAAGGCGCCCTCCAGGAAGTTGCCAAGGGTGGCGGCATCGAGGGCCGGCACTTGCGGCCAGCCAACGTTGATGGAGATGTAGGCTGCGCCCAAGGCCAGCCAAGCGGCGCTGAGCCAGAGACCCAGCCAGACGCGCCAGTCGAAACCGCGCCTTGATCCCCTGCTGTCCATGGCCCAAGGGTCAGCCTGCGGCGCGGACGGGCTACTCGGACGAGGCCTCCTCAGCAGCGGAGCCCTCCTTGGAGCGGCGCAGAATCTCCGCCACGTCGCGTTGTATTTCACTCAAGCGGAAAATGAGGTCCGGCAGTTGATCCACGATGCGCCACAACAGGTAGGCGATGCCCACCAACACCAAAAAGGATGCAAATTCCATAGCAGTTCTCGATAATCCGTGCTGCGGGAAGTAGATATAACCGTTCCCTTCCCGTGCGTCCAGTGCTTGAGGCCGCGCCGGGCGCCGATGCGCCCGCCCAAAGTCCAAATGACCGGGAACTGGCCTTGGCGACGCCAACGGACCTCTCGCAAGGGAGGCAGGAAGAATGTTCCGGCAGGGCGGGATGATGTACCCTAGGCGGCATTCTTTTGCCGCGCAGCAATCATGTTGGTCGACGCAATCCTCTATCCGCTGGCATTCGTCCTTACTCTGGGCATTCTGGTCACCTTCCACGAATACGGCCACTACTTGGCGGCGCGATGCTCCGGCGTGCGCATCCTGCGGTTTTCCGTAGGCTTCGGCAAGGCGCTGTGGCTGCGTCGGGACAAGCGCGGCACGGAGTGGGCGGTGGCCGCCATCCCATTGGGCGGCTACGTGCGCATGCTCGATGAACGGGACCCAAAGGTCAGCAAAGAAGACTTCCGGCCCGGCGACCTCAGCTTCAACAGCCTGAGCGTTTGGTGGCGCCTGTGCATCGTCTTGGCCGGCCCGTTCGCCAATATCGTGCTGGCCATGATCGCATTCGCCATCATGGCCGCAATGGGCGCGGTCCAGTTTATGCCCATAGTCGGCAAACTGGCGCCGGGCACCCCAGTCCAAGCTGCGGGGCTGAAGAACTATGAGCAGATCGTCTCTGTGGACGGCGCGCCGGTGGACACTTGGCAGGATGTGCTGCTGCGTCTGGCGGAACACCTAGGTGAAACCACTGTCATCCGCATCGGCGCGCAGACGCCCGGCGCACAGGGGCAGCGCACCCTGGAAGTGCCGGTCAGCAACTGGCTGGCCGAGGCGGTGGATCCGGATGTCCTAGGCGCTTTGGGCTTGGTTACGGCTCCGCCGCCCATCATCACCAAAGTGCAGCCGGGCGGGCCTGCGCAGCGCGGCGGCCTCAAGGCCTGGGACCGCATCGCCGCCATCGACGGCAAGGAGGTGGCGACTTGGCGGGAGTTGGCGAACATCATCAGAGCCTCCCCAGAGCAGCCCATGCAACTCACCTTCGTGCGCAACGGAGTGGAGCGCACCACCCTGATCACGCCTGCGCGGATGGCCGCCGCAGATGGTGGCGAAGTAGGCTTTCTCGGCATCAACCCCACCCTGATCATGGTGCGCTCCGGCCCGCTGGAGGCCATTAGCCGCGGCGTCATGGAAACCTGGCAAATATCCGCGGTTACCCTGGACCACATCGGCAAGCTGATCTTCGGGCAGGTTTCCCCGCGCAATCTAGGCGGGCCGCTGACCATCGCCAAGTTGGCTGGCGATTCCGCCCGTTCCGGCCTGCTGGATTTTCTGTTCATCCTGGGCTTGCTGAGCATTTCCCTAGGTCTGTTGAACCTGCTGCCCATTCCCATACTGGACGGCGGCCACGCCCTGTACTGCCTGGCGGAGATCGTCTTCCGCCGCCCGGTGCCCGAGCGGGTGCAGAACGTCGCCGCACAGGTGGGAATTGTGGCGCTGGCCGGCATCATGCTGCTGGTAATCGTCAACGACCTGTTGCGGTTGCTCTAATTGCGATGCAGGGGGTTATGCTATGCCCCTCTTCACCCTAAACAACACGGGGCCCAATACATGAACGGCAACCACAAGCGAGCGCTGGCGGCGCTGGTCTTGGCTGGCCTGCTGGCTTGGCCGGCCTTCGCCAACGCCTTCACCATAGCGGACATCCGTCTTCAGGGTCTGCAAAGGGTGTCCGCGGGCACCGTGTTCAACGCCTTGCCGGTGCGGGTGGGCGACGAGGTGGACGAAGTGACCGTCCGCCAACTGACCCGCCTGCTCTTCGCCACGGGCTACTTCGACGACATCCGCATGGCGCGGGATGGGAACATCCTGGTGGTCACGTTTGTGGAGCGTCCCGCCATCGATTCCATCGAACTTGACGGCAACAAGGCCATCAAGACGGAGGCGCTGCTCGAGGGCCTCTCCCAACAGGGCTTGAGTGAAGGCGAAATCTTCAAGCAGGCCACTTTGGAGCGGGTGGGCTTAGAGCTTGAGCGCCAGTACGTCGCCCAGGGCCGCTACGGCGCCGCCATCGAGACCACGGTGGAGGAGCTGCCCCGCAACCGCGTGGCCATCAGCATAGACATAGAGGAAGGCAAGACTTCAGGCATCCGCCACATCAACATCGTGGGCGCCAACGCCTTCCCGAAGGAAGACCTGCTTGAGGTGATGGAGCTCAGCCACCCAACGCTGTTCTCCTTCTTCCGCAACAACGACAAGTACAGCCGGGAAAAACTCGCTGGGGATCTGGAGAAGCTGGAGTCCTACTATAAGGACCGGGGCTATGTGGAGTTCGCGATCGAATCCACCCAAGTGAGCATCACCCCAGACCGGCGCCAAGTGTACATCAGCATGAACGTGGAGGAAGGCAACAAGTACGTAGTGGACGAGGTCAACATTCTCGGCGCATTGAACGACGTGCGCCCGGAGGATCTGCGCACCCTGTTGGTGGTGGCCCAAGGCCAGATATTCTCCCAGGACTTGGTCACCGCCACTGAGAAACGGCTGGAAAGGGCGCTGGGCAACGCCGGCTACACCTTCGCCACCGCCGGCGGCGTGCCCAGGGTGGACGAGGACACCGGCTTGGTGGATGTGGACTTCATGGTGGATGCCGGCAAGCGCGCCTACGTGCGCCGGGTCTCCTTCACCGGCAATCGCGTGACCCAAGATGAGGTGATGCGCCGGGAGATGCGCCAGATGGAGGGCGGCTGGGCCGCCAGCGCCCAGATCGACCTATCGAAGCTGCGTCTTGAGCGCCTCGGCTACTTCCGCGAGGTTAGCGTGGAGACCCCCCAGGTGCCCGGCACGGACGACCAAGTGGACGTGATCTTCGAAGTGGAGGAACAGCCCTCCGGCAGCATTTCCGCCACCTTAGGGTACAGCCAGGGCTGGGGGCTGGTGCTGGGCGGCAACTACCAGGAGAACAACGTACTTGGCACCGGCAACAGCCTGGGGCTGGGCGTCTCCTGGTCCAGCTACCAGAAGTCCGCCAGCTTCAACTACTTCAACCCCTACTACACCCTGGATGGCATCAGCCGAGGCTACAACGCCTACTTTCGCCGCCTGGATTTCGATGAGCGCAACATCGCCCGCTACAGCACGGACGCTGTGGGCGTAGGCATCACCTTCGGCTTCCCCATCGGCGAAACCCAACGCATCACCTTCGGCGGCACCGTGGAGGCAACGCAACTCACGGAGGGCCGCTTTCCAGCCCAGGAAATTACGGAGTTCCTGGAAAGGAACGGCGACGACTTTCTGAACTTCAAGCTGAACCTAGGCTGGCAAAGCTCCACGCTGAACCGCGGCCTGTTCCCCACCCGAGGCCGCTCCCAGGTGCTGGGGCTGCAGGCCTCCGTTCCGGGCAGCGATCTGGAGTTCTGGAAGGTCAGCTACCGCGGCGAGCAGTACTTCCCCTTCCTGTTCGGCAACGCCTTGCGCCTGCGCACGGAACTCGGCTACGGCGGCGGCTACGGCGGCACCAGCGGGCTGCCTTTCTATGAGCACTATTTCGCCGGAGGTTTTGGCTCCGTCCGCGGTTTCGAGCAATCCACCCTAGGGCCGCGCACCACCAATCCCGTAGAGGACAGCCAAGGGGAGGCATTGCCCTTCGGTTTCTTCGACCCCACTGGCGACCCATTCGGCGGCAACCTGCTGGTTGAGGCCTCCGCCGAGATCATCCTCAACCTGCCCTTCATGCAAGACACCGCGCAGTTCCGTCCCGTCCTTTTCGTCGACGCCGGCAACGTCTTCAACACCAACTGCCCGGAAGTCAGCGTCAACTGCTTCAACTTCAGCTTTGACGAGTTCCGCTACTCCGTGGGCTTCGGCATTACCTGGCTCACCGCCATGGGCCCCATGTCCTTCGGCATCTCCAAACCGTTCAACGCCAAGTCCATTGACGAGGAGGAGCGGTTCCAGTTCGAGCTAGGGCGCACTTTCTGATGTAGAATGCGCTCGCCCCTGCCACCGAACACTATGACCAAGGAGTTCAACACGTGATCAAAAGGCTTTCCCAATTGTTCCTGTTTGGCCTGTGCCTGAGCCTAGCAGCCTTCTCCTCGGCGCAGTTGAAGATAGCGGTTCTGGACACGCAAAAAGCGCTGGTCTCCAGCGAGGAAGCCAAAAAGCTGCTTGAGGACATGCGGGCGGAACTGCAGCCGGATGAGGACGAAGCCAACGCCTTAGGCGATGAAATCCAGACAATGCAGGAGAAGCTGCAGACCGACGGGGAGGTGATGAGCCCCACGCAGCAGCGTAAGGCGCAAAAAGACATCGAGGACAAGCGCCTGGAGTATCAGTTCCTGGTCAACCGGCTGCAGAAGGCACTTGAAGATCGGCGTGAGGAACTGCTGCGGAACATGCTGCCGAAGTTGGATGCGGTGTTGAAGGACCTCATCGAATTAGAAGGCTATGACTTCATCATGGAGCGCGCCAACCTGCGTTACGTCAACACCAAACACGACATCACCCGCAAGGTTACGGAGAAACTGAACGAGAAACAGAACGAACAACAGAACGAGGAGCAGAGTTCCGACTAGGGGCCGAAAGACAAAAGTCCGGCGCCCCGCCACCGCACTGGCTCCCCTTGTGTGCTGTCCCGCAACTAACCGGGTTTTAGCCGCTAGGGAGCCTCTGAACAAGTCGCGTTCGCCCAGCGCCCCGCTATTTGCGGGCGGAGACGGCGTTGTGGCCATGGCAAGGCGAGCTGCAACGGGGCGGGGATTCCGCAGTCCGTACGCCGCGAGGCGCCCTTCGGGAAGGCCAAAAGGGCGCGTTGGCGGTGTTGCGGCTCATTGTGTTGGGGGGGAAGCCACACGGCTTCGCCGCGCCTTGTGGCAGGCCCCACACAAGGATGAGCAACGCGGCCGGGGGCCAAGAGGGCCACGAGTAGTCACACTTGCTTGCGGGACAGCACACTAGCCATGCAGATCAGTCTTGGCGCATTGGCCGAACGGCTCGGCGGCAAGGTAGTGGGCGATGCCGAGGTGCAGATATGCGGCCTTGGCGCTCTGCGCAGCGCAACGCCCGGCCAAGTCACTCATCTGTCCAGCCCCGCCTATCGCGCCAGCCTGCCAGCCACCAAGGCCTCCGCAGTCATCCTGCGGCGCAAGGATCTGGCGCTCTGTCCCACCAACGCTCTGCTGGTGGACGACCCCTATCTCGCCTTCGCCCGCGCCTCGCGCCTGTGGGAGCGGCTGCCCGCCATCGGCGAGGGGGTGCATCCAAGCGCCTGCATTGACGCCTCCGCCTCCGTGGATGGCGCAGCCCGCTTGGCCCGGGGCGTATCCGTCGGGGCGGAAACAGCCATCGCCAAGGATGTGCGCCTGTACGCAAACGTGGCCATCGGCGCCCGCTGTCGGCTGGCTGCCGGGGTGCGGGTGATGGCCAACGCCGTGCTTTATGACGACGTGCACGTAGGGGCTGGCTCCGTCATCCACTCCGGGGCGATCATCGGCGCGGACGGATTTGGCTTTGCCCGCACGGATTCCGGCGGCTTGACGCCCATCGCCCAGTTGGGCGGCGTGCGCATCGGACGAGACGTCAGCATTGGCGCCGCCACCACCATAGACCGGGGCGCCATCGACCACACGGTCATAGAAGACGGCGTAAAGATCGACAACCAAGTGCAGGTGGGCCACAACTGCCGCATCGGCGCCCACAGCATTCTGTGCGGCTGCGTGGGACTGGTGGGCAGCACGGAGATCGGCAAGGGGTGTGTGCTGGCGGGCATGGTGGGGGTGGGTGGCGACAAGCCCATCCACATCTGCGATGGCGTCACAGTCAGCGGCTGCACCCATGTATCCGCTTCCATCAAGCAGCCGGGCGTCTATTCCGGCGGCATCATCCACAACAGCAGCACGGCTTGGAAGCGCAACGCCCTGCGTTTCCACAGGCTTGACGAACTCGCGCGCCGGCTGCGGCGGCTGGAAAGGCAAATGGAGCAGCAACGAAGCCCTTGCAACGCAGGTGATTGAGGCGCAGACTTGATTTGGCGATGAACGACACATCCCTGCACATCAACGCCCTATTCGCTCACCTGCCCCACCGCTACCCCTTCCTTCTGGTGGACCGCATCACCGCCCTGACTCCCGGGCGGAGCGTACAAGGCTACAAGAACGTCACCATCAACGAGCCTTTCTTCAGCGGCCACTTTCCCAACCATCCCATCATGCCCGGGGTGCTCATCGTGGAGGCCATGGCGCAGGTCGCAGGGGTGCTGGCGATGGCCACTAGGAAGCAGGATGTGAACGACTCCATCTACTATCTAGCCGGCACGGACAACACCCGCTTCAAACGTCCGGTGACGCCAGGAGACCGCCTGGACATGACGGCGGAAATCCTGGTGGCGCGCAGCCGCTTGATGAAGTTCGCCTGCCGCGCCCATGTGGATGGCCAGCTGGCCTGCGAATCCACAATCCTGTGCGTGGCGCGCAAGCTCTGACCTGGGGCCGTGATCGACGCCCGCGCCATCATCGACCCTACGGCCAAACTGGGGGAAGGGGTTTCGGTTGGCCCTTGGAGCATCATCGGCCCGGACGTGGAAGTGGGGGACGGCTGCTGGATCGGACCCCATGTGATGCTCAAAGGCCCCACCCGCCTTGGCGTCGGCAACCGCATCTACCAGTTCGCCACGGTCGGCGAGGACACGCCGGCGCTGGCCTACCAAGGGGAGGCCACAGGCCTTGAAATCGGCGACGGCAACGTGTTTCGCGAAGGGGTCACTGTCCACCGAGGCACCGCCCAAGATCAGGGGGTCACCCGCATCGGCAGCCATGGGCTGTTCATGGCTTACGTCCACATCGGCCATGACTGTCTGCTGGGCGACCATGTGATCATGGCCAACAACGCCTCCGTCTCCGGCCATTGCCGGGTCGGCGACCACGCCAACTTCGGCGGCTATGTGGGCGTCCCCCAATACCGCCGCATCGGTGCGCACACCCACATCGCCGGCATGAGCCTCGTGCTGAAAGACGTGCCGGCCTACCTCACCGTGGCCGGCCACCCCGCCGCCGCCGTGGGGGTGAATGTGGAGGGCATGAAGCGCCGCGGCTGCACCGGGGAGCAAATCGCGCTGATGCGCAGCGCCTACAGAACTCTCTATCGATGCGGCCTGACTGCCGAAGAAGCCTGCAGGCGCTTGGCCGAAGACCATCCCGACAGTCCGGAAGTCGCTCTGCTGGTGGCCTCCGTGCAGGCTTCCGACACCGGCGTCGTCCGCCCCCGCGCCGCCCAGCCCTGATGCCCGGCCGCAACTTGGCGGGCTCTTCCCAAGCCAGCGCGGCGCCAGTGGTCGAACCCAAGCCTGCCGGCTCGCGCCATTGCAACTGCTCGCGGCAGGGCGCCGCCACCCTTCCCTAGGGAACCTCTGAACAAGTCGCGTTCGCCCAGCGCCCCGCTCCCAGCAGCGGGAGATGGCGTTGCGGCCATGGGAAGGCAATCCGCAGAGCAGAGTGCATTCCACGGTCCGCCCGCCGCGGGGCGCCCTTCGGGAGGGCCTAAAGGGCGCG
>CAYGBY010000062.1:0-16531 GCA_964348115.1 uncultured Pseudomonadales bacterium
ATTCGTGGCCCTTTCGGCCCCCGGCCGCGTTGCTCCTCCTTGTGTGGGGCCTGCCACAGGGCGTCGTCGCGCCTTGCCGGGAGCCAAAACGGCCTAGCGACTAAAACCCACTTGCTTGCGGGACAGCACACTAGGGGAGGTGCGGGCTAGCGAGTCTGCGGTCGGCTTTGGCTGGCGCGGGCCCAGGCCATGATGAGGATGCCGGCAAGCGCCATGGGCAGGGACAGCAGGTCGCCCATGGTCACTGCATCGAAAAACAGGAAGCCTAGATGGCTGTCCGGTTCGCGGAAGCGTTCGGTGATGAGCCGCAGAGCGCCATAGCTGGCCAGGAATGCGCCGGAGACGAAGCCGGCGGGGCGGTGGCGGGCGGCGGCCCACCAAACCAGGGCGAACAGCACGGCGCCTTCGGCGAAGGCTTGGTAGAGGGGGGAGGGGTGACGGGCGAAGGTCTCCCAGGCGCCGGTGCAGAGGGGATTGATGGCGCGGATGGCGTCAGCTTGGCACGGGTAGATCAATGCCCAGGGCACATCGGCAGCCCGGCCTGGCAGTTCGGTGTTGGCGAAATTGCCCAGGCGCCCCAAGCCTAGGCCGATGGGCGTCAAGGGCGCCACGAAGTCAGTCACCTGCCAGAACCCGCGCTTGCCGCGGCTGGCGAACAGGGCTAAGGCGGCCAAGGCGCCCAGCAGGCCGCCGTGGAATGACATGCCGCCCTCCCAAATGCGCAGGATGAACAGCGGGTCGCGCAGCACCGATTCAAAGCCGTAGAACAGCGTGTAGCCCAGCCGTCCGCCGATGACCGCGCCCAGTGCGCCGAAAAACACCAGATCGGAGACCTGCTCCTTGCTCCAGCCATGCGCGCGATGCCGGCTTCGCCAGTTGCCCAACCACCAGCAGACGGCAAAGGCCGCCAGATAGGCCAAGCCGTACCAGCGCACGGCCAAGGGGCCTAGGGAGAAGATGACCGGGTCAATGTCGGGATAGTGCATGATTCATGTCGTCTTGGGCTTGGCGGACCACATGCTGTTGCGGCGCTTTCCGTCTTGGAAGGGACGGGGATTGGGCGCAAGCGATGTCCCCGGCAAAGGAGTGGACCCCCTTCTGCGCCGCTATACTGAAGCATTGCATCTGTTGCGCAAAGTTTCCGCAAAGCATGTGCCTTATTCTGTTCGCTTACCGCATGGTGCCTGGACACCCCTTGATCGTCGCCGCAAACCGGGATGAATTCTACGCCCGTCCGGCAGCCAGCGCACATTGGTGGCCGGATGCTCCCGGGCTGCTCGCCGGAAGGGATGAACAGGCCGGCGGCACTTGGCTTGGGGTGCGATCTGATGGGCGCTTTGCTGCGGTGACCAATTTCACCGACCCGCAGGCCAATCCTGGTGTGCGCTCCCGGGGCGAATTGGCGGTGGAGTTCCTGCAAGGCGGGCGGACCGCCGCGGCCTACGCCGCCGAGCTGCCCGGCAATGCGCACCAGGGGTTCAATCTGCTGCTTTGGGATGGGCGTGAGCTGGTCTGCACGTCCAACCGGGGCGCAACGGAACTGCTGGCGCCGGGTTGCTACGGCCTGACCAACGCGGCGCTCGGCGCACCCTGGCCGAAGGCGCTTGAGGGCGCCGCCCGGCTGCAGGGCGCCTTGCGGAAGGAATTCGACGCCGCAAGGCTCATCAAGCTGCTGCGGCACGACCGGGCGCCCCAGCAGGACAGGCCGGATGCGCCGGAAACGGCGGAATCACGCACCGCGCCTTGCTTCATTCCCGGGCAGGCCTACGGCACTAGGGCCAGCACGGCGGTCATCCATGCCGGCGCCAGGGTTGTGCTGGCTGAGCAGACCTATGGCCCCCAGGGGCAGGTTGGCGTGCGGCGGGAATTCTCCTTTGCTGTGGCGCCATTGTCCGGTTAGCCCGCATATTTCACTAGGGAACCTCTGAACAAGTCCCGGAAGCCCAGAGGAGCCTAAAGGGCGTGATGGCAAGGCGCGGCGAAGCCGTGTGGCGGGCCCCACACAATGAGCCGCAACACAGCCAGTGCGCCCTTTAGGCCCTCCCGAAGGGCGCCCCGCGGCGTACGGACTGTGGAATCCCCGCTGCGCCGCGGCTTGTCGTCCCATGGCCGGAACGGCATCTCCGGCTGCTGAGAGCGGGGCGCTGGGCGAACGCGACTTGTTCAGAGGTTCCCTAAGGGCCGCGATGATCGTGCCGAGGAGTACGTCGTTTTCAGGCCTGCTGGTGGTGGCTGGGCACTAGGCGGCCTAGGCCGGCGGCGATGAGCTCCTCCTCCACGTAGTGGCGGATGTCCGCCGCCGTCTCCATCTTCAGCACCCGGGCCAACAGGCGGCGGGCATGGCTGCGTTTGAAGTTGCGCAGCAGCCACTTTACCCTGGGCAGGTTGGTGGCGTTCATGGACAGCACTTGGTAGCCCATCGCCACCAGCAGCACGGCGCCCACGGGGGTGCCGGCCAACTCGCCGCAGATGCCGATGTCGGTCTTTTCCGCATGGGCTTGGCGCGCCACTTCGCGCAGGGCGCGCAGCACCGCGGGGTGAAAGTCCCGGTACAACTCCGCCACCCGGGCGTTGTTGCGGTCCACCGCCAGCATGTACTGGGTCAGGTCGTTCGAGCCCACCGCTAGGAAATCCACCCGGCGGGCCAGTTCCCGGGCCTGATAGACGGCGGAGGGCACCTCCACCATTACGCCCACTAGGGGCGCCTTGACGTCCACGCCTTCCTCCACCACTTCCTGATGGGCCTGATGGACCAGTCTCAGCGCCTGCTCCACCTCCAGCATGTTGGACACCATGGGCAGCATGATGCGCAGCACGCCGTGCAGGCCGGCGTTGGCCTTGAGCATGGCGCGGGCCTGCACCAGGAATATCTCCGGGTGGTCCAGGGTGACGCGGATGCCGCGCCAACCCAGGAAGGGGTTGTCCTCCGTGATGGGGAAGTAGGGCAGGGCCTTGTCGCCGCCGATATCCAGGGTGCGCATGGTGACTGGGCGCGGCTCAAAGGCCTCCATGTGCTTGCGGTACAGGCCACGCTGCTCCTCCTCCGTGGGGAAGCGATCTTGGGCCATGAAAGGCACTTCCGTGCGGAACAGGCCGATGCCTTCGGCGCCGCGGTCCAAGGAGCGTGAAATGTCGCCGGGCAGGCCGATGTTCACCCACAGCAGCACCCGCCAGCCGTCCAGGGTGATGCAGGGCAGGTTGCGCAGTTTGTCCAGCTCTTGGGTGAACTCGATCTCCTCATCCATCACCGCCTGGTATTCCGCAGCCAGTTCCGCGGAGGGGTTGGCGTAGACCTCGCCATAGTGGCCATCCACGATAAGCGGCTGTCCGTCCAGTTGGTACAGCGCCAGATCCACCGCGCCCATCACGGCTGGAATGCCCAAGGCGTGGGCCAGTATGGCCACGTGGGAGTTCACCGCGCCGCGCTTGGACACCAGCCCCTTGAGCCGCTCCGACGGCACCCGGGTGAGCATGCTGAAGGTGATCTCCTCCCCCACCAGAATGGTGTCTTCGGGAAAGTGCTCCTTATGGGTGCGTATGTCCTGCAGGCAGGCCAGCACCCGCAGGCCCAGATCCTCCACGTCCGTGCCCCGCTCGCGCAGGTAGGCATCCTCCATGAGCTGGAAGCGGCGGGTGTGTTCGCGGATTACGTTCTTCAGCGCCCCCTGGGCCCACTCGCCCCGCCTGATGCGTTGGCGCACGTCGCCGGTCAGGGCTTCATCGTCCAGCATGTGCAGGTAGGCGTCGAATAGCGCCAACTCCTCACGGGGCAGGCTTTGCGCGAATTGCTCGCTGATGCGGCGGATGTCGCCACGCACCTTCTCCACCGCCCGCGCGAAGTTGGCGAGCTCCTCGGTGAGGTCGTTGGCCTCCCGGTCCGGCACATCATCCAGGCTGGTGACGGGCTGCACCACCACGCCCATGCCCAGCGCCACCCCAGGCGCCCCGGCCAGGCCCGGTATCTTCAGGTTGGTCTTCGGCGACTCGGCATTCAGGAAGGCCTCCATGTCGCCCACCGCCTCCGCACGGGCGACCAAGGCGGCCAACTGCGCGGACAGGGTGACCAGAAAGGCCTCCTCGCTTTCATCGAAGCGGCGTTTGGCCCGCTGCTGCACGATCAGCACGCCCAGCACTTGGCGGTGGTGGATGATGGGCACCCCTAGGAAGGCGTTGAAGGGCTCTTCGCCGATCTCCGGCATGTAGTGGTAGCGCGGATGCCGGCTGGCCACCTCCAGATTGATCGGTTCCGCACGCTTGCCCACCAGTCCCACCAGTCCCACGCCCTCATCGATGGTGGCGCGTCCGACCAAGTCGGCGTTCAGCCCTTCATTGGCGGCGAACAGATACTGTGCGCCGCCTGGCCGTTTCAGATAGACGGAGCACACCTCCGTGCCCAAGGCCTTGCGCACCTCCCGCACGATGACGGCCAAGGCGTCGCGGAAGCTGCGCGCGCGGTCGACATCCTGGACGATCTGCCGGAGAAGGGTGAGCACTCAGTTGGCCGCGGCCGGCGGTGCCCCGCCAATGTGCAGGAAGGGAGCGAGCTGCGTCAGCGCTTGGCGATAGACCTCGCGCTTGAAGGAAATTACCTTGTGCAGGGGATACCAGTAGCTCACCCACCGCCAATAGTCGAACTCCGGCGGCTGGTGGCGGTCCAGACGCACCTGGTCATCCGCCGCCAACATGCGCAGCAGGAACCACTTCTGCTTTTGGCCTACGAATTCCTGGTCCGACTGCTGGCGGCGCAGGCGCCGCGGCAGTTCGTAGCGCAGCCAGTCCCTGGTCTGCGCCAGCACTTGCACGCAGTCCTGCTGCAGGCCGGTCTCCTCCTCCAGCTCCCGGTACAGCGCCGCCTCCGGCGTTTCGCCGGCGTGGATGCCGCCTTGCGGGAACTGCCAGGCGTCGCTGCCGCCAACGCGCCGGGCGAACAGCACTTGGCTGGCGTCGTTCGCCACCACCATGCACACGTTCGGCCTGAATCCGTCCGCATCCACCATAAAATGCTCCGCCAGATCCTCCACGCCCGGTTCCGCCCCCGATTGAACATCAAACGCGGGGGAATTGCCAATGCGAGGGAGCACACTAGGGCGCGGCGGGGCTGGGCAAGGGCCTGCCCAACGCCCTGTGCAGCGTCCGCCTCAAATCGGCGACGATCAGCAGGTTCACGGGCGCCAGAATCAAGGTGATGACCGTTGCGAAAAGAATGCCGAAGGCCAGGGATATGGCCATGGGAATCAGGAATTGCGCGGTGGTGGAGGTCTCCAGCAGCAGGGGCGCGAGGCCCAGGAAGGTGGTCAGGGAGGTTAGCACGATGGGGCGGAAGCGGATGACGCCGCCGGCCAGAACCGCCTCCCGAAGGGGCGTTCCGGCGCGGAGCTGCTTGTTCACGGCGTCCACCAAAACCAAGCTGTCGTTGACCACCACGCCGGTGAGCGCCATCAGGCCAAGCACGCTCAGCATGGAGAGGTTGTAGCCCATCAGCCAATGGCCGGCCACGGCGCCAATCAGCGCAAAGGGAATGACGGACATGATCACGAGGGGCTGGACATAGGACTTCAGCGGCAGGGCCAACATGCAGTAGATGACGAACAGCACGATGCCGATGCCGGCCTGCAGGCTGGCGAAGCTCTCCCTTTGTTCCCGCGCCTCGCCCTCCATGACATAGCTGATGCCGGGATGCTGAACCAGAAGCCCGTCGATGTGCTGTCTCAGCTCCCGCTGCAGCACCCCCATGTTGGTGTTCCGCTTTTCCACTTCGGCGGTGATGTTCAGGGTGCGGAAGCGGTCTATGCGGCGAATTTGCTCCGGCCCCTTGCCCGGCGTCAGGGTGGCCACGTGGCCTAGGGGCGCCTGGCCGCCGGAAGGGGTGGTGATCAGCATGTCGTCCAGGGTTGCGTATTGCCCGCGCTCGTTGGCCGGCAGGCGCACCAGAACCCTGATGTCGTCGCGCCCGCGCTGAATGCGTTGCGCCTCGAAGCCCTTGAACGCCTGGCCCACTTGGGAGGCGATGTCGTTGCGCGTAAGGCCCAGCACGTGGCCTTGGGCGGTGAGCTCGATGCGCAGTTCCTGCTTGCCGTCGGAAAGACTGTCCGCTATCTCGTAAACCGTGGGCCAAGTGGCCAGATACGCCTTGATGCGCTCCGCAACCTGCGCCATCTCCTGCAGCGAGTTGCCCGATATCTGCACGTCGATGGGGTCCCCGGGTCGAAAGAAATCCGCACGGAAGGTTAGCGATTCAGCGCCGGGCACTACGCCGATCATGCGTCGCCATTCGGCAATGAGGTCCGCCGTGGAGACGTCCGCCTGCCGACGCTCCGGCGGCGCCAGTTCGATCTGCACCCGGCCAACGTGCGGCCCCCTGCGTCCCCATTGGGACCCGGTGCTGGCCAGCACATGGCGCACGGCGCTGGCGCCCGTGGCGGCATCCCGGTATTTGCGCTGCAGCGCATGGGCCGTTTCGAGCATGTGGGTGACGTGCCGGTCGGTGACTGCGAACTTGGTGCCCACCGGCATCGACAGGGAGGCGGTGATCGTTTCCCCTTCGATGCGCGCCATGAAGGAAAACTGCGTCCAGCCGCTGCTGATCAGGGCCAGCATGACGAACAGGACGCCGACAAAGGCGGCTAAGGTGGCGTAGCGATGCGCTGTCAGGCGTTCGAGAGCTGGTCGATAGTAGCGCTGTATCTTGTCTTCGAAACCATCCGCGAAGCGCCGCTGCCAAGCGGCCAGGCGATTGGAATGCGCTTCTTTACGCAGCCCGCCGAGACCCTTCAGATGGGCTGGCAGCACCAGCTTGGACTCGATTAGGGAGATGAACAGCACGCAGATCACCACCGCCGCCACCGGCGCCATGATGCTGCCGAAACGCCCCTCAACGAAGGCGAGGGGAGCAAACGCGGCCATGGTGGTCAGCACCCCGAAGGTCACCGGAACGGCGATGGCCTTGGTGCCGTTAATGGAAGCGGCAAGCCCCGTCTCCCCGCTGCGCAGGCGTCGGTAGATGCTCTCCCCGGTGACGATGGCGTCGTCCACCACTATGCCCAGGACCACGATGAAGCCGAAGGCGCTCATCAGGTTCAGGCTGATGTCGAACGCCGCCATGGCGCTGAAGGCGCCCAGAAAGCTGATGGGCACGCCGATGAACACCCAGAAGGCGATTTTCGGCCGCAGGAACAGCCCAAGCAGCAGCAGCACCAGAATGCTGCCTTGCAGGGCGCTGGCGCCGAGCACGCCGAGGCGGTTCCGCAACTGCTGCGCATCGTCGTCCCAATAAGCCAAGCGCAGGCCCTCCGGCAAGGATGCCTGCTGCCGGTCGATGTACGCCTTCACCGCCTCGGCGACTTTTAGGGCGCTTTCCTTGCCTGTGCGCTTGACGTCGATCATGGCGGCGAACTGGCCATCGAACATGGTCTTGACGGCGTCCTCCTGAAAACCGTCATTGACCACGGCCACGTCGGCGACCCTTATGATGGCGCCGTCCGGGTTGGTCTTGACCACGATGCGCTCGAAGTCCGCACGACGGTAGGCTTGGCCCTTGGAGCGGATCAGGATGTCGCCGCCTTGGGCGCGCAGGTTGCCGGCGGAGACATCCAAGGAGCTGTTGCGGACGGCCCGGGCCAGGTCCGCCAAGCTGAGGTTGTAGTTGCGCAGCCTGTCTTGGGAGGCTTCGATGGCTATCTCATATGTGTTTACCGCATCCAGGGAGACTTGGCTGATGCCTTCAATGCGCACCAGATCATCACGCACCCGCTCGGCGTAGCGGCGGATCTCATCCTGGGCGTAAGCGCCGGATACCACCACGTTGATCACGTCAAAGGCCCGTTGGGCCAGACGGATGCGCGGCTTCTCCGCATCGGCGGGAAAGGTGTTGATGGCGTCGACCCGGGATTTCACTTCGTCGAGCAGGTCCTTGGCGTCGTAGCCGTCCTGCACTTCCACCTGCACGTTGACGCCGCCTTCCCGGGAGGTGCTCGTCAGGCGTTTGATGCCCTCCAAGCCCTCCAGGGCCTCTTCGATGCGGATGGCGACGCCGAGCTCCGCATCCTCGGGCGTTGCGCCGCGCAGGGTGACCGCTACGGAGATGCGGTCCGGATCGGACGGGGGGAAGATCTCCACCGCCGTTTCGTTCAGCAGGGCGTACAGCCCGCATAGGACCACCGCCGCCATCAGCAGGTTGGCGGCCACGTCGTTGCGGGCGAACCAGGCGATCATCCAGCCTCTCCCGTCGCCCGGCCGGTTTCAACCTGCACAGGGGTGCCGGAACTGACCTGCCCCAGGGGCGTAACCACCAAGGCGTCGCCAGCGGCTAGCCCTGATGCGATGAGGGCGTCCACCTCGTTCTGCCAGGCGACCCGCACCGTGCGCCGCTGCAGCAAGCCAGCCTCCACCACATAGGCGTAGGCGTTTTGGTGGATGGCCCCGCTGGGCGCTACGATGCTGTTGGGCAGCCTTCTGCCGGCGATCTCGGCGGTGACATATTCGCCTATCTTCAGCGGCCGGCTGGCATCTTGGTCGGCAAGGCCGAATGGGTCATTGACTTGCGCCACCACATGCAATTGGCGGGAGTTCCGGTCTATGGCGCCCTCAGTGCGCACGATGGCGCCGGTCCAGGTCTCGACGCCGCCAAGCTCGGAGCGGATGCGCACTTGCGGCCGCAGTTTGCTGCCGGACTCGGGCAAGTCCACGAAGGACAGGTCGGAGTTGCGCAGCGGCAGGCGAATCTCCACATAGTCGGTGGCGTAGATCTCAGCCAACTGGGCGCCGTTGTTGACCACTTGCCCCACATCCACCAACTGGTGCAGCACCCGCCCGTCAAAGGGCGCCCGCACGACCGTGCGCTCCAGATTCAACTGCGTCTGCAGCAGCGCCGCCCGGGCGGAGGCCACCCGGGCCTGGGCGGCCTGAAGCTGCGGCCGGCGCAGCACCAGATCGCTTGGCTCTTCGCCGCCGCCCAAGCGCCGCCAATCGATCTGCGCCTGCTCCGCCCGCGCCGTCTCCTGGGCCTGGGCCTGGATGGCC
This sequence comes from uncultured Pseudomonadales bacterium, assembly GCA_964348115.1. Classification (GTDB taxonomy): domain Bacteria; phylum Pseudomonadota; class Gammaproteobacteria; order Pseudomonadales; family Azotimanducaceae; genus Azophilus. Next base: position 9,019 of record CAYGBY010000062.1, read on the forward strand.
TCCATCAGCGCCCCTTCGGCTATTCTGACCTGGGCCTGGTAGTCCCGGGGGTCGATGGTGAGCAGTTCATCGCCGGCGGAGAACACGCCGCCGGGACGGAAGGACGGTTGAACGCTGACGATCTGGCCGGTGACCTGGGCCACCAGCATGCTTTGGGTGCGCGGCGCCACGGTGCCGTAGCTCTGCAGCCGCACTTGGTAGTCCACCGGATGCATGGTCTGCGTGCGCACCGCCAAGGCGGGTGCGTTTATCTGGCCGGCTTGGTCCATCTGCGGCGGATTGCCAAGGATCAGTGCGCCAAAAACGCCCAGAACAAGCAGAATCAACAGTGGCAGAAGGCGCTTGAACATCGTCCAACCTATTCCTGCGCCAAGTTTCCGCCCAAGGCAAGCTGCAGCGCAACCCGGCTTTGCAGAAGGCGCGCCCGCAACTGAATGACGCTGGTCTGGGCGTCGAAGGCGCGCCGCTGCGCCGCCAGCACGGTGGTGTAGTCCACTAGGCCGCGCAGGTATTGATCGTAGGCGATGTCCAAGGCGGCCTCGGCGTTCACCTGGGCCTGTTGGAACGCGCTGTGGCGTTCCTGCAGTGCGCCCTGGCGGCTGAGTTCGTTCTCCACCTCCGCCAAGGCGCGGAAGACGGCCAGCAGGTAGCTTTGCTCCAGCTCCAGCACGCGCTGCTGCGCCTCGGCCTCCAAGGCGCGCAGCCGTCCCCCTTGGAACAGCGGCTGGACCAAGCTGCCGCCTAGGGTCCAAGCCACTTCCCCCTGCGCCAGTATGTCGTCCAGGCGGGTGCTGGCGTCGCGCAGGGAAGCAGCTAGGTTGAGGCTGGGAAAACGGCTGCGATGAGCTGCCGCCAGCGCGGCGTCGGCCGCCAGAAGCTGTAGCCAAGCCAGTTGCAGGTCCGCCCTGCGGGTCAGCAGCTCGGCTGGCAGACCGGCCGGAATGGGCGCCTTGACTTCCGGCAGGGTTGCGGCCGTTTCCAGCTTGCCGTCCTGGTTCTCCGCCGTCTCCCTAGCCAGCGTCCCAGGCGCGTCCAACGCCAGCTTGCCGTCCGGGTAGTTTGCCAGCAACAGCTGCAGCCGGGCCGCCGCCTCGGCAGCCAGTTGACCCTGGTTGGCGATGTTGGCCCGCTCCTGCTCCACCGTGGTCTGCGCCAAGTAAACATCCAGGGCTTCGTTCAGGCCGCGGCGGTAGCGCGATTCGATCACCTCCAAGGACGCCTGCAAGCTGGCCAGCCGCTGCTTGAACAGCGCCAGCAGCCGCTGTGCGGCCAAGGCTTCGAAGGCGCTTGTGGCGACATCGGCCGCCACCTGCCGGCGCAGCTGGGCGTAGCGCGCCTCCTCGGCCCGCAAACGCAGCCCGGCCTCCCGCTGCGCGGCGCTCAACCGGCCCCAAAGGTCCACCTCCACGCCTAGCGCCAAGCTGGCGTCATAGCGCTCGCCGATGGCCGCGCCCGCGTTTGGCCGGGCGCGCTCCGCGCCCAGGCCTAGACTCAGCCAGGGCAAGCGCTGGGCGCGGTTGCGGATGACGGCTTGCCGGGCGCTCTCCACGCGAGCCCGTTGCTGGGCAAGCTCCCAGTTGTCGGCCAGGGCCTCAGCGACCCAGACTTCCAGCAGGGGCATGTTGAAGTCAGCTATCCCCAGACCGTCGAAAACGCCGGGCGCCGCGGCCTGCTGCCACGCATCCGGCAGGTGCGGACCGCGCTCCTCCGGGCGCTCGGCCAAATTGGCGCAGCCGCCCGCCAACAGCGCAAGCAGGCCGGCCGCGGCTGCGGCCCGCAGCCCGCCGTGCGCAGCGATTGTCTTTGCGGCGCTCACAGTCACCTTATACGTCATTCAGGGCCATATTCGTCACCGCCGTGGCGAAATTCAGCTTCGCGGTGATGAGTTTAAGGGCGCCCCGCGGCGACGGACTGTGCAATCCCCGCTGCGCTGCAAGTCGCCTTCCCATGGCCGCAACGCCATCTCCGGCTGCTGAGAGCGGGGCGCTGGGCGAACGCAACTTGTTCAGAGGCTCCCTAGGACATTGGCGTTCTGTTGCCGGCGCCGTGCTAGAGTGCGCCCATGACCAACCGCTTGGCTTCGGAAACCAGCCCCTACCTACGTCAGCACGCCGACAATCCGGTGGACTGGCGCCCTTGGGATGCGCAGGCCTTGGCCGAGGCGCGGCGCAGCGACAAGCCCATTTTGCTGTCCATCGGCTACTCCGCCTGCCATTGGTGCCACGTAATGGCCCATGAATCCTTTGCGGATGACGCCACCGCAGTGGTGATGAATGAGCATTTCGTCAACATCAAGGTGGACCGGGAGGAGCGGCCAGACCTCGACAAGGTTTACCAGATTGCCCACCAAGTGCTCAGCGGACGCCCAGGCGGCTGGCCGCTGACGGTATTTCTGGACCCGCAAACCTTGGCGCCCTTCTTTGCGGGCACCTACTTCCCAAAAAGGCCGCACCCCGCTTTGCCGGGCTTCATCGACCTGATGCGGCGCGTCCATAGGGCTTTCACGGAGAACCGGGATGCGCTGGCGGATCAGGGGCAAAAACTCATCGAGCTTATGGGGCGACTCAATCCGGGGGCTCCGACCGGGACCGCCGCCCTCAGCGACGAAAAGCTGATGGCCGCAGCCTTTGCGCAGCTGGAGGAGCAGTATGATGTGCAGGAAGGCGGCTTCGGCGGCGCGCCCAAGTTCCCCATGCCAGGCGCCTTGGCCTGGGTGCTGGGCCACTGGGCATACGGCCGCAAGGCCGGCCAGCCGCAGCGGCAGGCGCTGGACTTGGTGATGAACAGCCTCACCAAGATGGCCCGGGGCGGCATTTACGACCACCTTGGCGGGGGCTTCTGCCGCTACGCCACGGACCGGGCCTGGATGGTCCCCCACTTCGAGAAGATGCTCTACGACAACGGGCAACTGCTGTCCCTGTACGCGGACGCTTTGGCCATCGCGCCCGATGCGCTTTTCGAAGGCGCGGTGCGGGAGACCGCAGGCTGGCTGCTGCGCGAGATGCGCCACGCGGAAGGCGGCTTTTTCGCCGCCTTGGGTGCGGATTCCGAAGGGGAGGAGGGCAAGTTCTACCTGTGGCGGCGCAACCAGATCAAGCGTCTGCTGACGGCTGATGAGTATCTGTTGGTGGAGACCCTTTACGGCATCGACAAGCCGCCCAATTTCGCAGGCCGTTGGAACCTGCACCGTTACGACGCTTGGCGCTCCGTAGTGCAGCGCTTGTCCCTGGCGCCGGAACGGGCCCATGCGCTGCTGGACAGCGCCAAGGAAAAGCTGCTCCAGGAACGGCAAAAGCGCCCGCGCCCCGGCTTGGACGCCAAGGTGCTGACCGCCTGGAACGCCTTGGCCGCCAAGGGGCTGGCCAAAGCGGCCGGGGTGCTCGCTGAGCCTGCCTGGCTGGATGCCGCCACCGCCGCCGTGGACTTCCTGCGTACGCGGGTTTGGCGGGACGGCGCGCTGTTCGCAACTTGGCAGGAAGGGGCGGCCCGCCACCCGGCCTACTTGGACGACTACGCCAACCTGCTGGACGCCTTGGTTGTGCTGCTGCAGGCCCGTTGGCGGGACCAGGACGCCGCCTTTGCCTTGGCGTTGGCCGACCGGGTGCTGGACAGCTTCCAAGATGGCGAAGCCGGCGGCTTTTTCTTCACCGCCCACGACCATGAAACCCTGATTGCCCGCCCCAAGCCCACCACGGATGACGCCCTGCCGCCGGGCAATGGTGTCATCGCCCTGGCGCTGGGCCGTCTAGGGAGGCTGTTCGGCAAAACCGCCTATCTGGAGGCTGCCGCGCGAACCCTGGCCTGGGCGCGCGCCGCCATGGAGAAGCAGCCCGCTGTCCATTGCGGCCTGCTCACCGCCCTGCAGGAACAGCTGCACGGGCCGCAGGTGATCATCCTGCGCGGCGAGCCGGCGGCTATGCGGCCGTGGCGGGAGGCGTTGGCGGGCGGCCTGCAGCCCTGGCGGCATCTGTACGCCATTCCGCTGTCCGCCCAGGTGCTGCCCCCTTACCTGCCGCGGGTGGCCTCCCCGGAGCCGGTGGCCTATTTGTGCTCCGAGGCGCGCTGTTCGTTGCCCATCGATTCGGTGGCTGGCCTGCAGGCCGCGCTGTCCTGACCGAAACGCCGTCGGCCGACAGGGGTTCAACTTGCATTTCTCCGCCTGCTCGCTTTGTCCTAGCCGCATTTGCGGCGCCCGTCGGGCCTTGGCGATGGATTCCAACTTGATGCAAGCGGGCGATGGGCCTACACTAGCCCCTGACGATGGGGCGGCGCAGACGGGGCTGACCCTGAGCGTTTTGCTCCATCTGGGCATCCCGCTATTGCTGTTGTTGTTGGGCGCCGGCTTGACGGCCGTGTTTGCCTCAGGCGCCCCTCTGCTGGCTCTCGTGGGCCTGTTGTCGCTGCCGGTTTTGGCGCTGGGCGCCGCTAGGCGCAACCGCTTGCGGTTGACGAAAGCGCCCCAATATAGGCTGGTGCGGATGCAAACTGGCGAGGAGCCGGAATCCTTGGCGTCCGCTTGATCGGGCAGCGTGCGTCGCAACAACGGACTTAAGGAGCGAAATGTGAAAGCAAGTGCTTTGCTGGTGGTGTGCAGCCTGCTGTTTGGCGCCGCCGCGCTGGCGGCGGACCTGCCGGACTTCACCGAACTGGTGGAGGACAACTCGGAATCCGTGGTGAACGTCAGCACGGTGCGGCAGGTGGATCGATCCGATCGCCAGTTGCGCAATTTTAATTTCGAGGACTTCTTTCGCGGCATTCCACGCCGCACGCCCATTCCCAACGTGCAGCCCCGCTCCTTGGGTTCCGGATTCATCATCAGCGATGACGGCTACATTCTCACCAACAAACATGTGGTGGATGACGCCGAAGAAATCCTGGTGCGCTTCAGCGACCGGCGGGAGCTTGCTGCGGAATTGGTCGGGGCGGACTCCCGTTCCGACCTCGCCTTGCTGAAGGTGTCGGCGGAAAACCTGCCCAAGGTGCGGTTCGGGCGCTCGGAGGATTTGCAGGTGGGCGAGTGGGTGGTGGCCATCGGCTCTCCTTTCGGCTTCGACTATTCGGTTACGGCCGGCATCGTCAGCGCCAAGGGGCGCAGCCTGCCCACGGAGCGAAACGAGACCTACGTGCCCTTCATCCAGACGGATGTGGCCATCAACCCAGGCAATTCCGGCGGGCCGCTGTTCAATCTCGGCGGGGAGGTAGTGGGCATCAATTCGCAGATATACTCCAGATCGGGCGGCTTCATGGGGGTTTCCTTCGCCATTCCCATAGACGTGGCCATGGAGGTGGTGGGGCAGCTGAAGAGCGATGGCCGGGTGTCCCGCGGCTGGCTGGGCGTGGTCATTCAGGAGGTCAGCCGGGAACTGGCGGAGAGCTTTGGCCTAGAGCGCCCGCATGGCGCCTTGGTCAGCGAGGTTATGGAGGGCAGCCCGGGGGAGGATGGCGGCCTTCAGGCTGGGGATGTCATCATTGAATTCAATGGCCAAAGCATCGAACGATCCGTGGAGTTGCCGCACTATGTGGGCCGTGTGCGGGCTGAGACGGAGGTGTCGTTGAAGATCGTGCGCGGCGGGGAGGAATCCACCATCGAAATGAAGGTGGGCGAACTGCCTGCGGATGACAGCCCGGTGCTGCGCGGACGCGGCGCCGCCGAAACCGCCAATTTCGGCTTGGGGCTGGAGGATGTTCCGGAAGCCGTGCGCAGCCGTTTGAATATCGAGGGCGGGGTGCGCGTGGTGCAGTCCAGCGGCCCGGCTGCCCAATCCGGCATCCGTGTGGGCGACATCATCACCCAGCTAGGCCATCAGCCGGTGAAGAATCTGGCCTCCTTCCGCGAAATCGCGGAAACCCTGCAGAAAGGCCGCCCCGCCCCAGTGCGCATCTTGCGCGACGGCGGGCATATCTTCATTGCGCTGGACGTGCCGGAATGAAGCCTTAGGGACGAATCGCTTCCCCAATTGGCGGACCGTTCCAGCAGCCACTTGGTTTAGCCAAGTGGCTGCGGCGGCCCGTCTAGGATGGTTTGCAGCTCCTTGAGCTGCTTAGCGGGTCACCAGGGGTGGACCTCCCCATTCCACTTGAAGAACTTGCCGGAGTCCGCCTTGGTCAGGCCGGCGATTAGGGCGCGAATGCCTGCCGCGCTTTCCTCGGCGCTCATCTCCGCATGGGGGCCGCCCATGTCCGTGCGCACCCAGCCCGGATGCACCAAGGCCACGGTGATGGGGTCCGCCTTCCAGTCCAAGGCCATGATCTGCGCGGCCTTGCTGAGCGCCGCCTTGGTGGTGGAGTAGATGTACATGCCTCCCATGGGCCAAGTGGACGCCGCCAGCTGGCTGGTGACGTGCAGCAGCTTGCCGTCCCCGGAAGCGGCTAGGTTGGCCTTGAAGGCGCGGGCGATGAGCACCGGGCCGATGGTGTTGATGTTCAGGGTTCTGTGCCATTCGTCCAAGTCAAGGCTGTCCATGGACTGTTGCGTGGCCGGGTCCCCGCCGACCGCGCCGGCGTTGTTGATGAGCACATCCAAGGGTCTGTCCCCTACCCGCCGGGCGGCGGCTTCTATGGAGGCGGGGTCGCCAGTGTCCATCTGCACGACCTCCAGGTTGCCGTTGACGTCCGCCAGTCCTGGCGCCGCGGCCGGGTCCCGTACGCAGGCGATGACCTCCGCCCCCTCGGCGGCGTACTGCCTAGCCAGTTCCGAACCGATGCCCCGGCTGGCGCCGGTGATCAAAACAGTTGCCATATTCGCTTCCTCCCAAATGAGTTGTCGTTGTTTGCGCCAAAAATGGTTCAGTGCGCGGCATTCTACGCCCTAACCGTTTTCCGTGAAATGGCCCATTGTCCGCACGACCATCGCCCAAGCCCCAAACCCCCTAGCTGTTTAGATGGCGGCTTAGATCCCCGGCGTTCTCGATGTGGATTTGGCGTTCCGCAAGTTGCCAGCCGGAGATGGCGCGCCTGAACTGATCCACATAGCGCCCGCCGACGATGATTTCGTTGCGTCCGCCTAAGTTCTGGTAAACCGTGAAATAGCTGCGCACCTGCGCCTCGGCCACGGCGTTGTCGAACTCGAATATCAGGTTAGTGGTGAGGTGGCGGGTGCGGGGGGTGCATTGACGGCGCTTGTAGGGCACCTCGTTTTCGTCCGCATCGTAGAACTTGACGACGGATGAGTACAGCTTGAACACCCCTTCCGCACCCTGCGCCGGCTCGCCCACCGCCGGCTTGATTGCGCTGGCGGCGAACAGTTGCGCCACCGTCTCCAAATCCCCGCCATCGAGAGCCTCTGCGTAGCGGAACATGATGTCCTCGATGGCGTACCGGGCTTGGGCGATCTGTTGGGTGCGATCCATTACCGCATGGGCCTCCAAGGTTCAGTTCAAATGACCGTATGGCCGAGTCGTGCTTTCTGCAGGCGAAGGTTACCTGAACAACCCAGCCGATGGCGACTGTTCAGAGGTTCCCTAGGGAACCTCTGAACAAGTCGCGTTCGCCCAGCGCCCCGCTGTTTGCGGGA
>CAYGBY010000063.1:0-16507 GCA_964348115.1 uncultured Pseudomonadales bacterium
CCTTGTGTGGGGCCCGCCACAGGGCGTCGTCGCGCCTTGCCGGGCGCCAAAACGGCCTAGCGACTAGAACCCACTTACTTGCGGGAAAGCACACCAGCGCCAAGACCTTTGGGGTGTCGCAAAATATTATTATATTTCAATATTTTGTAAGATAATACTAAAAGGTTTCCGCGGGCGCCTACAGCGCCCTCGCAGGCCGTTCCGGCCGCCATGGCAGCGCTGCGCCGGGATGCATTCAGGCTGCAGTCTGGGATAGGATGCCGCTGCAATCCATTCTTTGCACGAGGTTGGAAAGAACATGCCTTCAACGGAACACGCAAGCGCCATGAATGACGCCATCCTTCTTAAGGGCGCCCCCGGCTCCCCTTACACCCGGAAAATGCTGGCGCTGCTGCGCTATCGGCGCATTCCCTACCGCTTTTTGCAGGGCATGGTGGATGGCCAGGCCGCGGATGCGGGGCTGCCGCAGCCCAGGGTGGCGCTGCTGCCAACGTTTTATTTCACCGCCCCGTCCGGGGAGATCGAACCCATGGTGGACTCGTCCCCCATCATCCGCCGCCTGGAGGAGCTGGCGTTGGGGCGCTCCGTCATCCCGCCAGATCCTGCCCTGGCCTTCTTGGACTGGCTGCTGGAGGACTATGGCGACGAATGGCTCACCAAGGCCATGTTCCACTACCGTTGGCGCTATCCGGCCGACATTCACAAGGGCGGTGAAATTCTGCCCAGGTGGGGCAATCTGCTCGCCACGGATGCGCAGATCGCCCCCTTGTCCGCCTACATTCGGGAGCGCCAGATCGGTCGTCTGCATGTGGTGGGCAGCAATGAAACCACCGCGCCCATCATCGAGGCCAGCTACCTGCGCTTTCTCAGGCTCTTCTCCGCCCAGATCCGCAACGGCCCCTTCCTGTTCGGCGGACGTCCCTCAGCGGCCGACTTCGCAGTCTACGGCCAGTTGACGCAGTTGACCGGCTTCGACCCCACGCCCATGCAGCTTGCCTTGGACAAGGCGCCGCAAGTCTGCGCTTGGGTGGCGGTGGTGGAGGATCTTTCAGGCTTGGCGCCGCAGGACGAGCATTGGCGTGGCCGGGACGCCCTGCCGGACAGCCTTAGGGATCTGCTGGCGGAAGTCGGCAGGGTCTATGTCCCGGCGCTGCTGGCCAACGCCCGGGCCATCGACCAGGGCGCCGATGAGGTGCGCACGCAGATCGATGGGCGGCTTTGGACGCAGAAGCCCTTCCCCTACCAGGCCAAATGCCTGCAATGGATAAGGGCGCAACGCGCCCGCCTGGATGGGCAGGATAGGGCCTTTGTGGACGACTTGCTGGCTGGCACCGGCTGCGAGGCGCTGTTTCAGGCTCCTTGAACCCGGCTCATAATTTGGGATCGACCAGTATCTTCACCTCGTCCGGATGGGAGGCGAGGCGGGCGAAGGCGGCGTCCAATTGCGCCAACCCCACTGTGCCCGTGTGCAGGGGCGCGCAGCGGATGCGGCCATCGACCAGGAGCGCCTTGGCGATTTCGAAGTCCTCATGCACATAGGCGATGGAGGAAGTCAGGCGGATTTCCTTCATCAGCCAACTGGCGGCGTTGATCTCCGCCGCCCCGGCCGCAACACCCACCAAGGACGCCACCCCGCCGCGCCGCGCCAAGTCCACGGACTGCTGTATGGTGGCTGGCACGCCGGCGCACTCCAGCACCACATCGGCGCCGTCCTGGCCGAGTTGGGCGTTGATGACCTCAGCGGCGTCTTCCTGGCTGGGGTCGATTAGGGTGTCGGCCCCCAGTTCGCCGCCCAGCCGGCGTCGGCTGGGCTCCGGCTCCAGCAGAAAGATATGGCCCGCGCCGGCATTGCGCGCCGCCTGCAGCACCAGCAAGCCGATGGGTCCTGCGCCGATGACCACCACGGAATCCCCTAGGCGAATGTCTGTGCGGCGCACGGCATGCACGGCCACGGTCACGGGCTCCAGCATGGCTGCGTCCTGGTCGCTCATGGTGCTGGGCACTTGGTGCAGACGGCTGGCCTCAAAGGCGATGGCGCTGGCGAAGCCGCCATGGGGCGCCGCCAGGGGACCCATGCCGATGGCCCCGGCGAAAGCGGCCTCACAGTGCTGCGCGTCGCCACGCCGACAGGTGCGGCACCGCCCGCAGGCGGCGGCCACGCCGATGGCCACCCGGTCCCCTTCCCGGCAGTTGGCGACGCCCTTGCCCAGGGCGCTGACCACCCCGGCCCACTCATGGCCGCAGATGGCGGGGTTGTAGGGTTGCCCGGACAGATAGGCGTGCACATCGGTGCCGCATATGCCGCAGTGGCTGATGTCCACCACCGCCTTGCCGGGCGTCGCCGTCGGCGTTGGCATGTCCAGCAACTCCAGGCGCCGCCGCCCCGTGACCAGTCCTACCTGCATTGGCGCCCCTCCGCTATGGCTTCGCCTGCCGTTGGCCCGCCTGCCAGTCTATATAATCCGGCGGCAAAAGAGGATGCAAAACATGCAAATTGAAATCTTTTCTGACTTGGTGTGCCCTTGGTGCTACATTGGCAAGAAGCGTCTGGACAGCCTGATGCACACGCCGGTGGGGGAGGGTTTGCGCCTGCGTTGGCGGCCCTATCAACTGCACCCGGGTTTGCCCGACGAAGGCCTGGACCGCCAGCGGTTTCTGCAGGCCCGCTATGGCGCCAAGGCGGATCTCGGGCGCATTCCGCCGCGCATCGCCGAGCAGGCGGAGACCGTCGGCCTGCGGTTCAACTTTGCCGCCATCAAACGCCAGCCCAACACCTTCCAGGCGCACCGCCTGCTGGAGTTCGCCGCCGTCGCCGGACGCCAACATGAGGTCGCGGAAGCGCTATTCGAACGTCATTTCTGCGCTGGCGAGGATGTTGGCCAAACCAGCACGCTTATCGAGGCGGCGGAGCAGGCTTCGCTGAGCGGCGCCGATGCCGAAGCCTGGCTGTCGGGGCAGGGTGGGGTTGAGGAAGTGCGCGAGCAGTTGCAACGTGCTGTGGATCTTGGCGTCGCCGGTGTGCCCTCCTATCTGCTGGCGGGCAAATTCACCCTGCCGGGCGCCCAGACTGCGGAGGTCATGGGCCAGTTCATCCAACGCGCAAAGGAGCGCGCTGGGTTTGTTGATGGAGGCTAGTGCGCCGCTTGGAGGTCACTTAGGCAGCACGAACTTGGGGATGACGGGTATTTGGAATACATGCTTGGCCAGGATTTCATAGACATGGCCGCATTGGTCGCAGTGCACGATGAGAAACCAAGGCTGGCGAGTCTTGGAGCGCTGCTTGCTGTCCTTGGAGATGATGTGCTCCACCCCTTCGACGCCGCATTGCGGGCATTTCGGCTCCGCCATTGGTTCAGCCCAGCCGCTGGTCCATGACGTGCGCCGGCAGCCCCTTGGTCTGTCCCACTATCTTGGCGGGCACACCCGCCACCGTGACATGCGCAGGCACGTCCTCAAGCACGACGCTGCCGGCCCCCACCTTGGCGCCTTCCCCCACCTCTATGTTGCCGATGACCTTGCAGCCGGCGGCCAGCAGCACGCCGCGCCGAATCTTCGGGTGCCGGTCGCCGGTTTCCTTGCCGGTGCCGCCCAGGGTCACGGCGTGCAGGATGGACACGTCATCGCCCACCACGGCGGTTTCCCCGGCCACCAAGCCGGTGGCGTGGTCCAGCATGATGCCGGCCCCGAACTCGGCTGCTGGGTGGATGTCCACCCCTAGGGTGACGCTGATCTGGTTCTGGAAGAACTGCGCCAACGTCTTGCGCTGTTGGCCCCACAGCCAATGGGCGATGCGTTGCGCCTGCAGGGCGTGGAAGCCCTTGAAGAACAGAAAGGGGGTCAGCAGGTCTTCGCAGGCTGGATCGCGGTGGTAGGTGGCCTGCATATCGATGGCGGCCGCCTGCAGGATGCGGGGGTCCGCCTCTATGGCCTCCTGAATGACGTCCCGGATCAGCATGGTGGGCAACATGGGATTGTCCAGCTTGCTGGCCAGCCGAAAGCTCAGCGCCGCACCGTAGCTGTGGTGGTTCAGCACCGTGGCGTGGAAGTAGCTGCCCAGAATGGGCTCCTCCTGCGCCTTGCGGTTGGCCTCCCTGCGCATGATGGGCCATATATCCGCAGGACTGGGGGGCTGCTCCAGCTCCCCGGCAGGGTTGATGAATTGCGCGTATTGTTGGGTCAAAGCTGTCCGCCCCGAAACCGATGCTAAGCGAAGGCGCATGAAGCGTAACGCCGCTTGCCGTTTTTGCAACTAGTGTGCTGTCCCGCAAGGCCATCTCCGCCCGCAAGCAGCGGGGCGCTGGGCGAGCGCGACTTGTTCAGAGGTTCCCTAGGCATGCGGGATGGGGCCGCAGCGGAAGAGGTTCCCTAGGACGCAGACTGGCGGCGGGGCGTTGCGCGGGCGCCGGTGCGGTGCACCAGCCAGATCATGCCGGTCAGGGCGAATGCGTTGCTGGCCAGCGCCGCCCAGCCGGCGCTGTCCAGGCCGGCCAGGGGCGCAGCGCCGTACAGGGTGGCGAAAAACAGCCCGACGGAGATGGCCTGCAAGGCGAAGGCTGCGCCAGCCCTGTCCATCGCGTAGCTGGCCGGACGCAGGGCGCCGCCGCCCAGCTCCAGGCCGCCGGCGGCCAACACCAGGGCCAGCAGGGGGGCGCCGGTGCGGAACGCCTCGCCCGCCAAGGCCGCCAGCAAGTCTGCGCCGAACAGCAGCGCCGCCACAAACAAGGCGCCGCCGCCGGCGAAGCCAAGGGCGCACGCCCGCCAGGTCAGCGCCAGAAAGGTGCTGCGCTGCTTCTTCCAGAGGCGGCTGAGGTCGGGAAATATCGCTTGGCGCACCAGTATCACCGGTTGGTCCACCGCCTGGGCCACATCCCTTACCAAGCGGTAGACGCCAGCGCCCTCGGCGCCGTACAGGCCGCCTACCGCCAGGATGGCCACGCGCCTTGGAAACAAGTCCAGGTTGGATTGCCAATACACCACTTTCAGGAAATGGGCGAGGCGCGGATGCGCCTGCAAAGCCGGGCGTACCGGGGCGCCTTGAACGGGCGCCGCCAACAGGAAGGCGGCGCTGCCAAGCAGCAGAAGCTCCCCCACCATGAAGCCCAACGCCCAGACCAGCAAATAGGCGGAGGCTGGCGCCTCAAGGGCCATGCAGATCAGCACGCCGACCAGCCGCACGCCCGGCCGCCCGAGCAATAGCATGCCCAGCAGCGGATAGCGGTCCAACGCCCTTAGGGCGCCCGCCGCCGTTCCGGTGGCGGTGCAGAACAAGGCGGCGACATAGAGCCAGGCGGCCTCGCGAAACTCCGCGGCGAGTTGCAAGGGCGGCGCCGCCAAAGTCAAGGCGAGGACGCCGACCAGTCCGGCCAGCAGGGCGGTGATCATGTCCAGCCGCCGCAAGGCGCCCACCAACCGGCGCCAGGCAGGGTTGTGCGCCCCGCTGCGCCGGCCCTCCTGCAGCAGCGGAGCGCCGAAGCGCACCACCGCATCGGCGGACTTTATGTTGCACAACTGCTTGATGATGACCGCGCTGGTGTGGACCAACATGATCACGCCAAAGGCGGCTGGGCCGAGGGTGCGGGCAGCCAAAACCACGGCGGCCAAGGCCAGCAATGCCGCCGCGACCCGGCCAGTCAAAAGCCAGCCAAAGTTGCGCGCCACCCGGCGCCCCACCCTGGCCATCTGCGTTGGCGCATCCGCGCCGGCGGTCATCTAAACGCGCCTAGACGATACAGGCGCCAAATCAGGGGCCAGGCGAACAGCAACGGGTATCGCCGTTGCCGTTCCGTCGCCGACAGGCGGATGCCGGAGTGGCGCTCCAGCTTCCACAGCAAGTAGTCCAGGGGGTCCTCAAAAGTCAGGGCGGACTTGATGATGCGCAAGGCGGAGAATGTCTTGCCGACGGCTTGGGCCAGCCGCCGATGGGCAACGCCATGACGCCAACGCCGGCGGGGTTGCGCCGCCTCCACCTCCCCATCCTGTTGCAGGAATTGACGGCGGGCGTAGCGAAACAATTGATCGTAGTACTCCGTATTGGCCAGATGCAGGGCGGAACGCTTGGCGGGCCGTTCAGAGCGCAGCTCCGCGGCGTAGGTATGCGCGAACACGGCTTCCCAATAGGCTGCTGGGGTTTCCGGCAGCTCGCCGGGCGCGGCGTGCGTCAGCAGGCGCCTGATGGCTTCGGCGACGATGCAGCGCAAGCGCCGTCGAAGCTGCTGGTTGCGGCAATGCACAACGCAGCAAGGCTGGGCGAAGCGCGCCCAGAAATAGGGGTGCAGATCCAGCGCCACATGCCGCGCCAACTGCCCTGTGGTCAGCACGCTGACCTTGGCGCGGCGGCCCTCGGCGCCAAGCTGATGGACGTTGGGCGGCAACAGGGCGCCCATCCAGGCATGGCGGCGGGGGCGCTTTGGATAGCGGTCCAACAGCACGTAGAAGTCCGGCATGGCGTCCTGCTGGCCGCGCAAGTAGGAGCCGTACAGGATGATGGCGTCCAGCCGCGGGCCGTAGCGCTGGGCGATGGACTCGGCCAGCCGGGCGATTAGAGCGTCTTTGCCGCCCTGGCCCAGGGCCTTGCGGGCTAGGTCGTGCAGGTGGAGGCTGCCAGCCGCAGAGGGCGCCGCCCCCTCCGCGCCCGACGGGACAACCGCGGGATCAGCCCGCATGGGCGCCCTTGGTGGATGAGAAAGTGCGGTAGGCGCGGGGATGGCGCGCGCCTGCATCGGGTTCCGCAAGCCAGGATCGCAGTGGGCCGCGCCTAGCCCGCACCGCGGCTGCCCAAGCTAGGCGCAGCGTCAGCACCAAGGTGGAAAGCAGCGTCCAGACCGCCACCAGCCAAAAGCCCAGATGCGGGGCCCCCGCCAGCCAAGCTAGGGTCAGCAGCACCAAGCAGGGGTTGCGGCGGGCGGTGAACAGGCGGAAATAGGCGTCGAAGGGGCGCCAGGCGAACAGGCTCACCTCCCCTAGGGCATGGAAAACGCCCTCGATGAGTCGCCCGCCAACGTAGCCGCCGAAGATGCACCACAGCAGGGCTTCGAAGCTGAGTCCAAGGATGGGCTGCATGGGTAGCAGCGACAGCCCCCAGAACCAGTACCAGAACGGCGGATGGACGATGTCCATGCCATGGTCCAGCACGTGGCCGAGCCTGCTCGCCTGCACGGTCACCCGCGCCAGCTTGCCGTCCACCGTGTCCAAGTAGGTCATGAACCAGGCCAGCAGCAGACCCGCCAGGTACCAGCCGCCGTAGAACAGCCAGCACGTGGCCAACATCAGGATAAGCCCAGTCAGGGTCACGCTGTTGGGGGAAAGGCCCCAGCGGACGCACAGGCGCACACCGACTTTGGCCGGCGCGGGCCACCACCATTTGGTCACGAAGTCCGTGATGCCCTTGTAGGAGACGCCGTATAGCAGATCCTCCAGAGCGTTGGCCTTCCCGGCGGTGATGGCTTCCAGCAGGGGCGGGGCGGCCAGACGCAGATCCCCGGCAAAGGCGTTGAGGTCTGCTGTGCTGAGGCGGCGCCAATCCGCGCCCGCAGGGGTGGCGCCAGTCTTCAGCAGGACGGCGGCTGCGGGTGCGTCCTGGACAGGGACGCAGGCGGCGGCTGGGTTCCTCCCATCCATGAGGATGCCGCCTAGACGGCGCAGGCCATCCAGGGTGCGGGGTTCAAAGAGGTAGTCCCCCCGCAGCAGCAGGGCGCTGGCGTCCCTTGGCGTGGGATCCGCGGCCGGTTGCGGGGTCTGCGCTCCTTGGCTTGCGAGCGACTCGCTTGAACCGATTTCCGTTACGCCCAGGCTGGCGAGCTGCCGCAGCAGCCGCTGGCGGCTGGTCAGGCCCCACAGGCGCAGGTCGCATTCGCCCAGAATGTATGCGGTTACCATTGCAATCGCTTGGTGAAAAAAGGGATTATCCGCCAGCCCATGCGCCTTATCCACATTTCCGACCCGCATCTGACGGATCTCTGCAACTTGCCGCGTAGCTGGATTCGCGGCAAACGCCGCCTAGGGCATCTTTCCTGGCGGCGGCGGCGACGACGCAGGCATCTGCGCAGCAATTTGGACGCGCTGTGCGAAGCCGCCCTAGCCTTGGCGCCGGATCTGGTGCTGGTCACTGGCGACCTCACACACTTGGGCACGCCGGATGAACATGCGCAGGCGGCGGCATGGCTGCGCAGCCTCGGCCCGCCTAGCCGGGTGATGGTGGTTCCGGGCAACCACGACCTGTATGCAAGGGATTCCTGGGCCCATTGCGCCTCCCAATGGGCGCCGTATCTGCATATCTTGTCGCCGGTTGGGGCGGCCCCGGAGGGGGAGCCGGCCTATTGGGCGCCGTTCCCGTCCCGTTTGCGCGTGGACGGGGTGGACATCCATGGCCTTAACAGCGGGCAGCCCACCGCCATCGGCCTGGCCACAGGCGCGCTTGGCGGGGCGCAGCTTCGCCGCTTGGCCGATAGCCTGACGGACGCGCCGCCACATAAGCTGCAGCTTATCGCCTTGCACCATCCGCCTTTGCCCGGCCTGATGAGCAAGCGGCGGGCGCTGCGGGATGCCGAAGACTTGGGTCCGCTGCTGCGCCAGGCGCAGTTGGTGCTGCACGGCCACGGCCACTTCAACCATCGCTACGCAATCGGCGGCGCCCAGGTGTTCGCCACGGGTTCCGCGTCCACCAGGGAAGCATCTTTCCGCCTGTTTGACCTGCACAACGGCGTCAGCTCCTTTACGGTGCGCACTGAACTGCGGACGCTGTGCGGCTCTGGCTTCAGGGTGGCGCAATGCGAGCGGTTGTCCCTGAATCAGGGGTCCCCCGGCTAGAGGTCTGAACCGCGCCGGGACCGCCCGATGTGGCGCCATCCGCACTTCAGCCTGCACCCCGCAGGTTCCCTAGGCGCTGCAGCGTGGTGTCGCCCGAGGGCGCAGCTTGGCGCACAAGGGCGGTGGCCAGCCGGCGTGCGTCGGCCAGGGCCAGGGGCTGGTAGCCTAGCTGCTCGACGGCTACGTTGATGTAGGGGCCGGCCAGGGGTTTCTGGTTGTGCAGGTGGCCGTGGATGTTGACGTGGCCAGATGGCGGCGCGTCCAGCGGCATATGGGTGAAGATCAGGGGCGGGTCTTCATTGCGCAGGAGCGCCAGGCTGCACACCAGATCGAATCCCGCCACCCGCAGCCGACCGCCCGAGGTCAGGTCATGGTTGCCGATGACCAGAATTTTTCGGCCGGGCAGGGCTTCGATGCGTCGCCAAGTGCGCTCCGCCACCGCGCCGCCCATAGCGATGTCGCCCATGCACAGCATGATGTCATCCGGCCCCACAGTGCGCCGCCAGGCATGGTAAAGCGCCGTGTCCATCTCCTTAGCGTGCGCGAAGGGGCGGGCGCAGTAGCGGATGATGTTCTCGTGACCGAGGTGCAGGTCGGACCACAGCCAGATGGGCCGCTGCGGACGCCCTAAGTCATGGGCCGGCAGTTCCTGCACCGCCCGCAGCACGGCCTTGCAGGCGCCGCTGCGCTCCCCTTGGGCGCCTGCGGCCAACGTTGCCCGGTACTGCCGCAAGGGCGTGCGCAGCGCCATCGTTTGTTGAGGCATCAATCCCTCCGAATCCAGTTGGGGATGGGGCAGGGCCATGCCCCGATTCCTTGTTGAGGACGGGCTATTGGCCAGTTCCGCCGCAGCGGCTCGAAGCAGCTATGGCCAACGCCCGACGCCTAACCCAACGCCGCAGCCAGCGCCCTGAGCTGCGCGGCGGCGCGGGCGACGCTTTGCGCCACGCCATCGGGTCCCGCCATGGTGCGCTGCACGAACACCTCCTCCACGGGGCCTATGCCGATCATCCGCAGCCAGGCCTGGAGGTAGGGTGACTGGAAGTCGAAGGGATCCGGCTTGCCGTCTTTCGGCGAATAGTCGCCGCCCCGGGAGTAGATGAGCGTGGCGCTGCCCGACATCAACCCCCGGGGCCCGTGCTGGTCCCGCGTGAAGGTGAGGCCGGGATGGGTGATGAGGTCGATGTACTGCTTGAACCTGTAGGGCACGTTGAAGTTCCACATCGGCACCGCCATGAGGTAGTGGTCCGCCGCTTGGAACTCGTTGACAAGGTCAACAACGGCGGCCCATTGGCGGGCTTCCTCGGCCGTGAACTCCCTGCCGGCGAAAGCCTTTTGTTTGGCGGCGGTGATCTCCAGCGTGACTTCGGGCAAATCGCGTTGGCAAAGGTCGATGCGCTCGACCTTTGCGCTTGGCGGCAGCGCCCCCAGAAACACCTGCGCCGCTTGCGCTGATGCGGCGAGTTCGCCCCGGGGCGATGCGCTTATATGAAGAATCTTGGTCATGTTTGTTGTTGCCGTTTCGGGAATTAGTGTGGTTGTCGCAGCGCCGTGCGGTGGCGCTAACCCTGTGGGCGTTTGACCGATGGGCCATATCCAGCATTTTGGCATGTTGGGCGGAGCATTTCATGCGCGCAACAGACGGCTTGACGCCGCATCCTGGCTAGACTCCGCTTTTCCGACCGGTATGGACGTGACCGGCCATGTTTGGCGGAATTGGCGATCCGCGGCGGGCGGCAGCCACTGCGCTTGGCGCTTGCGCCGCCTTTGGGTTTTACGGCTTCCGAAACGGGGTGGCGCTGGCTATCATGGGCCAATGCGCAGCCTTTGGCGCCAACGGCCGGTGGGTCTTCAGCGGCGCTAAGGGCGCGCAAGCGGAGAGCCCGGTTCGTGGAGATCATTCAGCTCATCATCAGCGGCGCATCCCAGGGATGCGTTTACGGGCTGATCGCCCTTGGCTTCGTGCTCATCTACAAGGCCACGGAAATGGTCAACTTCGCCCAGGGCGACATCATGATGATCGGCGCATTCATCGCCTTCACGTTCGTCAACATCCTGGAGTGGCCCTTTGTGTGGGGGTTGCTGGCCACCCTGGTGACGATGGCGGTGCTGGGCGCCCTGCTGGAGCGGCTGCTGCTGCGGCCCATGATCGGCGAGCCCCACTTCGCGGTGCTGATGCTGACCATCGGGCTTGGCTTCATCCTGCGGGCCGTGGCGGGGGAGCGCTGGGGCAACGAACCCAAGACCCTGGATGTGCCCTACGCGAGCCTGGTGTGGCAAGTGGGGGAAGTGACCATCGGCGGCGACGACGTGGCCGTGGTGCTGGGCACCTTGGGGCTGTGCGGCCTGCTATACCTGTTTTTCCGCTTCACTAGGCTCGGCATCGCCATGCAGGCGGCGTCGCAGAACCAGCTGGCGGCCTTCTACGTGGGCATTCCGGTGAAGCGCGTGTTCGGCTTGGTGTGGGCGCTGGCGGCGGTGCTGGCGGCCTGCGCCGGCGTGTTGGCGCCGGGCGCCGTCATCGACCCGAACATCGGCTTCATCGGCATCAAGGCGTTCGCCGCCGCCATCGTGGGCGGCTTGGGCAGCTTGCCGGGCGCCATCCTGGGCGGCGTGCTGGTGGGGCTGTCAGAGCAGTTCGCCGGGCGCTACCTGTGGCCTGGCTTTTCCGACGTCACTGCCTATGTGCTGCTGCTGGTGATGTTGATGATCCGCCCGGAAGGACTGTTCGCCGCCATGCAGAAGAAGAAGGTGTAGGGGTGGCGGCCGCATCGTGGGGCCTGCCATCGCCTGGCATTGGCGGCTGAATGCGCTTCATACGCAAAACCCGCTATGGACAGGACAGCGACCTGTTCCAGCACAATGGGCAGCGGTTCTGGTACGGGCTGTTGGGGCTGGCTGTGCTGCTGTGCCCGCTGGCGTTGTCTGACTTCCTGCTCGGGGAACTGGCCCAAGTGTGCATTTACGCCATTGCCGGCGTGGGGCTGATGCTGCTGGTGGGGTACACCGGACAGGTGAGCCTGGGCCATGCCGCATTTCTGGCCATCGGCGCCTACTGCCACGCCTGGCTTTTGAACCAGGGCGTTCCCTTTCCCTTGGCCCTGGCGGCGGCCACCGCCTTGTCGGGCGTGGTGGGAGTGGTGGTGGGCATTCCGGCCCTGCGCATGACCGGCATCTACTTGGCGGTGGCGACCTTGGCCTTTCTGATCATCGTGGAGCAGGTGCTGTCCCACTGGGTGTCCGTCACCGGCGGCTTTCGCGGCATGTTCGTCCCCCCCGCCCAATTCGGCTTGGACCTGTCCACGCCCGTTCCCTTCTACTACCTGTGCCTGCTGTTTCTGACGCTATCCATGATCGCGGCCTTGAACTGGCTGCGCAGCCCCACCGGCCGGGCCATGGCGGCGGTGCGGGACTCGGAGGTGTCCGCCGAAAGCATGGGCATCCACATCGCCTACACCAAAACCCTGGCGTTCGGCATCTCCGCCGCGTTCACGGGGCTGGCCGGGGGCCTGTTCGCCCATCGCATCGGCTACCTGGCGCCGGACGCCTTCACCTTGGCCACCTCCATCCAACTGCTGCTGATGGTCGTGGTCGGCGGGCTCGGCTCCCTGCATGGGGTGATCTTCGGCGCCGCCTTCATCGGCCTGCTGCCCCAGGCCATCGCCGTGCTGCGGGAAACCGCGCCGCCGGCCATCGGCCAGATACCCGGACTGGAGCCGGGGGTGTTCGGGCTGATCCTGGTGCTTTTCCTCATCTACGAACCCTTGGGCCTGTACGGGCGCTGGCGCAAGATACGGCTGTATTTTGAGGAGTTTCCCCTCTATCGCCGCGCCACCCACAAGCGGCAGAAGCGCTACCTGCGCACGGAGCGGCTGCGGTGAGCCTGCTGCAGGCGCAAGGCATCGGCGTCAGTTTCGGCGGGGTTCATGCGGTGCGGGACCTTTCCTTCGCCGTGGAGCAGGGCGAGGTGTTCAGCATCGTCGGGCCGAACGGCGCCGGCAAAACCACTGTGTTCAACCTGATCAGCCGCATTTACGGGACGGACCAGGGCCGCATTCTGTTCGACGGCCAGGACATCACTCAGGCGCCCGCCCACCGGGTGGCGGAGCTGGGCATAGCGCGCACTTTTCAGAACACGGAGCTGTTCGAGCGCGAAACCGTGCTGGGCAACCTGCTGATCGGCCGTCACGTCCACCGCCGCAGCAATGTCTTATCCGATATGCTGTTCCTGCCCTCGGTGCGGCGGGCGGAACTCGCCTTCCGGCAGGCGGTGGAGGACGTCATCGATCTGTTGGATCTGCAGGCGCACCGGGACAAGACCATCGGGGAGTTGCCGTTTGGCGTCCGCAAGATGGTGGAGATCGCCCGGGCGCTGTGCATCGAGCCCAAGCTGCTGCTGCTCGACGAGCCTTCCTCTGGCCTGAACCCGGAGGAGACGGAGGACCTGTCCTTTTGGCTGGAGGACATCAAGGAGGAGCTGGGCGTCACTGTGATGATGGTGGAGCATGACATGAACTTGGTGGCCCAGGCCTCCGACCGGGTGCTGGCCATGGCCGACGGCGCCCTGGTGGCCGTGGGCGATGCGGATGCGGTGCGCAGCCACCCGGAAGTGCTGCGCGCCTACTTGGGGGACTGACCGGCATGATTGGCCATGGCGATAAACAACAGAACCGTCCCAACCCGCTCGTCAGTGACCTTGGTGGGGTGACTGGCATGAACGGCGATGGCGGTGCCCATCCTGCGCCCAATCCGCAAGTGCTGCGCACCTGCACGGGGAACTGACCGTGGCGGACCTGCTGGAATTGCGCAACATCAATGGCCATGGCGATGCCCATCTGGCGCCACATCCGCAAGTGCGGCGCGTCTGCAAGGGGGACTGACTATGGCGGACCTGTTGGAGCTGCGCAACATCGAAACCTACTACGGCCCCGTCATGGCCATTCGCGGCGTGAGCCTTAAGGTGCGCGAAGGCCAGGTGGTGGCGCTGCTGGGGGCCAACGGGGCCGGCAAGACCACGGTGCTGAAGACCATCAGCGGCGCCATGGACCCGCAGAAGGGCGTGGTCGCCCACCGGGGCGAGGCCATTCAGGGGAACGACCCGGACTGGGTGGCGCGGCGCGGCATCGGGCATGTGCCGGAGGGGAGGGAGGTGTTCCCCTTCCTGACGGTGGAGGAGAATCTGCGCATGGGCGCCTTCTCCCGGCGCGATGGCGAGGTGGAGCAGGACATCGAGGGGGCCTACGATTACTTTCCCGCGCTAAAGCCCCTGGTCAAACAGCAGGCGCATGTGCTTTCCGGCGGCCAGCAGCAGATGCTGGCCATTGCCCGCGCGCTGATGCTGCGCCCGGAACTGATGCTGCTGGACGAACCCTCCCTTGGCCTTTCCCCGCGCCTAGTGCATGAGATAGCGCAGATCATCGGGCGGCTGAACCGGGAGCGGGGCGTCACCATGCTGTTGGTGGAGCAGAACGCCAAGATGGCGCTGGATCTGGCGGACTACGGCTATGTCATGGAGAACGGCCGCATCGTCATGGAGGATAGCTGCGCACGCCTCAAGGACGCCCCGGACATCCAGGAGTTCTACCTGGGCCTCAAGGATGAAGGCGTACGCGGCCGCCGCCGCTGGAAGCAAAGGAAAACCTGGCGATGACCGTTCCGCAAGCCATCGATGGCTGCGCCACGGTTCCTGCGCTTTTCTGGAAGCGCGTCACCGAGTGGGGCGCCAAGGTGGCCCTGCGGGAGAAGGATTTCGGCATCTGGAACGAATACAGTTGGGCGCACTACGGCGAGCAGGCCCGCCTGGTGGGCTTGGGGCTCAAGGCCTTGGGGCTGCGGCGTGGCGATGTTTGCTCCATCGCCGGGGAGGTGTGCCGGGAATGGCTATTCGCGGACCTCGGCGTCAACTGCATCGGCGGCGTGTCCAACGGCGTCTACCCTACGGATGCACCGGAGCAGGTGGCCTACCTCATCAGCGACAGCGGCACTAAGTTCTACTTTGCGGAGGACGAGGAGCAGCTGGACAAGGTGCTGCAGGTGCGCGACCGCACCCCCAGCCTGGAGAAGATCATCATTTTCGACATGGAGGGCCTGCGCAACTTCAAGGACCCCCAATGCCTCAGCTACGAAGCGCTGCTCGCCATAGGCGCGGACTACGGCAAGGCCCACCCGGAGGTCTGGGCGCGCGAGATAGCCGCCGCCCAGCCGGAGGACCTGATGATCCTAACCTACACCTCCGGCACCACCGGCCCGCCCAAGGGCGCCATGATCAGCCAGCGCAACATGCTGTTCATGATGCGCGACCTGCAGGACATCTACGGCGTCTACGACACGGACGAGCAGCTCGGCTTCCTGCCCTTGGCGCACGTGGCGGGACGAATGTTCTACACCTTCTGCGGCATCGAGTCCGGATGCGTGGTGAACTTGGCGGAGGCGCCGGAGACCTTCGCCCAGGATCAGCAGGAGGTGGCGCCTACCGTGGCCTTCGCCGTGCCCCGCGTTTGGGAGAAGCAGCACTCCGCCATCACCATCAAGCTGAAGGACGGCACCGCCTTGGGGCGCTTCGCCTATGGCTTGGCCATGCGGGCGGGGCTGGCGCGGGGCGCCCATCTGCAAGCCGGGCGGCGTCCCCCTTGGCTGCTGCGGCTGGCCGGCGCCTTGGCGGACTTCCTGGTGTTCAGGAACATCCGCATCTTCCTTGGCATCGACCGTTGCCGCTGGCTTTCCACCGGCGCCGCCCCCATTGCCCCGGAGCTCATCGACTGGTTCTGGGCCATGAACAAGCCCATGTACGAAGTCTACGGCCAGACCGAATGCAGCGGCCTGGCCACCGCCAACCTGCCCGGCCAGACCCGCATCGGCAGCGTCGGGAAGTCCAACGGAGAAGTGGATGTAAAGCTGTCGGAGGACAACGAGATCCTCATACGCAGCCCAGGCGTCATCCGCGGCTACTGGAACAAGCCGGGGAAGACCGCGGAGACCTTTCGCGGCGAATGGCTGCACACGGGCGACGTCGGCCGCATCGATGCGGACGGCTATGTCTATGTGGTGGACCGCATGAAGGACATCATCATCACCGCCGGGGGCAAGAACATCACCCCCAGCGAGATAGAGAACCAGCTGAAGTTCTCCCCCTACGTCACAGACGCCGTGGTGGTGGGCGACCGGCGCCCTTATCTCACCTGCCTGGTGATGATCGACCACGAAAACGTCACCAAGTACGCCCAGGACAAGGACGTGCCCTTCACCAACTACACCAGCCTATGCCACACCCAGGCGGTGCAGGACCTAATCGGCGCGGAGATAGAGGCGGTCAACAAAAAGTTCGCCCGGGTGGAAACCATCAAGCGCTTCCGGCTCATCGATCAATTGTTGGACCCGGAGGACGATGAACTTACCCCTACTCAGAAGCTGAAGCGTAAGGTGGTGCATGAGAAGTATGCGGAGTTGATTGAGGGGATGTATTAGGGGCAACTTCCATGGGCGGCATTTAAACCCTTTTGCGCGGCAAAGGTCCAGCCTGTAGCGGATCAGGAGTTAGGCGCAGGTCGATCAAGCGGCCTCCAGGGTGACAGGGTACTCTCGTTGGGGGTTTGATATGCGAGCGATGCATGAGGGCGCACCACACTAGGGGCAACTTCCGGAGTGGGGGCAAATTAGCCGTGGGCGGAAGGCTTCGTCAGGAAGGCGGCGGTTTTGAAGGAGC
>CAYGBY010000064.1:0-16303 GCA_964348115.1 uncultured Pseudomonadales bacterium
ATCAGGGGCATTCCGCCGTCATTCAACTACGACTCATGCAATATCCGGGCTAGCGTCCCGCAAGTAAGTGGGCTTTAGCCGCTAGGCCGTTTTGGCTCCCGGCAAGGCGCGACGACGCCCTGTGGCAGGCCCCACACAAGGAGGAGCAACGCGGCCGGGGGCCAAAAGGGCCACGAATAATCACACTTACCTGCGGGACAGCACACTAGACTCATCCAGGCTTGCACGGCTTGTTCGAAGGCTTCCAAGCCAAGTTCCGGGCGGGACTGGCACCCAAACCTGTTTTGCGCTGATAATTCGCGCCTTTTGGGAGAGGCGCATGGCGTACGCGGAACAGGGCAAGGAAACCATCGCCATTCTGGGCGGCACTGGGGATCTGGGCACAGGGTTGGCCATCCGCTGGTCTCGGGCGGGACACAGCATGATCATCGGCTCCAGGACTCTGCCCAAGGCGCAGCGGGCCGTGGAGAACCTGCATCGGGTAAGCCCGGAAACGCCAGCGACGCCCATGGAGAATGGGGATGCGGCCGCGGCTGGGGACATCGTCGTGCTCACGGTGCCCGCGGCCCATCAGCTCTCCACCCTGGCCGGGGTGCAGGACGCCCTGAAGGGCAAGATCCTCATCGACGTCACGGTGCCCCTGGCGCCGCCCAGGGTGGGCACCGTGCAGTTGCCGCCGGAGGGCAGCGCCGGCCAACGGGCGCAGGACTTGCTGGGGGATGAAGTGATGGTGGTGACGGCCTTCCAGAACGTCGCCGCCCATCTGCTGCAGGAGGATGTGCGCATCGAGTGCGACGTGCTGGTGGCGGGCAACAAGAAGGCCGCCAGGGACAAGGTGCTGCAGCTGGTGCGCGAAGCCGGCATGACCGGCTGGCACGCCGGCCCCATCGCCAACTCCGCCGCCGCCGAGGCGCTGACTTCGGTGCTGATTCAGATTAACCGCCGCCACGGCATCTCCCACTCCGGCATCAAGATCGTCGGCCAGACGGACCACTGATGGCTGCGCCCCTGCACTTGGCGCCGCTTTGCGACGTGCCGATGGTGCGGGCTGGGGACGATCTGGCCGCGCTGATCCTGGCCGCTGCGCAGCGGGCCGGGCTGGTGCTGTCCGATGGCGATGTGGTCTGCGTGGCGCAGAAGATCGTCTCCAAGGCCGAAGGCCGGCAGGTGAAGCTGGCCGATGTGCGGCCCACGGAGGCCGCCAGGCAATTGGCCGCACAGACCGACAAGGATGCGCGGCTGGCGCAGTTGATCCTCGATGAGTCCACGGAGGTGCTGCGCAAGCGGCCGGGCGTGGTCATCGTGCGGCACCGCTTGGGCTTCGTGTGCGCCAGCGCCGGCATCGACCAGTCCAACATCGACCATGCGGGCGGCGAGCAGGCACTGCTGCTGCCCAAGGATCCAGATCGCTCCGCAGCCCGGCTGCGCGCCAGGCTGCGCCAGAGCACGGGCGTTAACTTGGCCGTGGTCATCACGGACAGCCATAACCGCCCTTGGCGCCTAGGCACCGTGGGCGTCGCCATCGGCGCCGCCGGCCTCACAGTGCTGGAGGACTCTCGCGGCGGCGTCGACCTCTACGGGCGCCAGCTCAAAGTCACCCTCAGCAACCGGGCGGACGCCATCGCCGCCGCCGCCACCCTGCTGATGGGCGAGACCACGGAGCGCATTCCCCTGGTGCTGGCCAAGGGCCTGCCGACCGAGACCAGCACGGCCACCGCCAGCCAAATCGTTCGTCCCCTGGAAGAGGATCTGTTCCGGTGACGGCCCAGGCACCGCCCGGGTCGGGGGCGCGCTGATGCCGTATCTGGCCCTCACCGGCGGCATCGGCGGGGCCAAGCTGGCCTTGGGGCTGGCCCGCATTCTGGCGCCGGACGAAGTCGCCTTTCTGGTCAACACCGGGGACGACTTCAGCCATCTCGGCCTGCACATCTCCCCGGATGTGGACACCCTCACCTACACCCTAGCCGGCCTCAGCAACCGCGAACTCGGTTGGGGGCGGCAAGGCGAAACCTGGCGCTTCATGGAGGCCCTTGGCGCCCTGGGCGGCGAGACTTGGTTCCAACTCGGCGACGGCGACCTGGCCATGCACCTGATGCGCACGCAGCTGCTCAACGCCGGCGCCACCCTGACCGAGGCCATACGCACCCTCAGCACCCGCCTGGGCGTGACGCATCAGATCCTGCCCATGAGCGATGCGCCGGTGCGCACCGTCGTGCACACCGCCACCGGCCCCCTGCCCTTCCAGCACTACTTCGTGCGCGATCGCTGCAAGCCCCAGGCAACCGGCTTTGAGTTTCGCGGCGCGGACGCCGCCCAGCCCAGCCCAGCCTTGGCGGCACTGCTCAAAGAATGCCGGGGCGTCATCATTTGCCCCTCCAACCCCTATGTGTCCATAGACCCCATCCTGGCCGTTTCCGGCCTGATGGAGGCGTTGCGGAACTGCGGAGCGCCCATCGTCGCCATCTCTCCGATCATCGGCGGCGCCGCCGTCAAGGGGCCCACGGCCAAGATGATGGCCGAACTGGGCGTGCCCAGCACCGCCGAACAGGTGGCGAAGCACTACGGGCGCCTGCTGGACGGCTTCCTGCTCGACCCCCAGGACGCCGCCTTGCACGGCGCCCTGCCTATGGCCACCAAGGTGGAGCCCGCCCTGATGGCGACCCTAGAGGATCGCGAACGGTTGGCCCAGGCAAGCATCGATTTCATCAAGGCGCTAAGCTGAGCGGCCAGCCCAACCAACCCTAGCCTGGAACATCAACCATGTGGGCCATCGTCCCCATCAAAGGCTTCGCCGAGGCCAAGCGCCGCTTAGCTCCGGTGCTGAGCGCCGCAGAGCGGCGCCTGCTGACGCTAGCCATGGCCCGGGACGTGCTGACGGCCCTATCGCAGTCGCAAAAGTTGGCTGGCGTCCTGCTGGTGTCCCGCGCCGCCGAGGCACCCAACCTAGCCAAAGCCTTCGCTGCGCGCCTGTTCCGGGAAAGCGCGGATGCGAACCTGCCTGCCGCCCTGGAGGAGGCCCGGCATCACGCCGCCAGCGTTCTAGGCGCTGCGGGCGTGTTCATCGTGCCGGCGGATGCGCCTCTGATCGAAGGTCGGGAGATCGATGAAATTCTGGCTGGCCACCAAGCCATCACCCTGTTGCCCGACCGCCGGCAAGTCGGCACCAACGGCCTGGTCTGCACACCCCCGCACGCTATCCCCTTGGTCTTTGACGGGCAGAGCTTCAAGCCCCATCTGGCCCACGCCCGGGCCTCCGGCTTACCTTGCAGAACCCTGCCGGACAGCACCTTCGCCCTGGACATCGACACGCCAACCGACCTCCTGCAACTGCTGCGCCAAAGCCGAGACACCCAAACCGCCCGCTGCCTGCGCAAGTTGGGCGTCGCCGAACGGCTGAGGAACCTCTGAACAAGTCCCGGAAGCCCATATGAGTCTAGCCGGCGTGATGGCAAGGCGCGGCGGAGCCGTGCGGCAGGCGCCACACAATGAGCGGCAACGCCATAGGCGGCCTTTAGGCCTTCTCAAAGGGCGCCCGGCAGCGCACGGACTGCGGAATCCCCGCCGCGCTGCGGGTCGCCTTGCCATGGCCGCAACGCCGTCTCCGCCCGTAAATAGCGGGGTGCTGGGTGAATGCGACTGGTTCAGAGGTTTCTCAAGCGTCCGATCCGCAAAGCCGCCCGATCGGCGCGAGAATGGGGGACGGCGCAGCAGGCACCTTGGTGCAATGTGTGCGCCAAGGGTTGATAATGCAGCCCAACAAACTTGGCGCCGGGCGGCCGGCGCCCTGCATCAGAAGGATCTGACATGACAGACACCGACCCTCTGCTGGACAAGGCCCGCGGCGGCGCCCGCCTTAGTGATCAGGAGGCTTTGGCCCTGGCCGACTGCCAAGACACCAGCCAGCTGGCGGCCATCGCCGCGGACTGGCGCGACCAGGGCTTCGGCAATCTGGTCACCTATTCGCGCAAGGTGTTCATTCCCCTGACGCATCTGTGCCGGGATGTGTGCCACTACTGCACCTTCGCCCAGGTGCCGCGCCGGGCGCCAGCGCCCTACATGGCCTTGGACCAAGTGCTGGAGGTGGCCCGACACGGCGCCTCGATGGGCTGCAAGGAGGCGCTGTTCACCTTGGGCGAAAAGCCGGAACTGCGCTACAAGGCGGCGCGGCAGTGGCTGGCGGAGGCCGGCTTCGCCTCCACACTGGACTATCTGCACCAAGCCGCCGCGGCGGTGCTGAAGGAGACCGGGCTGCTGCCGCACTTCAACGCCGGCACCATGACCCCGGCGGAACTGCGCGCCGCACGCCCCCTTTCCCCATCCATGGGCATCATGTTGGAATCCGCCTCGGCGCGGCTGTGCGGGAAAGGCATGCCCCACTACGGCTCCCCGGACAAGGTTCCGGCGGTGCGTCTGCAAACCCTGGAGGACGCCGGCGCCGCCAAAATTCCCTTCACCACCGGCATTCTCATCGGCATCGGCGAAACCCGGCGGGAGCGCATCGAGTCCCTGCTGGCCATCCGCGCCCTGCACCAACGCCACGGCCACATCCAAGAGGTCATCATCCAGAACTTCCGCGCCAAGCCGGAAACCAAGATGGCGCAAGCCCCGGAGCCGGATCTGAACGAACTGCTGTGGACCATCGCCCTGGCCCGCCTTATCTTCGGCCCAGCCATGAGCATCCAGGCGCCGCCCAACCTAAGCCCCGGCGTGCTGGCGCAAATCGTCGCAGCCGGCATCAACGACTGGGGCGGCGTCTCCCCCGTGACGCCGGATTTCGTGAACCCCGAAGCGCCTTGGCCGCATCTCGATGAGCTCGCCGCGGCAACCGCCCAGGCCGGCAAGGAGTTGCATGAACGCCTGACCATCTACCCCGCCTACGCCCAGGACTGCGCCACCTGGGTGGCCCCCGAACTGCGCGAAGCGGTGCTGAACCTGGTGGATGCGGACGGCTTTCCGCGCACCGACCCCTGGGCGCCCGGAGAGCAGATCGACCCGCCGCAGGCGATCCTGGCGCTGTTGCCCCAGCCCTTGCCGCCTTCCGAGGCCGGCAAGCCCAACGGGGCCGCCAAGGCGCCCGAACGCGCATCCCCAAGTCTGGCCGCAATCCTCGCCAAGGCAACGCGAGGCGACGAACTAGGCGAAGCGGAAGTGGTGCGCCTGTTCCAGGCCAGGGGGCCGGATTTCGCCGCAGTGGCGCAAGCGGCGAACCGCCTGCGCGAGGCGGTCAACGGCGATGAAGTGAGCTTCGTGGTCAACCGCAACATCAACTACACCAACATCTGCTATTTCAAGTGCCAGTTTTGCGCCTTTTCCAAGGGCAAGCTGGCGGAGAACCTGCGCGGGCGGCCCTATGACCTGTCCCATGAAGAAATTCAGCGCCGCACCCAAGAGGCTTGGGCGCGGGGCGGCACGGAGGTGTGCATGCAGGGCGGCATCCATCCGGAGTACACCGGCGACACCTACATCGCCATACTGCAGGCGGTGAAGGCCGCCGAGCCGGACATGCACATCCACGCCTTTTCCCCCCTGGAGGTCTGGCAGGGCGCCGCCACCCTGGGCCTGGAACTGCCCGCCTATCTGCAGCGCCTGAAGGAGGCCGGCCTCGGCACCCTGCCCGGCACCGCGGCGGAGATTCTGGACGACGAGGTACGCACCCTGATCTGCCCGGACAAGATCAACACCAGCCAGTGGCTGCAGGTGATGGAGGCGGCCCACGGCGTCGGCTTCAAAACCACCGCCACCATCATGTACGGCCACCTGGAGGGGGCGCGACACTGGGCCCGCCACCTGCTGCGGGTGCGCCGCCTGCAGGCGAAAACCGGCGGCTTCACGGAATTCGTGCCCCTGCCCTTCGTCCACATGGAGGCACCCATGTACCTGAAGGGCAAGGCCCGCAAAGGCCCCAGCTTCCGCGAGGCGCTGCTGATGCACGCGGTGGCGCGCCTGGTCCTGCATCCGCACATCACCAACATCCAAGCCAGCTGGGTGAAGATGGGGCACAAGGGCGTCATCGCCTGCCTGAACGCCGGCTGCAATGACCTGGGCGGCACCCTGATGAACGAGAGCATCAGCCGCGCCGCCGGCACCAGCCACGGGCAGGAGACCTCCCCCCAGGCCATGAGCGCCCTGATCGAGGCCGCCGGCCGCATCCCGCGCCAACGCAACACCCTGTACGGCCCGGTCAGCGATGAGCGCGCGGCGGCCGGCCGCCGCGCCGGAGCGCTGCTGGACATCATCAACACCCCAGCGCACAAATACGAACGCAAGCGCAAGGCGCCGCTGCTGCGGCCCGGCCTGATCGCGACCGCGTAGATCTAGCCCCGCGCAGATCTGGAGCCTGTTGACACTAACTGGGTTGCCCCCGCCGGGAGCCCAGAGGAGCCTAAAGGGCGTGATGGCAAGGCGCGGCGAAGCCGTGTGGCCGGCCCCGCACAATGAGCCGCAACAAAGCCAGCGCGCTCTTTAGCCCTCCCGAAGGGTGCCCCGCGGCGCGCGGACTGCGGAATCCGCGAGGCGCCTTCCCATGGCCGCAACGCCATCTCCACCCGCAAACAGCGGGGCGCTGGGCGAACTCGACTTGTTCAGAGATTCCTTAACAGGCCCTAGTGTGCTGTCCCGCAGCGGGTACCCGCGTCCAGCCAGTCGCCTCGGCATACTCGAGGATGCTCGCTTGGACGGTATTGTGTTCTGCGGACGTCGGCATCTTTGATCCCCCGTCAACGCCAGCCTTGCCGCCACGCCCGGTATTCGGCCGGCCGCAGGCGGTAGCGCGCGATGTTGCCTTTGTGGAGGCTCATTATCTCGGTCTCCACGACTTCGACGAATCGCGCTTGGTCCGCCGGTGGCACCCCCTCCGCCGCACGCTGCCGCGCCAGTGCAGTGGCGGCCTTCTTGTCCATTCCCGTGCGCACCACCGTGGCGACCAGCTCGGCGATCGGCACCCGGTAACGCAAGCGGAGCGGGTCCGGCCCACCCAAGGACTGGCGCACCGCCGAGTACCGTGCGCTGGAGCGCTGGTAGGCCCAGACGAACAGGTCACGCAGCAGCTCGACGCGATTCAGTTCATAGATGGCCAGTACGCCGTCGATATAGGCTCGCTCCGGCACATCCACAAAGGACAGGGGGCAGAGATTGCCGCGGATCAACGGGATATTTGCCGCGAAGCGTGAGACGCGCTTGTTGACGTCCTCGAAACCCTGCAGGTAGGCGAGGTGCGCGAGGGCGAAGAAGGCCTGCTCGAAGGGGTCCGTGATCGCGGCCGCGGTATCCAGAATGTTGTCGAAGCACTCCTCGATGAGCTGCGGCATTTCCAGCGGATGGTAGACCGTGCCGCCGATGCCTACCGGAATGCGCCGCAGACGGCCGCCGGCCTGCGGGTCGGCAAGCAGGTTGTCCGCGAGCAGGGCGTGCAGATTCAGAATGGTGTACCGGTTGAAGCCGATCCCGTCGGCCTGGTCGAGGGGCACTTCGATCCCGGCCATGTGCGCGTCCAACACGTAGGACTCGACGCCGATCTCATCGGCCCGGCCGACGAGCACTTCGATGGCCGCCTTGTGGTTCAGGATCATCTGCGCTTCCAGCGCATCCTTGCCCTCGGCGGCCTCGCCCAGCTCCAATAGGCGCTCGGTTTCCAACAGGGAATAGGTATTGCCCTCCAGACGGCTGGAGTTCCAGGACAGATCGATCAGTAGGCGGCTGTAGATCGTCCGGGCGTAGGTTCCCGCCGGGCGCTCGCCGGCGGGCGGGCGACCCATGTCGAGCAGGCGTTGGCGCGTTTCCGCCGGCAAGTAGTAGGTGACGTTGGGCCGGTAGTCATCAAGGAAGGCGCGCTGGTAGCCCACCGGCTGCCGCTTCTGGATCGGCGCACGAATCACCCGCTTGACCGCCTCCGCCTCTGGCGAGATCGGCACATCGACATCACCAAGCGCTTCGACGATCGCGCCGCCCGCGACCAGATTGCCTTTGCCGGTTATGGTGGCGGGCACACGATAGCGACGGCCCTTGCGCTGCCCTTCGGCGATCAGCCGCTTCCGTTCCACCAGCAGGGCGAGGCGGCGCTGCAGCATCCGCGGCGACAGCTGGTGGGGCAGTCCCTCGCGGATGGCGCTGACCCGTACGCCTTGCGGATAGGCCGCCACAACGGTGAGAATGGCGTCAAGCTCTTGTTCGGGAATCCGCTTCGGCATGTGGCGGATTATATGTCGCTAAAAACCCTTTATACGACAAATAAAGCCGCCTATTCGACGCAAATAGCTTTTCCCGTCGCAAACGCGCCCGATATGGCGTTCCTTTGGTCGCCTCGTGCGTCTCGAACCGGAACACCGCGAGGGTCCTTGCCGCACCGACCACGAGCCGCACGGGTCGTGCCGTCAGGCCGGAAGCTGAGCCATGCTGGCCGTGTCCCGTGCCGTAGAGGCCGCGCAGTCCGGCGAGACCCTGGAGGTTTCCTAGCCCGACGCGGTCTTGGCGGTGCGGCGGGCGGGGCGTTTGGCCGCGGTCTTGCGCCTTCCCTTGGTTGACCCCTTGGCGCCCTTTCGGGCCGGAGCGCCTTTTTTCGCCACCCACTGGCCGTCTTTGTGGAACGCCTGCCAGCCGGTGGCTTTGCCGTCGACCTCAGACTGCACGTATTGCTGGCGGGTCTTGCGGCTGAAACGGATGACGGTGGGGGCGCCATCCGGGTCCTTCGTTGGGGCGGAAAGCAGGTAGCGCAGCTTAGGGTCCAACTCGTTGGCGTGGGGCAGCAGCTCCGCCACCAAGGGGGCGCGGGTTTCGCGGTTCTTGGGAAACTTGCTGGCGGCCAGGAAGATGCCGGCGGCGCCATCACGCAAGAGGTAGTGGTCGTCCACCGTCTGGCAGCGCAACTCCGGCATCGGCACCGGGTCCGCCTTCGGCGGGGCCGGCTGGCCGTTGCGCAGCAGCTTGCGGGTGTTGGCGCAGCTAACGCAGCCGAAATACTTGCCGAAGCGGCCCGATTTCAGGCGCATCTCCGCGCCGCAGCGGTCGCACTCCAGCACCGGCCCATCGTAGCCCTTGATGCGGAACTGTCCATTCTCAACCACAAAGCCGGCGCAGTCCGGATTGTTGCCGCAGATGTGCAGCTTGCGCCTTTCGTCCACTAGGTAGCCGGTCATGGGGGTGGCGCACAGGGGACACTTGCGTTGGCTGAGCAGCAGCTTGGCTTCGGCCTCCGCGTCCTTGTCCTCATCCACCGCCTCCTCCCCCGGGATCAGGTTCAGGGTGGCTTGGCAACGCTCGTCGGGCGGCAGGGCGTAACCAGAACAACCAAGGAAAACGCCGCTGCTGGCGGTGCGTATCTGCATGGGGCGCTGGCATTTGGGGCAAGAAATGTCCGTCTCCGTGGGGATATTGGCCCTCATGCCGGCGTCGGCGGCCCGCGCGCCGGCCAGCCTGTCGCTGAAGCCGCCGTAAAAGGCGTCCAGGACGCTGCGCCATTGCACCTCGCCCGCAGCGATCTGATCCAACTCCTGCTCCAGTTTGGCGGTGAAGCCGTAGTCCATCAGATCGCTGAACTGCTCCACCAGGCGGTCCGTGACCAGTTCGCCGATCTTCTCCGCATGGAAGCGGCGGTTGACGATGCTCACGTAGCCGCGTTCCTGGATGGTGGAGATGATGGCGGCGTAGGTGGAAGGCCTGCCGATGCCGCGCTTCTCCAACTCCCGCACCAAGGAAGCCTCACCATAGCGGCCGGGCGGCTTGGTGAAGTGCTGCACCGCCTCGGCGCCCGCCAAGCTGAGGGCCTCGCCCACCGCCAAATCCGGCAGGGGGGTGTCCCCATCCCCCCGGGAAAGCGGCGCCAGCACCTTGGTGTACCCAGCGAAAAGCTGAATGCGGCCGCGAATGCGCAGCTCAAATTCGCCGCCCTGGACCAGCACCGTGGTGGCCAAGTACTCCGCATCCGTCATCTGGCAGGCGATGAACTGCCGACGGATGAGATCGTACAATCGCGCAGCCTCCGTGGTGACGCCATCCAACTGCTCCGGGGAGCGCTCCACTGCGGTCGGGCGGATGGCTTCATGGGCCTCCTGGGCGCCCGCCTTGCTGGCGTAGAAGCGAGGCGCTTTCGGCAGGAACTTGCCGCCAAACTGCCCCTCGATGAAAGTGCGGCAGGCGGCCACCGCTTCCCGGCTGAGGTTGGCGGAGTCCGTGCGCATGTAGGTGATGTAGCCGGCTTCGTAGAGGCGCTGCGCCAAGGTCATGGTCTTCTTCACGCCGAAGCGCAGCCGGCCGCTGGCCGCCTGCTGCAGGGTGGAGGTGATGAACGGCGGATAGGGGCGCGTTTTGGTCGGTTTGTCCACACGCTCACTGACGGCGAAGCGCCGCTGCCGCAAGCGGCTCAAGGCTTCCTGCGCGGCGTCTTCGTTGTCTGGACGAAAAGCCCGCCCGCCATCCTTGATGACCTGGAAGCGCAAGGGCGCATCCGCGTCCTGCTGAGAGTCTTGGCGCCTGAGGTCCGCAAACAGCTCCCAATACTCCTCCGGCTTGAACGCGCGTATCTCCCGCTCCCGCTCCACCACCAAGCGCACCGCCACGGACTGCACCCGGCCGGCGGACAGCCCCCTGGCCACTTTGGCCCACAGCAGAGGAGAGAGCTCGAAGCCCACCACCCGGTCCAGGAAGCGCCGCGCCTGTTGGGCGTTGACCCGGTTCATGTCCAGTTGCGAGGGCGTGCGGAAGGCCGCCTGAATGGCGCGACGGGTGATCTCGTTGAACACCACACGGCGATATCGCTGCGCAGGGCCGCCGATGGTTTCCCGCAGATGCCAGGCGATGGCCTCGCCCTCCCGATCCATATCAGTGGCCAAATACACCTGATCCGCCCTTTTGGCCAACTGGGAGAGTTCCGCCACCACCTTCTCCTTGCCGGGCAGCACCTGGTACTCCGCCTGCCAGCCATGGTCCGGATCCACCCCCATGCGACGCACCAACTGGGTGCGCTGCGCCTGCCGCCGCTGCGCTGCCCGTGCCGCCGCATCCGGCCGGCTGCCGCGGGGGGATTCGGCTCGCCCAGCTTTGCGGCGGCCAGCGGCTTTGCCGCGCTCGGTCGCCTTGCCGCCGCCCACGGGCAGATCCCGTATGTGGCCAACGCTGGACTTGACCACATAGTCCTTGCCCAGATAGCGATTGATGGTGCGCGCCTTTGCCGGCGATTCGACGATGACGAGTGATTGGGCCACGGCTGATTCCGGTAGTTGCAGCATCCCGACTGTGGGGAGCTTGTTGGGGCGCTTTATATAGCGCGAAAAATCCCTGTCAAGATTCCTGGCGGCCTAGGCGACTAAGACATGCGCCCGATTGGCCCGCAACGCCGCCCGCTTCATCCCTGGTTTCGCCAACCGCAATGGCGGAAACTTCCGCCAGCAGCCTCAGCAACGCGGCCTTGACATCG
Source organism: uncultured Pseudomonadales bacterium (assembly GCA_964348115.1). Taxonomy (GTDB): domain Bacteria; phylum Pseudomonadota; class Gammaproteobacteria; order Pseudomonadales; family Azotimanducaceae; genus Azophilus. Next base: position 11,408 of record CAYGBY010000064.1, read on the forward strand.
GCCGCCGTGCCGGCGTCCGCCGGGAAGCGCTCCAGCCAGCAGCAACCCAGGGTCTGGCCGGTGAAGTCGATGGCCACGGTGTCCTGCGGCAGCCGCCCGCACAGGGGCGCCAGCCTGGCGATCAGTCCGGGCGGCAACGCCCGCTCCCCATCCCCGCCAATTTCACGGTCGGGCAGCCAACCCTCCCTGCCGCGCAGCAGCCGCCAAGGGGCCATCCCCTGCAGCCGCTGCGCCACCGGCAGCGCGTAGCAAACGCTGGCGTGCATGGGCGTGCGCTTCCGCCCGCCAGCCGTCACCAACGCATCGGCCGGGGCGTCCAGCCACCGCACGGGAAGCAGCTGCACCTGCAGTCCCAGCCGACGCGCTTCCGCCCGCAGCGCCGCCAACCGCCTGTCCTTCCGGCTGGGCAGCAAGGCCATCGCCGGCCCCACCGCCACGGCCAGCACCGCAAAAATGATCAACCAAGGCCAAATGTTCTCCACGCCCAAAAAACCTCCTAAGGTCGCGTCACGCCGGGAGGCTAGGGAACCCCTGAACAGGTCCCGGAAGCCCAGAGGGGCCTAAAGGGCGGGATGGCAAGGCGCAGCCCTTGCCAATCGGATCGACTTGGACGGCGCAGCGCAGCCTGCATGGAGCGCACGGTTAACTCTGAAATCATAAAAACCCATCAGACAGGACATTAGCGAACCCCTGCACAAGCCCCGGAAGCCCAGGGGGCCTAAAGGGCGGGATGGCAAGGCACGGCGAAGCCGTGTGGCTTGCCCTCCCACACAATGCGCCGGAATACAACCAGCGCACCCTTTCAGCCCTCCCGAAGGGCGCCCCGCTGCGCGGACTGCGGAATCCCCGCTACGCTGCGGCTTGCCTTGCCATGGCCGCAACGCCGTCTCCGCCGGCAAACAGCGGGGCGCTGGGCGAACGCGACTTGTTCAGAGGTTCCCCAGTGTGCCGTCCCGCAAGCAAGTGTGATCATTCGTGGCCCTTTTGGTCCCCGGCCGCGTTGCTCCTCCTTGTGTGGGGCCCGCCGCACGGCGTCGTCGCGCCTTGCCGGGCGCCAAAACGGCCTGGCGACTAAAACCCACTTACTCGGGGGACAGCACACTAGGGTAGCCGCAGGGCCGGTGCGGGCACAACGCGGCGCACGGGATCAGCAGGGCCATCCCCGCCAAGGCGCGATTCGGGCTAGAATGGCGCACGTCCTCCAACTTGCAGTGGCAGCCAGCGGTTTAGTTTGAAATCTTCTGCTGACAGAAACCAAGGCTTGGGATTCAAACTGAGCGGCCGCCCATGGTGACGGTTCTCGGCATCGACCCAGGCACTCGGGCGACGGGGTATGGGCTGGTGCAGGCCCAGCAGGGACGCATGGCCTATCTTGGCTCCGGCTGCATTCGCCCGCCGGGCGGCGACATGCCTGAGCGTCTCGGCGCCATCCACGCCGGGGTGCAACAGTTGATTGAGGCGCACCGCGCATCCGCCTTGGCCATTGAGGACGCCTTCCTCGCCCGCAATCCGCAAGCCGCGCTGAAGCTCGGCCAAGCCCGCGGCGCCGCCATCTCCGCGGCCGTGTCCGCCGGACTGCCGGTGTTTGAATACGCGCCGCGCACCGTCAAGAAAGCAGTGGTGGGCGCCGGCGGCGCCAGCAAGGATCAGGTGCAGTACATGGTGCGCATCATGCTCAACCTGGCCAGCCGGCGCTTGGCGGCGGACGCCGCGGACGCCCTCGCCACAGCCATCTGCCACATCCACACCGCACGGCTTACCTTGGCCGCCGGCCGCGCTTCGTGATCGGACGCATCTCGGGACGGCTGGTGGAGGCCGCGGAGCAGGAGGCGTTGATCGATGTAGGCGGCGTCGGCTACGAAGTGGAGCTCACCACCGGCGGGCGGGCGGCCCTGCCCGGGGCAGGCAAGGAATTGGTTCTGCACACCCACTTCTTGGTGCGCGAGGACGCCCAACAGCTCTACGGCTTCGCCACCCGGCCGGAAAGGGACCTGTTTCGCGCCTTGCTGCGCCTGCAGGGGGTGGGGCCCAAACTGGCGCTGGCGGTGCTGTCCACCTTCAAGCTCGATGAACTGGCGCAGGCCGCTGAAGACGGCGACGCCGCACGGCTCACCCGGGTGCAGGGCATCGGCCGCAAGACCGCGGAGCGCATGCTGGTGGACCTGAAGGATCGCCTGAAGGCATTTAACCCGCAGCCCGCCGCCGCGCCGGCGCGGGCCGACGCCGACGCCCGGGAAGCCGAAAGCGCCCTGATCTCCCTGGGCTATCGCCCGCAGCAGGCGGCGCAGTTGGTGGCCGATGTCGGGCGGGACGCCGCCACGTCGGCGGAAATCGTCCGCAAGGCCCTGCGTTCGGCCGCCCCGGCGCACAAGGCCAAGGGCGCATGAGCATCGAAGCGGATCGGCTGGTGGCCCCACAACCGGTCGGCGACGCGGAATCCCGGCTCGACCGCAGCCTACGCCCTACATCCCTGGACGAGTACATCGGCCAGCAGGCGGTGCGTGAGCAGATGTCCGTGTTCATCGAGGCCGCCAGACGGCGGCGGGAGCCTCTGGATCACACGCTCATTTTTGGCCCCCCTGGCTTGGGCAAGACCACCTTGGCCCAGGTCACGGCCCAGGAGATGGGCGTGGCCATCAAATCCACCTCCGGCCCGGTGATGGAGAAGGCCGGGGATCTCGCCGCCCTGCTGACGAACCTGGAGGACGGCGATGTGCTGTTCGTCGATGAGATTCACCGGCTTTCGCCGGTGGTCGAGGAGATACTGTATCCCGCCATGGAGGATTTTCAGATCGACATCCTCATCGGCGAGGGCGCGGCCGCCCGCTCGCTGAAACTGGACCTGCCGCGCTTCACCCTGGTGGGCGCCACCACCAGGGCCGGCTTGCTCACTTCGCCATTGCGCGACCGCTTTGGCATTGTGCAGCGCCTAGTCTTCTACAGCGTGGACGAGCTCACGGCCATCGTGCTGCGCTCCGCCGTCAAGCTCGGCCTGCCTGCCGAGGCCGAAGGCGCCCTGGAGGTGGCCCGCCGTTCCCGAGGCACGCCTAGAATCGCCAACCGGCTGCTGCGCCGGGTGCGGGACTTCGCGGAAGTGAAGGCTGAAGGGGTCATCTCCCAACCGGTGGCGGACCAAGCCCTGAACATGCTGAACGTGGACCACCTAGGCCTCGATGCCATGGACCGGCGGCTGCTCACAGCCATCATCCACAAATTCGCCGGCGGCCCCGTGGGGCTGGACACCCTGGCCGCTGCGCTCAGCGAAGAGAGCGGCACCATAGAAGACGTCATAGAACCCTATCTAATTCAACAAGGATACGTCATGCGCACCCCAAGAGGGCGGCTCGCCACGGCCAACGCCTATCACCACCTCGGCTTGAGCGCGCCCGAACAGGCCGCCGCCCCGGCCACAAAGCAAACCGACCTGAACTTGGCGGGACCCGGCGATGCCTGAGCAGATATCCATATTCGATTTGGTGGCCAACGCCAGCTTGCTGGTGCAGATGGTCATGGCCTTGCTGGCCCTGGCCTCGGTGGCTTCCTGGATGATGATCTTCCAACGCTGGTTCTTCCTGCGCCGGGTGGCCAATGAGGTGGAGCACTTTGAGGATCAGTTCTGGTCCGGCATTGACCTTCGGGAACTCTACGGCGAACTGAACGAACGCGATGACCTTAGCGGCATCGAACTGGTGTTCACAGCCGGCTTCAAGGAGTTCACCCGCCTTTCCAAGCAGCCCGGCGCAGAGGTGGAGTTCATCATGCAGGGGGTGCAGCGCGGCATGAGGGTGGCGTTGAACCAGGAGGAGGTGCGGCTGGGCGCACACTTGGCCTTTCTGGCCACTGTGGGCTCGACCAGCCCCTACGTCGGCCTGTTCGGCACGGTCTGGGGCATCATGAATTCCTTCCGCAGCCTAGCCAACATGAGCCAGGCCACCCTGGCTTCCGTGGCGCCCGGCATCTCCGAAGCCCTGGTCGCCACGGCCATGGGGCTGTTCGCCGCAATCCCCGCCGTGATTGGCTACAATCGCTTCTCCGCCCGCGTGGAGGAGCTGATGAAGCGCATCGAGGCCTTCAGCGATGAGGTGACCAGCATTCTGCACCGCGCCGCCCAAGCCCGGGTAGCGGGGTCCACATGAGCGTGCGCCGCAAGCCCATGTCCGAAATCAACGTCGTGCCCTATATCGACGTGATGCTGGTGCTGCTGGTGATCTTTATGGCCACCGCGCCGCTGCTAACCCAAGGCGTGCTGGTGGATTTGCCGGAAGCGCCTTCACAGCCGGTGGAGGACGCCCAGGATGATCCCCTGGTGGTCTCGATACGCTCGGACGGCGCCATATTCGTCAACCTTGGCGTGCAGAGCGCGGAGGATGAGGGCACCAGGGTCACCATCTACTCCCTGGAGGATCAGGCCGCCAAGATCCTGCGCGCCCGGCCGGACGTGCCCGTTTACCTGAAAGGCGATCACCGGTTGAACTACGGCAAGGTGGTCAGCGTGATGACGGTGCTGCAGAGGTGCGGCGCCGCGAGCGTGGGCCTTATCACGGATCCGCCTTCAACCATCGCGCCATCCGCCGCCCAAAGCTGAGAGACCGCTGATGCCGCACAGCCTGCGCAACTACACAGCGCCCCTGTTTTTGGCGTTGCTGGTGCATGCCGTCGCCCTAACCGCCCTGCAAGACGGCTGGCAACCTGATCAGAAGCGCGAACTCAAGACATTCAAGCCGCAGATTGTGCGCTCGCAGCTAATCGTGCTGCAGCCCAAGGCCAAACCCAAACCAGCCCCAGCGCCCAAGCCGGCGCCGACGCCCGCCCCGGCCCAGCCCCAACCCCCCCCCCAGCCCACCCCTGCGCCGCCACCCCCGCCGCCCCCCGGGGCTCGGGCAGCCGCGCCGCCGC
>CAYGBY010000065.1:0-16034 GCA_964348115.1 uncultured Pseudomonadales bacterium
GAACGACCTCTATGTCCGCTTCTTCCGCATGGCGGAACGGCGCATCGCCGAGAAGACCGGCCGGGGCGTGGTCTGCTTCATCTCCAACTACTCGTGGCTCGATGGGCTGTCGTTCACCGGGATGCGGGAACGCTACCTAGAAGTATTCGACGCGATCAGAATCGACTGCCTGAACGGTGACAAGTACAAGACCGGCAAGGTGGCACCGGACGGGTCGCCCGACCCGAGCATCTTCTCGACCGAGGGCGATCCGGTGGGCATCCAGGTCGGCACGGCCATCGTGACCCTAGTGCGTAAGGCCGATCATGCGCCTGCCGAGGCTATCGGTTTCCGGCACCTCTGGGGGCAGGCCAAGCGTGCTGACCTGCTGACGACGGCGGAGATGGAACTGGGTGCGCTCTACGAAGACATCGAACCAGTGCTGCCGCTCGGCCTGCCCTTCACGAGAACAGCGGTAAGCGAAGACTGGTTCGACTGGCCGACGCTGCCAGAGTTGTTCCCGGTGTCGTTTCCGGGGGTCAAGACCGACCGCGACCAGTTTCTTGTCGATGTCGATCTCGACCGGCTGAAGGCGCGAATCGATGACTACTTCGATCCAGGCTTGGGCCATGACGAAATCGCCCGACGCTACCCAGCGGCAATGAGAAACACCACGTCCGTGCGCCTCGATGCCCGTGTGGTGCGCGATGAGCTGCTTGCGCGTGGCGGACCGGATGAGGCCGGTTTTGTCCGATGCGCCTACCGGCCATTCGATAACCGTTGGCTATATTGGGAACCGGAACCCGGACTCCTGGCTCGTCCTCGCCCCGAATATCGGCCGCATGTGTTTGCGGGGAACCTGTGGTTATCGGCGGCACAACACTTGCGGAAGGGTGCGGCGGAACCGCAAGCGTGTTTTACAGAACATGTATGCCAACTGCATGTGATCGAGCGCAGCGCAAATGTGTTCCCGGCCTGGCTCCTCGACGACAGCGTCGGAAACAGGTGCGAACGGTTTAGAGCCAGACGAGCCAATCTATCAGGAATGGCGCGGCGCTACCTCGAGCGCCTTGGCCTTGATGTCGAAGATCTGTTTTACCATGTCCTCGCCGTCCTCCACGATTCCGCCTACCGCAACGCCAATGCTGGGGCATTGCGCATGGAATGGCCGCGCATTCCGCTGCCGGGTTGGCCGGATGGCGGGGCCAAGGGCGGGGCGGAATCTCTCGCGGAATCGGCGGCGCGGGGCCGCGTACTGGCTGCGCTGCTTGATCTCGACACCGCCGTTCCGGGCGTTACCGAAGGCACTCTGCGCCCGGAAGTCGCCGTCATCGCCGTTCCAGCCACCACGACGGCCAACAACATGGCCGGCGACGACTTCGCGGTTACCGTCGACTGGGGACACTATGGCCAAGGCGGTGCCGTCATGCCCGGTCAGGGCCGCTTGGTCGAACGCGCCTGCACGCCGGACGAGCGCGGTGCTTTCGGAAATGCCGCGTCCATACTGGGTGAAACCACATTCGACGTTTACCTGAACGACCGCGCCTTTTGGCGCAACGTGCCCGCCGCGGTGTGGCGCTATAAGCTAGGCGGCTACCAGGTGCTCAAGAAATGGCTTTCCTACCGCGAGCGCGATGTCCTTGGACGTACGCTTTCGCCAGAGGAAGTCCAGCACTTCGCCGATGCCGCCCGTCGTATCGCGGCGATTCTCGACATAGGAAGACATTGAGACGGTAGTGACGAAATACCAAAAGCAATACCAGCGCGCCAAGCGATACTACGAACGATTCAAGAGAATCAACGACGGGGTGGTTCCAGATTGCAAGACTTGCCAAGATACCTACAACATGGAAGATGACGTAAGGTCGTTCTTCGTTCACTGTTACCATGTGCGTGACTGGATCAAGAATGATGACGACGCGCCAGATTGCATGAAGAAGCGCGTCCGCTCCTTCATCAATCGAAATAAATACATGAGGATATGCGCAGATCTATGCAATGGCGTAAAGCACCGCGAACGGAACCGAAAACCTTTGAGCTCGAGTCAACCAAGGATATCCGATCCGGATGTCATACTGTGGGTCTCAGACCAAGAAAGTCATCCATATAAAAAGGCGGTTAGCTTCAAGATCCGGCTGGGCGACGAAACATACGACGCGTTCGAGGTGGCGACGCAAGCCATGAAGTCATGGAAAATGTTCATTCGCGAGAACGGCGGAGATTGTTGAAATTCACTGCGGCCTTCTCTCCTTTCAACAAAGCCGCGAGGTGGAGGTTTGCACTTCCGATGCTTGCGTAACTTTCCGCAAACTTGGTAGCACCGAAGAAGTTGCAAGCCAAAAGCAATAGTTTGAGCCGGGAGTTGCAGGATGGTCCTGTAGTTGCAGGCCGAAGAGCGCCGGGCGGCATAGCGCCGGTGGGCCTGGGGCAGGCGCCGGAAGCGATCGCACAGGCGCACGATGGAGATCGCGGCGTTGGCGAGGCGGGCGAGATTTCGCGGAAGTGCGCCGCCTCGCATCCGGGATCGGTTCTCGTCGCAGGAGAAGTCGCGGACATAGTGAAGGCGGTTTTCGATCTCCCAGGGGCCCGGTTCAGGGCGGGGGTCCCGGCGGGGCTGGCGTGGTCGGGGCCGCGCCTGTCGAAGCCGCAGCCCGGCCACAGGATCCACCCCTATCTTCTCGATGATCTTGAGTAAATTCCGCCCGGGGATGTGATCTGCGCGGACATCACCTACATACCGGTGCGGGGCGGATTCCTGTATTTGGCGGCCATCATGGACTGGGCGAGCCGGTTCGTGCCGGCCTGGGAGTTGGACAACGCCCTGGAGGAGGCGCTGGAGCGCCGCGGCGCGCCGCTCATCCCCAACACAGATCAAGGGAGCTAGTTCACGAGCGAGGCCTATTTGAGAGTTCTCACGGAGGTGCGCGTGCGGATCAGCATGGATGGCCGGGGCCGCTAGATCGACAACCGGTTCATCGAGTGGCTGTGGCGGTCGCTGAAGCACGAGGCGGCGTGCCTGGAGGAGCTTGTTGGCGGACGCCTGCGGAGAAGCATTTCAGGAGCCGATCCGCGAGACTCCGGGCGGTGGCCGCATGAGCGGTCGCGCCGCCGTTCGCGCTTCGGTCGCCGCGCTCCCTACGTGCGGACGGCGGCGCGATCCCCGAACTGGGTTGACAGCACCACCCGGATCGAGGGACGATGCAGCATCAAGGAAGGCGATTGACCAACACGAAAACAATCCTTAGCTTTGCCTTCTAACTGTCCAAAGGACCCCGACCACCTAACACTTTGCCGATACGGTTCGGCGAATCACAGCAATACCTAAAGAATAGGTATAACAATGCCAAGGTACATGGAGCAACTTGAAAGGGCTAAACGATATCACCGCAGATTCAGCGACATCATTCACAATTACCCTAGCGTGACGCTCTCAGACAAGACCTGCGGCGATATCGTGCGCTCGTGTTTCGTTCACATACACCATATCAGAGATTGGGTTGAGAACGACAACTCAAGCGACTTTGACTTGTCCACAAGATCCATCTGCCAATTCTACAAAGATGACCAAGATGCTACCGATATATTGCGTACGTGTCGCGAGGTTTGCAACGGAATCAAACACCTGAAATTCCCTGAATTTGGAGAGGATGTAGTCATGGATATAGAGGATGGCTTGAACGGGACGAGTTCGTCACAGCGGCGTATCGCAGGATATAGGATAGTACACAAAGGAACAAAGCCGGATGATGATGCTTTTTGCTTGGCGACACGTGCGATTGGACTCTGGGAAAATTTCATCAGTAAGAGTCGCCAGTTGTAGTACTAACCCGAGGACTTCGCAACGCCCTGGCTAATGATACGTCCGACCTGTTCTGCCGCCTCGGCGAGGTGGGCGTACTGGCAGACCGTGTGCCAACCTCACCGGAGCGAATAGTGCCCTTTGCCGTGCGCGTATATTGGGAGCAGAAAGGCGTGGGATCATGTGCATGGGCTGCGCGGCGATGTGCGCCCGCAAGGCTTGGCCGAGCGGTATCGTGTGCGGGCTGGTCTTGGACTCGGGCAAGTTGATCGCGTCCACCGCGATCGATGTCGCGCCAACAGAGATTGAGCACTTCGCTGCGACGGTATCCGGTGTGCGCAAGCAGGCGGATGGGGGCCTCGAACCACTTGGGAACCTCTGATTAAGTCTCCATTCCTGCGATAATACGGACATGGAACGTTAGGTTTCGGAGGGGTCATGGATCAGGCGACATTTGCGGAGTTGGAGCACGACGGGAAGAAACGGACAACTCGGCGGGAGCGGTTTCTGGCGAGGATGGACGGCCTGATTCCGTGGGAGGCGCTTGAGCGCCGCATCGAGCCGTTTTATCCGAGGCCGGGCCGGGATCGGCGGCCGCATCCGCTGGGCGCGATGCGGCGGGTTCATTGCATGCAGTTGTTCCACAACCTGAACGATCCGGGAATGGAGGATTTGCTGTGCGAGGTGGAGCCGGTGCGCCGCTTCGTGGGCCTGCGGCTGTCGGGTCCGCTGACGGACGGAACGATGATGTTGAAGTTTCGCCGCCTGCTCGAGCGGCAGGGTCTGGGCGAGGGGCTGTTCGATGAGATCAACGCGCATCTGGAGGCGCAGGGGCATCGGCTGAAGAGGGGCACGATCGTGGACGCGGGCATCATCGACGCGCCGAGTTCGACGAAGAACAGCGCGGGCGAACGGAACCCGGAGATGCATCGGACGAGGAAGGGCGGGCAGTGGCGTTTCGTCATGAAGGCGCACATCGGGGTGGATTCGGAGTCGGGCCTGACGCATGCGCTGGCGACCATGCCGGCGAACGGCTCGGACGTGGCACCCGTGCGCCCGATCGCCGCGAAAAGCGGCAAAAACCGGCGGAGCCGGACGCCGCACACGCCCATTTGATCCTTGCAGGGCGCAGAATAAGGCTGTCGCCAGCCTTCAAACCGCCAATTTAGACAGTTGTTCAGACCTTCACTAGGCGAACCTCGACATCTGCAAGGCGGAGTCCTTCCGGTCTCTCGACGCAGACCGGTGGGCTCGCCATACACGACCGCATGTCCATGTCCCCTCTATCCAGCCCATCAAGAATCCAACCCCGATCACAATCCAAACGGAATTAGCGTGGGAAAACCCTGTTGCGCGCGTGACCCCACTTGCTTCCACCGCCAACCGTTGCTTCGTTTGCGGCAACGGCAATCTCATCGGCCTGAATGTCCGTATCCGCCTCGACGGCGACATCTACTGAGTCGACATCGCCCCGGGCGAAGCCCATGTCGGCCACGACGGCGTGACCCGCGGCGGCATCCTGCTGTTGATGTATATAGTGTTATACTGACTCGGCCGATGGAGGTTACGTGTCGGTAGTGGTCTAGTTTGACAAGGGCAAACGCATGAAAACTCTGACAAGAGAAATTAGGGAGAACTTCCCACCAACTTGGGGCTTGGACTCAGAACTACCGTCCTCCCAAAGCACGGTGCCCTCCAGACTGACGCAAACAGGACGCCGTCGGGCGCACAAAGCCCAGCTCACATGGGCGAGGAAGGCGAACGGAGAGATGGCCTATATCTCGGAAGTGGAAAACGGACGCCAATGCGGGTGTTCCTGCCCAGCATGTGGTGCCGAGCTAATCGCAAAGCAGGGGGAGAAGCGCGAACACCACTTCGCCCACCCCGCCGGGGCAGAATGCGCACAGGCCGTAGAAACCGCGTTGCACCTCGCAGCAAAAGCGATCATCGCAGAGCACAGACAAATAGTGCTGCCAGCAGTCGAAATCAAGTTCCCTTACTCGATGTGGCGAAGGGCCATCGCGCAAGAACGACGGTACAACATCGAATCCGTAGACGTAGAACGGAAGCTCGATACGATTATCCCTGACGTAATCACCCGAATAGGAGATCGGACGCTACTCGTCGAAATCATAGTGACACACGGTGTAGATGACCAGAAGCTGAAGAAGATCTTGGAGCTGGGCCTATCGTGCGTCGAAATCGACCTCTCGGACGTCGAACGCGATCTCTCTCGCGAAAACCTGAAGAAGATGATCATCGACGACAGCGCGAGGAAACATTGGGTACACAATGTCCGTGCCCACGAAGAGCGGAAGAAGGTCTTGTCCGACGCGACGCTGCTTGAGAGTGTGCATCGGGGCTGGGCGATACACGTGGATGGATGCCCGATCCCTGCAAGGGTCTGGAACGGAAAACCGTACGCCAACATGGTGGACGACTGTGTCGGATGCGAATGCATGATGGCGCTCAATTCCGAGGGAGTCATCTGCGATGGGTTCCGGGCACGCGGAATGCCACGACCACCAGAAACGGCCGCGCTACGCCCCCCACCAGAAGCATTCGAGGATCCGAGAGAAGATCCCGTGAATGCCGGCAAGCGCTGGTGCGACGCAATTCGATTCGGGAACGACGACAGGGGTAGTGGTCTAGATTGATTCAACCTAGACCACTACCCAAGCGTCGTGTCGACCCCCAAGATCCTTCACTCCAGCTTCCTCTTGAGCCCCGGGTCGATGGCCGATGCATGTGCGGGTTCAATCTGGCCTTGATGCCGGGATCGCCGCTGTCGCGTTGCCAGTCGTGCTCGCCCAGTTGAGTTTCCAACAGGCCCGCGCAAGCAGCGGTTCAGGGACTGGCTGCACAGTGCCGGGGTGTTGGGATTGCGACCCGCCACCGACTGTGGACTCGCCTTGGCCCTTGGCGGCGGCGAGATTACCATGGCGGAGCTGGTGCGCCTCTACGCGACATTGGCGGCCGGTGGCGCGCCGTTGTCGTCGTGCGCGGGTCCGGCCCGGGCACACAGCGACGGTTGCTGAGCCCTGAAGCGAGCTTCCTGGTGCTCGACATGCTCCGCGATGTGGCCAGACCCGAGACGACCACAGGGGACCCCGGCTATCGAGGTCAAATTGCCTGGAAAACCGGCACATCGATTGAATTCCAGGACACCTGGAGCGTGGGCGTCGTCGGCCAATACGTGTTGGCCGTGTGGGTCGGCAACTTCAACGGCAGGGCCAATCCGGCGTTCGTCGGGATTGGGGCTATCACTTTGACCACGCAATGCCGATCTTGTCGGGCCAGCGCATCTTTATTGTAAAATCGCGAAAATCCCAACATGGACAATTGTGTTACTATTGCCCCAAGTTGCAAGAGAAATGGTGAGAAACGGCGCAAAATTGCCAATGGGGCGGCACCCGTTGGAACAACAAAGTTGTCGGGATTTTGGGCTTCCCGATAGTGAAGTTGTACGGCGTCGTTGCCGCAAGTCGTTGACATCCGGGAGCGCAATGTCGCCGGAAGTCGTCCTCGGAAAAGGTGGGAAAAGTGTTGCATAGACCAATGTCCGCGAAACAACGCAAGAAGACCGGTGGCTGGAGGCCCTTTTTGGCTGCAGTAGGGCACGGCATGGCGTCCACCGGCCTACTATACAATCTACCGCCCATCACGCCGGTCAAGTACGAAGGTCCGCGTAATGCCGATATGGTCGCCATTGGCGGCGATATGCGGCGGGCAGTGGGGATCTACGAAGATGGGCAAAGCAGCCAACAGGCGTAAACGACCCGTCAGCCCTAAACCTAGCTCCGGGAATCAAGCCAAAGCGGAATCAGAGCCGCTTCCAAGTGAAGTCCTGAAGGGATTGCCGGATGAAACACGCATTGCCTAGGAATCAGACTAACCCCAGATGTTGCGGAGCGCCGCGGCCGCATCCCGCGCCGCGTAGACATCTCCAAGCGTTCGGCGGGGATGGATGGGCTGTCCGAAGCCAGTAAAGGCTCTACGCGTTCAGTCAACCAAGCCCTCGAAGTGCCGCACCGCTTTTGCGAAGGCGTCGCGCCCGATTTTTTCGCCCATGACACGTCCGGGGATGTCGTCTATGGGTGGGTGAATGCCTCCCCAGATGCGCGACAGGCTGCACTGGTCGGCGGTGTTCCGGTAGGTGGCCCACTGCAGGGTCAGGTCGACGCTCGGCCCGGCCTCGAAATGCAGGAACTCGTTGGCGGGAATGGCAAACGCGCTCATGCCGCCAAGGAAGTAGGCATCGCCCGTCAATGCCATCAATACTTCCGCCGCGGCGCGGGAATAGGTCGAGTGCCCGGACACGTAGCCCGCGAATGGCGGCGTGACGAAGGTGGGGCGCTGGTAGGGCCACCAGTCCTCGGCGCGCATCCAGCCGACGCCAGCCAACTCGACGGCTGGGTCTGAAACCCGGTCCGGCCCCCGCCAAGAACGGAATTTCGGTTTGCCGACATGTTCGTTCATATCCCCGCGCCGAGCGCCGTTCGCTGGTTCTTTTGCGGGAACGACGATGGCTCAGGCCGCTGCTTCCACCTCAGGCGACCGAAAGCCGTTGAGCATCGGCGCCTTCAGCGCCCCTTGAACTGCGGCGGGCGTTTGCCCAGAAAGGCGGTGATGCCTTCGTGCTTGTCCTCGGTCTGCACCAGCGCCCCCTGAGCGTACTTCTCCAGCATCAGCGCCCCCGCCAGGCTTGCCTCCATGCCGAAGTTGACCATGGCCTTCATGGTGCGGGGCACGAAGGGGGCGAAGCTGGCCAGATGTTCGGCCATGCGCCGGGCTTCATCAAGCAGTTCGCCTTGCGGCACGATGCGGGTGATCAGGCCGATGGCGCAAGCGCGTTCAGCGTCGATGGGTTCCCCCATCAGCAGCATCTCCATCCCCCAGCCGCGCCCGACGATGCGCGGCAGCCGCGCCGTGGCGCCGCCCCCTGGGATGATGCCCAGCTTGCCCTCCGGGGTGGCGAAGGTGGCGTTGGGAGTGGCGATGCGCAGGTCGCAGCCCAAGGCCACCTCCAGTCCGCCGCCCATGCAGATGCCGTTGATGGCGGCAATGGTCGGTTTGGGAGTGCGCTCCAGCCGCTCCGCCAAGCCTTGCACGATAGGCTCCAGAGCCTTGTGGAAGTCTCTGTGCAGCACTTCGCCTAGATCGGACCCGGAGGCGAAGGCGTGTTGCCCTTCGCCGGTGATGGTGATGACGCGAATGCCCTCGTCGTCGGCGGCGCGGCCCACCCCCTGGTGCAGTTCCTCCAGGGTGTCCAAGGAGATGGCGTTGTGCTTTTCCGGCCGGCAAATGGTCAGCAGGGCCATGGGCCCCTGCGCATCGTAACGTACGTTCATTTGCCTGTAGGGAACCTCTGAACAAGTCCCGGAAGCCCAGAGGAGCTTAGAGGGCGTGATGGCAAGGCGCGGCGAAGCCGTGTGGCAGGTCCCACACAATGAGCCGCAACACAGCCAGCGCGCCCTTTAGGCCCTCCCGAAGGGCGCCCCGCGGCGCACGGACTGTGGAATGCCTGCTCTGCGGGTCGCCTTCCCTTGGCCGCAACGCCATCTCCGCCCGCAAACAGCGGGGCGCTGGGCGAACGCGACTTGTTCAGAGGTTCCCTAGGGGTCGCGGATGGGTCGTGCGGAGCGATCACCTGCGCGTCCTTGGCGGCGGTCAAGCGGTGCCCAATGCCAAGCGCTGGATCGTTCCTGCTTGCTTCTTTGCCGGCGCTGCCGAAAGGAAAAGGGCCGTGCGCCCCACAGGATCGCGGCAAACTGGTTCCGCGATCCTGCGGCGCGGCTTGGTCCACGCCCATTGCCGTCTTGCCGGTACAGCACAACTAGGAAGCTGGCTCCGTCGCCTGCGGGCATGGCTTGGCCCATTTTTCACTGCGGCGCTTGCTGTTGCGACCTCATCCGGATGATCATGCGGGTGCCGTCAACCTGTCCCCGCACCCGGCGGTTGCGCTGGTGCTCTTGGTTGGTGTTCGCATCGACCAACGGGCGCGTTTCGCCGAACCCCCTAGCCTGAAGGCGGCTTGAGCTGATGCCCTCCACCCGCACCAGACGGTCCAGCACCGCGTTGGCGCGCCGTTCGGAAAGGCGCTGGTTGTAGGCAACCGGCCCGCGCACGTCGGCGTGGCCCTCCAGCACCGCAATGGCATTGGGATGCTCGCGCATGAATTCCGCGATAGCGCGGATGCTCGGGTAGTTGGCCGCACGGATTTCCGCGGAATCGAAGTCGAACTCGATGATCACCGTCGTGCTGACCTGCTCCTCGACCTCCAGGTGACAGCCCTTCTCGTCCACCAGCGCCCCGGCTGGGGTGCCGGGACATTCATCCAGATAGTCCGGTACGCCATCGCCGTCGTTGTCCAGGGGGCAGCCATGGGCATTCACAGGAACTCCGACGGGCGTGTTTGGGCAGCGATCGTTCGGGTCCGGCACTCCGTCGCCATCAGAATCCCCAGGGGGTGGGGGAGGCAATTCACCTAGGGATCCGGTCACGCCGAGAAGGGCGAAAGGCTCCACGCCGCCTTCGTCTTCTGAATGCACCGCCCGCAGGTCCGCACGGAAGGCCCAGCGGCGATTTAGCTGGCCGAACATGCCGAAGCCGGCGTTGACTTCCGTATCGCCGCCAAAGCCGTCGCCGATTTCGCTGCGTCCCGCGCCCAGCAGGCCGAAAGGCTGCCATCTGCCGCCGCCTTGGCCCAGCTTGTACAGGGCGTTCAGCCAGATTAGGTCGGCATCGTCGACGACCTCGCCGGCTTCGGTGTCATAGTTGACCCGGACATGGGAGTAAAGCAGCTCCAAGCCCAGCCGCCGATTGGCCATGTAGCCGATGCCAAAAGCGGGGCCGCCGTGGAAGTTGTCGCCCTCCGCTGGCCGGTACCCAGGTACGCCCAAAGTCAGGTAGGCTTTGCCGGCGCGAGGCCCCGCCAGTTCCTCCTGTGCCGCCGCCAAGCCAGCGGTGCTTAGGGTCAGCGCCAAGGCAAAGGCTGCCGCCCTTTTGCCATGTGGCGTCATCGCTTTGCATCTACGCATCCCGCTCATTTGTCGTCTCCTTACACATTAAGCAATCCGCTGCGCTCGCAACACTTAGGGAAAACATTGAAAGACCTGATGATTAGAGTACGACTTTGCGGTGCGGTTGTACAGCGGGGAGTGTGTTCCAGGGAACCTCTGAACCAGTCGCGTTCGCCCAGCGCCCCCCTGTTTGCGGGCGGAGACGGCGTTGCGGCCATGCCAAGGCGAGCCGCAGCGCGGCGGGGATTCCGCAGTCCGTGCGCCGCGGGGCGCCCTCCGCGAGGGCCAAAAGGGTGCGCTGGCCCTTCGCTTGGAACTCAAGGAGCAGCAATTCCAGCGATACGAAGCGGACCGTTGCGCGTCCGTGAGCTACAAGCGGCTGCGTCAGGTTGCGTGTGCGCCGGAGGGGTTGGATCAAGAACGGGATTCCGTTCTCGGTCGCGCCCCCAAGTTCCTTGGGGTTGCTGGCGAAGGTCGGTCAGGTGGGGATGCACTGGCGGTTTGTCGTCGGGCGGCGCGAGGTGCGGTCGTCGCTGCACCATGCGGCGATCTGTGCGCACAAAAAAGCCGCCGGCTTGGAGAGGAAGCCGGCGGCTGGAGTCGACCACGAGTGGTCTAGGGGATAGAGATCGACTCGTAAAGTGGCTGATCTGTTGCGGACCAAGCCACGTGCTTAGTATCCGCGAAACGCCGGCTCTGTGCGTTTCAGAGCGACCCTTTTTTGTGTCATTTTGTAACGATTTGTATCAATTAAGTTACACTTTCACGCACATATCGGCGCCGCCTTGGGAACGGTCCCGCACGTCGATGCGCCAGCCGTGGGTTTGGCAGAGCTGGTGAACGATGGCCAGTCCTAGGCCGCTGCCGCCGGTTACGGCGCTGCGCGAGCGATCCAGGCGGAAAAACGGTTGGAATATGGCGTCGCGGTGCTCTTCCGGGATGCCCGGCCCGTTGTCGAGGACGTGAATCTCCCTTCCGTTCAGGCGTATGGCTGCATCCTCGCCATGTTGTTGGGCATTGCTGATCAGGTTGCCCAACACCCGCGTCAGGGCGCTTGGCGCCAGTTGCACAGGTCCTTGGGGCGCACTGTTGCAGGCGCATGGCACGGGAGGATCCTGGTTGTTGGCCACCTGCTGCACAAAGGCGGGCAGATCCACCTGTTTGGCTGGTTCATAAGCGCCCCGGGCGAACTTCAGGGCGTTGCTGATCAGTTCGTCCATGGATTCGAGATTGCGTTCAAAGCGCGCCACCAATTCCTGATCCACGCTGTCGGGCAAGAGCTCCAGAGCCAGCCGCATGCGCGTCAGGGGGGTTTTCAGGTCATGGGAGATGCCGCCCAGCAGGGTGGTGCGGTTGGCCAGCAGGGCGGAGATATCCCGCGCCATGTTGTTGAAGTTGTGCGCCAGCACCACCAACTCCTTGGGACCCTTCTCCGGCAGGGGGGCGAAGTTGGCGGCGCCGCGAAACTCCGTCGCCCGCTGCGCGGCCTGCACCAGGGGGCGGGTGATGCGCACCACGATGATGGCGGAGGTGAGAAGCACCACCGCGGTGCCTAGAACGGCGATGATAAGGCTACTATAGAGGGGCTGGGTGTCCCGGCGTGTTCCGGAAAACCCAATTTCCAGATGGTGGTCGCCCATGGGCAGGGTCGCCCAAACCAGGCCTTCGTCGTCTTGAGTGAGCGTCACCGGCTGGTCGAGGCGGGCGGTCAACTTTTCCTCCAGGGCCGCTAGGAAATTCCCCCCTAGGGCCGCTAGGAAAGGGGATTCGTCATAGCTTGCCGGCGGATGCTCTAGGGCTTTGGAGCTGACGTACAGATCGTGATTTTCGGCCAGCTCCCACTCGAAGGGGCCGCGCGCCTCCGGCGGTAGCTCCACCCAGGTCTGCGCAGTCAACACCAGCAGCGCGGCCTCAACGTCGGCTGATTGCTCGGCGATGGGCTGCACCACATTTTGTTGCAGCGCGAAGATCACGATTGCCACGATCGCCAGCGAACTGACCGCCAGCGTCAGGTTGGTGCGGACCAGCAGGGAGGTTGGGCGGAAGATCATGGGCTTTGCGGCAAGGCGCGGGCTGGAGACCGCTTCGCCCTAGCGCCCACCCGGGCAAAACATGTAGCCTTTCCCCCGAATGGTCTTAATGTACGTGGGCGCTGCCGGATCGGGCTCTATCTTGCTGCGCAGGCGGTTGATGCGCACGTCGATGGTGCGGTCGAAGGGCGAGCGTTCGGTGCCGGTCAACCGACCCAGAATGTGGTCCCGGTCCAGCACCTCGTTGGGGTTCAGCGCCAGCACCCGCAGCAGGTCGAACTCGGCGGCGGTCAGGGGCACCGCCTTATCCTCGCAGCTTAGCAGCCGGGCTGGAATGTCCAGGCGGAAAGGTCCGAAGCGGACCAAGCCGGCATCCTTGCCGGCGAGCGGTTGCGCACGGCGCAGCACCGCCCGTACGCGGGCCAACAGCTCCCGGGGGTTGAATGGCTTGTTTAGGTAGTCATCGGCGCCCACCTCCAAACCGATGATGCGGTCCCAGTCCTCGCCTTGGGCGGACAGCATGACGATGGGCAGGCCAGGGCCGGCTTTCAGCCGCCGGGCAATGGACAGGCCGTCCTCTCCAGGCAGCATCAGGTCCAGAATGACCAAGGCCGGCGGCTGTTCGGCAAGATAAGCGTCCATGGCTGCGCCGTTGCCCACGCAGTCCACGTCGAAACCCTGTTTGGTGAGGTAGTCTTGGATAAGTTCACACAACTCCGGGTCATCGTCCACTAGCAGCAGCTTGGCGCTTTCGCTTTCCTCCATTGGATGCGCCTGCTGGACGATCAGCCTGAATCCACGGCCCGAACGGTGGGTTCCCTAGGCGCCTGCTTCCCCTTCACGGCGGGCTGCTGGCCAGTGCGCCGCTCAAAGCCGACGCCATACTTTTGTTGTTCTTCCTGTTGTTTTTGCTGTTGTTCATCGGCAACCGGTGTTGCGGCGTCTGGCCCGCGCACATTCGGGCAACTGTCCGGCGGGCCTTGGCAGTGGGTGCGCACCCGTGCGACTTGGTTGGGGGCCTGCATCTGAATATGCAGTTGGCCCTTGGCGGGATTGTTGGGGCCGGTGCCGAAACGCCGCGTAAGGCGGATGTGCAGAACGCCGCTCGGCGCGCCGGGTCGTACGCTTTTCCGCTGGACCATGCGCAGCTTCACTTCGGAAAACAGGGCGCGGCGTTCAGCAGCGCTCAGGTGGTCCCAGCGGGCGGCCAGGGCGGTGAGCTCCTTGTCCGTGGTTTGGCGGTAGTTTGGGAGGCGTTCCTCCTGCGCAGCCGGCGCGGCCGCCGCGCCGTCGGCGGGCAGCCCAAGGCAGCACAGAGCCAAGGTTAAGGCGAAGCCCATCAATGACCGATGGTGCAATGCAAACGTCAAGTTCATCTGTTGCGCTCAAACGGCTTTGGCGCTGGGCGGGAGGGCAGCGCACACGCGCAGAAAAACCCGGCCAGCACAGCCAAAAAGCTAAGGATAGGGCCAAAAAAGTTTGCTTGCAAATGGCTTTTGTGCAGAATAGCCCATCCGCAATTCTTTCCCCGCAGCCGAACCAACTGCTGCCAAACCAATCAAGTGGAGACCAACGCATGAGCGACAACATCGTTCACACCACGGACGCCGATTTCGAAGCCGACGTGCTTAACTCCGACAAGCCGGTGCTTGTGGACTATTGGGCGGAGTGGTGCGGCCCGTGCAAGATGATTGCCCCGATTCTGGACGAAATTGCCGGGGAGTACAGCGAGCGGGTGAAGATCTGCAAGCTCGACATAGACGCCAACCAAGCCACGCCGCCCAAGTACGGCATTCGCGGCATTCCCACCCTCATGCTGTTCAAGGGCGGCGAAGTGGAGGCCACCAAGGTGGGCGTGCTTAGCAAATCGGCCTTGGAGGCCTTTCTGGACAGCAACATCTAGCCACTCGACCCGGCGGCGGTTCCGCCGCCGCAAACCCGCTTGACGAAGCCTATCGAAACACTACACTTGAATTCCTAGGGATTAGGGGGAAGCAGCGCCTCTAGATGCTTGCCCCGGCATTTCGCCGCCCCGAGCGGGCGCTACGCAACACCAACACGCCCGCAATCCTAAGCATTCCATGTAGTTTGACAACGAGCATATGCCATGGCGATGTACCTGAAAGAACTTAAAGCCAAGCCGGTGAGCGAACTGGTGGACATGGGCCGGGATCTTGGCCTGGACAACCTTGCCCGCCTGCGCAAGCAGGAGGTCATCGCCGCCATCGTGCGCAAGCAGGCCAAATCCGGTGAGGACGTGTTCGGCGCCGGCACCTTGGAGATTCTGCAGGATGGCTTCGGCTTCCTGCGTTCGCCGGACAGCTCCTACCTAGCCGGTCCGGATGACATTTACGTCTCCCCCAGCCAGATCCGCCGCTTCAACCTGCGCACCGGCGACAGCTTGGCCGGCAAGATCCGCTCCCCCAAGGATGGCGAACGCTACTTCGCCATGCTGAAGGTGGATGAAATCAACTTCAGCGAACCCAATTCCAAGAAGCACAAGCTCCTCTTTGAGAACCTCACCCCCCTGTTCCCCACAGAGCGCTTCACCCTGGAGCGTGGCAACGGCAGCACGGAGGACCTGACCGCCCGCACCGTGGATCTCATCGCTCCGGTGGGCAAGGGGCAGCGCGGTCTGATCGTCTCCCCGCCCAAGGCGGGCAAGACCTTGGTGCTGCAGAACATCGCCCAATCCATCACCGCCAATGATCCGGACGTGGTGCTCATCGTGCTGCTCATCGATGAGCGGCCGGAGGAGGTGACCGAAATGCAGCGCACGGTGCGCGGCGAGGTGGTGGCCAGCACCTTCGATGAGCCGCCCACCCGCCACGTGCAGGTGGCGGAGATGGTCATCGAGAAAGCCAAGCGGCTGGTGGAGCACAAGAAGGACGTGGTCATCCTGCTGGATTCCATGACCCGTCTGGCCCGGGCTTACAACACCACCCAGCCTTCTTCCGGCAAGGTGCTTACCGGCGGCGTGGACGCCCATGCCCTTGAGCGCCCCAAGCGCTTCTTCGGCGCAGCGCGCAACATAGAGGAGGGCGGCAGCCTGACCATACTGGCCACATCGCTCATAGACACCGGCTCCAAGATGGACGAGGTCATCTACGAGGAGTTCAAGGGCACCGGCAACAACGAAGTGCACTTGGCGCGCAAGATAGCGGAAAAGCGAGTCTATCCCGCCATCAACATCCGCCGCTCCGG
>CAYGBY010000066.1:0-15859 GCA_964348115.1 uncultured Pseudomonadales bacterium
CGATCACACCCACGGCAACCCGGCCTTCGACGGCTCGCAACGCATCGTCTCGACAGCCCGCACCCTGCACCACTTGGAGACCCTGGACGCGGACCATTGGCGGGGCGCTGCCGCCCAAACCCTGCCGAACGAGACCTTCGAGGACAGCCATGTCATCCGCTTGGGCGACAAGACCGTGCAACTGATCTGGCCGGGCCGGGGCCACACGGATGGCGACCTCGTGGCGCTGTTCGTTGAGGACCGTGCCGTGCACTTAGGGGATCTCTTCTTCAACCGCCTGTACCCCAACATCGATCTCGAAGCCGGCGGCAGCGTGCAGCGCTGGGGTCAAACACTGGACGCGGTGCTTGCCCTGGACTTCGATCGGGTGATTCCGGGGCATGGGCCGCTGACCGGGCGGGAGGGCCTCGCCGAGTTTCAGGCTTTCATCGAGAACCTTGCGGAGGTCGGACGGGAGGCGGTGCGGCATGGCTGGTCGCTGCAGGAGACCATCGAGCGTGGCGACTTGACGGCTGATGCGAACTTCGAGCCCCTTAGCCTCGGCCCACTGCTTAACCTGGACCGGGAGTTCGTCATCCGTCGCGCCTGGGAGGAGGCCACTGGGGAAGCGGCGGCGGCGGAGCGCTGCGGCCCAGCCGCGCCGGAGGCGGCCATGGCCTATGCGGACCGGGCGGCATCGTCGATCCGGGGCGAAGACCTGCGGGCCGTGGTGGCCGAACTGGCGAGTGATGCCTACGAGGGCCGGGGCCCCGGCAGCGCTGGTGATTTGCAGGCGCGGCAGTGGATCGCCGCGCGGCTGGCCGAGATCGGCATCGAGCCGGGTGGCGCCCAAGGTTACCAGCAGCCCTTTGCGCTGGTGGGGATCACCACGGGCATGCCCTCGGAATGGTCCTTTTCCACGGGCGTGTCGTTGGCGCCACGTACGGAATTCGTGGCCAAAATCGCCAACCAGAGCGACCGCGCCGCCCTCGCCAATGCCGAGCTTGTCTTCGTCGGCTACGGCATCCAAGCGCCGGAATACGGCTGGGACGACTACAAGGCGGGGGACATGCGCGGCAAGGTGCTGGTGATGTTGAACAACGATCCGCATTGGGATGCCGACCTTTTTGCCGGTGAACGCCGGCTCTACTACGGGCGTTGGACCTACAAATACGAGATTGCCGCCCGTCTCGGCGCGGCGGGCGCAATCATCATTCACACCACGCCTTCCGCTGGCTATCCCTGGCAGGTGGTGGAGACCTCTTGGACCGGCCCGCAGTTCGAGCTTGCCGCAACGGGCGAGCCGCGCCTTGAAGTGTCCGTCTGGCTGACGGAATCGGCGGCGGGCAAGCTGCTCGCCTCCGCCGGCCATGACCTCGCCGCCCTCGTGGACGCGGCGCGCAGCCAGGATTTTGCGCCCGTGCCCCTTGGCATTGCCACGAGCCTGGAACTGGAAGGGGAGCTGGAGGACGTGCAGAGCGCCAACGTCCTAGGCGTGCTGCCGGGCTGCGATTCCAAGCTCAAGCGCCAGGCGGTGGTCGTCACGGCCCACCACGACCATCTGGGCAAGGCGGCGGCCGCGGCCGAGGGCGAAGACGCGATCTACAACGGCGCCTTGGACAACGCCAGCGGCGTCGCCGCGGTGCTGTCGCTCGCCAAGGCCCTCGCCGCCCTGCCCAGTCCGCCGCGCCGCTCAATCGTGTTCGCGCTGGTCGGCGCGGAGGAGCAAGGTCTGTTGGGCTCAAGCTACTACGCCCGGCATCCGACCTTTCCCGCCGGGCGCATCTCGGCCAATGTCAATTTCGACGGCGCCAATATCTGGGGCGAAGCGAGCGACATGATTTTCGTCGGCCTCGGCAAGTCCTCCCTCGATGCGGTGGCGTCGGAGGTTGCGCGCTACTTGGGCAGGACCCTGAAGGGCGACCAGTTTCCCGACCGGGGCTACTACTATCGCTCCGACCAGTTCAGCTTCGCCAAGATCGGCGTGCCGGGCATCTATTTGGATGGCGGCGTCGAAATCGTCGGCAAGCCCGAGGGGTGGGGCATGGAGCGGATCAACGACTACACCGCCAACCACTACCACCAGCCGAGCGATGAGTTGACCGACGACTGGGTATTCGACGGCATGGTCGCGGATGTGCGCTTCGGCCTGCTTGTCACTTGGCTGATCGCCCAGGCGGAGGAGATGCAGTCTTGGCATCCGGGCGATGAGTTCGCCGCTGCCCGTGCCGCGGCGCTCGCCCGCCTCGATTTGGCCGATCCGGTGCCGGCCCGTACCGCGCCGTCCCCTGACCAAGGGGAATAATAGCGCCCAGGCCGCCTCTCCACGAAGCGGGTGAAGCGGTTTTCAAGCACCATTCTCTCCACGAAGCGGGTGGGGCGGTTCAAGCACCACCCGCACCCCTCGGCTGGCAAGCGGCACGAGGACGACATTGCGGATATCCGCCGGCGGTGAAGCGGTTCAAGCACCCGCGCCCCTCGGCCAGCTGTTCATGCATAGGTGCCGCCGCGAAGGTTGGGGCGTCCGGCCCGTGGGGCGTCATGCAGTTACGCAGGCTGACGGCGTCCGGCCTGCGGGGCGTCATGCAGTTACCCAGGCTGACGGCACCCGGCCTGTGGGGCGTCATGCGGTTTTGCGGGCTGGCGGCGTCCGGCCTTGGGGCGTCATACGGTTACGTAGGCTGGCAGCGTCCAGCCTTGGGGAGTCATGCGGTTACCTAGGCTGGCGCCGCCCGATAAGGGGCTCCCGCCCGTTCACTCCTCCGGCGCTACCGTCAGCGACAAGCCGTCCAAGGCGTTCGTGACCCTGATCTGGCAGGTCAGGCGGGAACGCTCAGGGTCATAGTGGTCCAAACAGGAGATCAACGCCACCTCATCCTCATCCGCCGGCGGCAGCCGCGGCGCCCAGTCCGGTTCGATGAAGCAGTGGCAGGTGGCGCAGGCGCACTGGCCGCCGCAAATGGCGGCAACGCCCAAATCCGCATCCCGCAAGGCCTCCATAAGGACGCCCTCGGCGGCCCTGACCTTATGCCGCCCGCCGTCCCGGTCGGTCACCAGAATTCTCACCATAGCCTACACATTGCCGCATCGGGGCACGTTTGGCAATTCGGCTTGAGGGCACCGAGGCGCCCTCGACATTTCAGTCTGCTGACCCACCTCGCCGGAGTGGAGTCGTCATAAACCGAACCCGTACGCAAAGAAGATTTCGCCGCCATGAAAAAGCGCCCCCGTGTCCCCTCCCCGCGACCATCGACCTGATGGGGGAGGAGCAGACCATCCAGATAAACCATTGGAGGCAACCCTCCTGCGGAAACTTCGGGAACCCGGCTCGGCATAAGCACCCGAAGCCGGGTCCCTCGCCCAACCGTGACCCCGCCTGCAAGATCCATAGTACGACCAAGGGCCAAGTTCTGAACTGGCTTGGCCCGTCTCGCTTTCCGAGCATGAAACCGCGGCTGAGGGGAAAGCCCAAGCAACGGAAACCCGTATCCCGTCTGAGGAAAAGCAACAGATGGATAGAAAATTCTGGAGAACTCGCATGCGGTATTCCCGGACACGCTCCCCCAACAAAGATGATCGAGAGTTTTCGATCGACGCGGCAGATATCAAGGAGATCCGAAAGCTAATCCTGTGGTTGTTGACGATCGCCTGCCTCCTGATATTGTGAGGCCGCACACGAGAATCGATCCCCACACTGATCTGGTCGTCGCTTCCACAACGACAATGCGTGGATGATGATTGGGTCTTCACCAAAACCCCATTGAAGCGGGGCAGGGGGCGGTGCCGGCTTCTAATTTGTGACCTTGGTAGTTTCTTTTTCCGCCTTCCTTCAGTATATCGGCCTAGAGTAGCTGGGCCAGAGGATTTGAACATGGGTTTTGACGACCACTTCTTCCCCAGTCCCGCAGTTAGCGAAATGTTCGATGTTGGAGATGGCTTCCTCTACTTCAGTATCGACTATGATCCTGGTTGGGGAATCTTGGCGGCCTTCAAGGAAGCGCTCCGCAAGCATGTGCAATGCTCTCGTTGTGGGGCTCCGCCGCAAGCTGATTTTAGTTCGTGTCCATGCGGGGTTGAGGGGCCAGATTTTTATGGCGATTACCGGGCATCGGCGGACGTCTGGAGAAGCGAACTGGAGCCTCTATGGAAGAAAGACCGACGTAGGGCGTGGGACTGGGTCAGCCGGGCAAATCGCCGGGAAGCCATTGCTGAATCGGACGAACCCGCTTATTCCAAAGCCGACATTGAGTTGCTGAGGGCAATTCAGGACGATGTGTGCTACTACTGCGGAGCTTCCATCAGCGAAGGCTTCCAAGTGGATCATCTTGAGCCGTTGGCCCTGGGCGGTTCGAACGGGATTCGCAACATCATGTTGGCGTGTTCATCGTGCAACCGGTCCAAATGGATACACAGAGAGACGAAATTCTGGAGGAAACTTCGGAAGCGACTACCCGAGGGCGAGTATCACCGGGTGCGCGAAGCGGCCAAAACCATGAAAAGGGAAAAACGGAGAAGGCTGCGTGAGCGTGGCTAACGCTACTCCAATCGCGGCGGCGACCGTCCCGCACCGTGTGCGTGAGAGCATCTAGTGTAGTGTCTCGAATAAAACATATTTTATCTGGTTGAAATGAGTTATCCTGTTTCGCGTCGAGGTGTCGAGGGCGATGCGATGCGAGTGGCGGCGGAAATCACACTGTCGAACGAAGAACGTGGAAAGCTCGAGAAGTGGGCTTCGGCGCGCAGTGCCCCGGTTCGCCTTCGAGAGCGTGCGCGAATCGTTCTGATGGCGGCCGACGGGATGACCAACAAGGCGATCGCCGCGGAGCTGGGAACCGACGCGAACAAGGTCGGGCGCTGGCGAAGTCGGGTGGCGGAAGAGGGGATGTCAAGCATTGGGAAGGAACGCCCGCGTGGGGCGAATCACGGTGGCAAGGACACCCGCGGGCAGGCGGAACTGCGCAGCAAGGTCCTTGAGGCGACGACGCGCACCGTCCCGAGCGATGCGACCCATTGGTCGTGCCGGTCGATGGCGCGACATCTGGACACGACCCACAGCTTCGTCAATCGGGTATGGCGCGCCCACGGACTGAAGCCGCACCTGATCCGCACCTTCAAACTCAGCAACGACCCGCGCTTCGAGGAGAAGTTGCGCGATGTGGTCGGGCTTTATCTCGACCCGCCGCACAACGCCGCGGTGTTCAGCTTTGATGAGAAAAGCCAGATCCAGGCGCTGGACCGCACGCAACCCGGTTTGCCGATGAGGAAGGGACGCCTCGCAACGATGACGCACGACTATAAGCGCCACGGCGCCACCACGTTGTTCGCGGCGTTGAATGTCGCCACGGGAGAGGTGATCGGCAAGACGTACCGCAGGCATCGGCATCAGGAGGTGTTGAGGTTTCTGCGGGAGGTTGACAGGGCCGTGCCAAAGGAACAGGAGATTCACATCGTTTTGGACAACTACGCGACGCACAAACACGAGAAGGTGCTCGCATGGATTGAACGCAGGAAGCGCATCTTCCTGCACTTCATCCCGACCAGCTCGTCTTGGGTCAACCTCGTGGAGCGGTTCTTCGCCATGCTCACGCAGAAGCGGGTTCGTCGTGGCGTGTTCACCTCGGTGCCCGCCTTGGAGAAGTGCTTGCGCGAATACTTGCGCAGCTATAACGAAAACCCGCGCCCCCTAGTGTGGACAAAGGCTGTCGACGGAATCCTCGAAAAAGTTCATCGGGGACGCCGAACCCTGACGGAATCCACTTAATCAACGCTTTATTTAGGACACTACACTAGGTTGTAGCCAAGGGATGGATTGGGGCCATCTAGGCCAGCGCCCTCTCCCCGGCAGTCGCACCACTCGAGCAGGTGTCGCGGGCGCCGGGCCTAGGCGAGCCCTTGCTATCGAGGATGCTGGGGTGTCGGAGGGGTGTCTATAGGCTGATCGCCCGGTCCGGCGTGGGAGGGTGTTATTCGATGCCGAGCCGCCGAGCGATCCGGAGGACTTAGTGCTGGCGCGCTACGACGACGCAAGCTGATCTGCCTGGCGAGTGTTACCGCCCCTGTCCATGCGATTGTCTACGGCCTAGAGGTGACAAGCGACGACGCGTCCGGTTCTGGGAAGCTTGGCAGGCGGCGGCCTAGGACCCCGAGATCTGGATCCCAACTGGGGCAGGTGCTGGAGCGGCTGCACGAGCGGGTCGAGGCGGGACTGGCACCTTAGCGTAGCGGATTGCGCCGCCCGTGCGATTTGCTAAAGTCGGCTTGCCCGTTCTGGAGCGGTAGATGGCCAAAAGTGAAGGACTCCCTGGGGCAGGTCAGAGAGAGAAATGCTAGGCGGCCTGCACAAGAGCGGAACCGCGCTTGTCACCAAGGGGACAGCGATGGGGCCGCTAGTGCCGTTGCTGTTGTTGACGCCAATTTTTGGGCGTCTTTGCGTATCTGTTCCGCGACTTCGCGGTGGTCAGCGGTGTGCCGACGTTCAGCGCTTTTTTCGTTGTCGGCATCGGGATTATCATTGCCGGATACCTCATTCACTACGCGCGATTTGCAAGGGAGGATCCGGACCGGCTTCAATCGGAGAAATTTCGACTGGAGATGGAGCAATTGGAAGTGCAGCGAGTCCTAGCCAAGAAAGGGGTTTTGCCACAAGACGTCTTGGAACCGCCGTCGCCAAACCCCGCAGTACCCGATGGAGAAACCCGCACTAAGGGCGACGGCGAGCAACTTGAGGAGCCACGAACATGAAGGCCTACCTATTCAGCTACAGCAACCACTGCCTGCCGTGGCAGGCGCAGGCGGTTCTCAACGACACCAACGCAGTGGTGACCTGGGCGCAGCCGCTTCCCAACGCGGCCGTTCTCGTATCAAATCTAGACGTCCAAGACTTGGCTGCGACTTTTCGCCGGCGGCTTGGAGAGACATGGTTTCTCATCACCGAGTTGAACGCCGAAACGGTTGACGGCTTTCTGCCGGCGAACCTCTGGAGTTTCATCAACAACGCCCAGGCGACTTGGCAGTCCCAACATCCGGGGACAGCGCTCACCGCCAGTTAGGTGCTGTCGGCGTACCGTTCTCGCGATTCGCACCCTCTATATCCAAACGCCTATGACGGAGAGGGTGGGCGTGCAACTGAATCCTACAACATATTGATTTGATTTGTGATTTAAACCCCTTTCCGTCCCAGAAATCGCGCCGGCGCACCTTTTGTTGCATCATCCGGCGCTCGGCCGCCCCAACTCCGGCGCATTCAGGATCCGAGGCTAGGGCAGCATCAGAGCCAACAGCCAGCGCGGCCCAAGTGCCAAGACGACCTCCAGCTGCCAAGTCGGCTCCGTCTTGAGCCTGCCCGCCGCCGCCGGAGATCGCCCTCCAGCGCCAAATCGATTACCGGGAGGGAGGGAACGTCTCCTGCCGCATCCGCGTCGTCAACGGTGCGCAGGAATTGGCGGGCTGCAGGATCACGTTCACGCCAAGAACCCTGCGGCGCAAGGGCGAAGCCCTGATCGCCCACGAAATCGCCCACTACATCCAGGCGAGCCGGGGCGACTTCGCCATGCCGCACGACCGCAACTGGCGGGCGATCATGCGCGACCTGGGCCATCCCGTGGGCATCGCCACGGGTAACCACACCTATCCGGCGACGGAAAGGGAGGACCGACGAAACCGCCAAGCCGTCCGCGCGCAGCGCTTGCGGAGCCTGGAGCGATGACGGAAACCGCACTGGAAACCTAGGAGCCCCAATGACCAACCCAACGAAAACCTGCGCCTTGGCCGTCCTTTGGGGAGCGGGCCGATGACGCCGGCCAAAGCGGAGGCGGCGCTTTGGGCGCTGCTGGACGGCATGGAGGACGCGCGGGACGCCTCCAACGTTGCGCGCGGTGCTGGCGGAAACGTTGGCGCACTACATTTACAGAGTGGATCATCCAACGATTCTTGAAGGAATCGAACGGCTTCGGGATCTCCGCATTCGCGGATACGGCGTTACCAGCCTTGACGTCTTGGCCTCCGCGCAAAACCTGCGGGAGCTTCATGCGGCGTCCAACCGCATCACGGACCTCTCGCCGCTCGCCGGGCTTCCCGAACTGACGGAACTGGACCTGCGCGGCAACCGAATCCGGGACGTGGCGCCGTTGGCGGCCAACTTGGATTTATCGACAGGCGACTGGATTGCGCTGGACGACAATCCCCTGAGCGAGGACGCGCTCAACATTCAAGTGCCGACGCTGCTGGTGCGCGGCGTCGAGGTCGGCGTGGACCCCGTTCTGCTCGCTTTGGCCGCGGGCGGCGCGCCGCGGCGTTTCGACCTCTCCGGGTACTTCACGACCCGGTTCGGATCGGCCGCGGGACTGACGGCTGCTTCGGAGGCCCCCCAAGTCGTGGCCGCCGCAATGGATGGCGCAGTCCTCATCGCCCCGCCGTCCGGAGCGGCGGGCGAAGCAATGCTGCGCGTGGCGCTGGACGCGGCGCGCGGGCTGGATTTCCGGGCGGTCGCGCGCGGGCCGACGGTGGTTCCGTTCATGGCCGCGGAGGACAGGCACGGCCACGGCTTCCTGCGGGTGGTCAACCATGATGACGCCGCTGGCGAAATTCTCCTGACGGCTTGGGACCGGATGGGGAGAAGACGCCCTGCGGCGACGCTGGCCATCGGACCAAAGGAAGCCGTGCATCTGAACGCCTCCGATCTGCGGACGGGCAACCCGCGCAAGGGACTGACGGGCGGCTTCGGACGCTGGGCGTCGGGACTGCGGCTGGCGCTGCGCACGGACCTGGAGATCGAGGCGGTCGCGCTGCTGCGGACGAAGGAGGGGTTCCTGTCGCGCATCCAGGATGTCGCGCCGGCCCGAAGCGGGCTGCTGCGCGTTCCGCTCCTTGTGTAAGGAGGATCCGGCGGGCTGCTGCGGCTGACCAATTTGTCCGATGTCGACCGGACGGCGACATCGACATTCAGGGGACGGCGCACGACAACGCGGGCAAAGCGCGCGATTTGCCCCTGATTCTCGTCGCGGCGGGCGCGGTTGCGCATATGGACGCCGCGGAACTGGGGCTGCCGGCGGGCGAATGGCGGCTTGCGCTGCGCGGCGGGGAGGCCATCGAGGCGCGGTCCTACATCCTGTCCGGCGACGGCATGGCCGCGCCCATGCACGTCGTCGCGCCCAGAACGGGCCGGCGCCACGAGATCGCCATGTTCAATCTGGGCGGCAACGTCCGCCAGGAAAGCGCGCTGCGGATCGTCGACCCCGGCTTGCAGCCCGCCCATGTGGCCATTGCAGGCATCGACGACGCCGGCGGCGCATCCGAGCAGCTCGTGCGGGCATCGATTCCGGCGGGCGGCGCGCTGACCATGACGGCGGCCGAACTGGAGGGCGGGCTGCTGATCCGGAAGGGGGTGCGGGGACAACTCGGCGACGGCAAGGGCAAGTGGCGCCTTGTCGTGGACTGCGGGCGGCCCGTCTTCGTGATGGGACTGCTCAGAACCCCTACTGGCCATCTGGTGAACCTTTCCGCGGCCGGCGCGCATTAGGCGCCCGAAATCCCCGTCAGGGCGGTTTGCGGGCTTGGGCGCGCCTTTCCCCCTTGCCGAAGGCCAAACCCCCGCACGTGGCTGTTTTTGGCCGTCTTTCGTCGGGGTTTTGGGCAACGGCGGTTGGCGCGGCCCGGATGCCGCTGAACTGGCGCAGGCTGATCGACCGGACAGTCGGGACCGCACCCGAACAACGCCATTTCCAAGGGGAATTATAAAGAAGTGTTGACAAGAGCGGGCCGTCGTCCATAATTCGCCCACTGGTCGGACGAGCGCCCTCCATGCTCGCCAAACACAAAGCCGACACGCCAAGCCTTTTTGATCTGATGCGCCGCCACCCCACCAAGCGGTCCGCCATCGAGTACTTGGAGCGCATCCGTTGGGACGGCCGCCCGCACTGCGCCAAGTGCGGGGCCGAATCCCGGATCAAGGCGCAGCGCAAGCATCCCGGATGGTGTTGGTGCGGCGGCTGCCGCAGTTACTTCACCGCGTGGACGGGCACCCCGCTTGAGGACGTCAAGGTGGACCCCCGCAAGTGGTTGTTCGCCGCCCACCTACTGGTGACCGTCCGTAAAGGCGTCAGCGCATTGCGGCTCAAGCAGGAACTGTCGGTGTCCTATCCGACGGCTTGGTACATGCTGCGCCGGCTGCGGCTGGGCTGCGACGGGAAAGTACGGACGCTTTCCGGCGCCGTCGAGATTGACGAAACCCACTTTGAGGGCAAGGACGCCGCCGCGCGATGGTTGATGGGCGTGGACCGGCCGCCCGGCGATGGCGCCGAACCAGCCGTGGCCGGGCAATGGGAACATTTTGAACGGCGAGAAGCAGGAAGGCTGCACATTGTAAAGATCCAACCTGAAATAACGAAGGCGCTCGATTAAGCCGCATTGGGGCTTGTCGATGGACGGAGCGAACAAGTGGACGAAAGCCAACGAGGGGAAATCCAAGCGTACGTGAACCGCTCGGATCGCGAAGCCGAGCCGGTGTTCGTCGGACGCGAGGACCTGTTCGGGATCGTCGCCTCCGCCGCGTCCGCCTGCGCCGACGGGCACCCGCAGGGCCAGACGGTTTGCGTCTCCGGACCGCCCGGCGTCGGCAAGACCGCGTTTCTGACGGAACTCCGCAGGCGATGCCGCGGACAATGGGACGGACCGCCCTTGCTGATGGCCGGAGTGGGCGCGGACGAACTGCGCGACCCCCAAACACTGCTGGCCCGCATCGACAAGGCCGCCTTGGCCGCCGCCGGAAAAGGGCTGCGCAAGCGCTGGCGCGGCCTGCGCCGTGGGTTCGCGCAGCGCGGCGGCTCAATCACGGTCGCCGGCGTCGGCGGAGGCCTGGGCGCGGACCGTTCCGCCCGTTTTCCGTGGGAGGAGTTGGAATCGGTTCTGAAGGCGGAGCCGAAAGGCGCGGTTCTCTGCGTCCATGTGGACGAAGCCCAGCTGTTGACGCCAACGCCGGACAGCGCCGTCAATCACGTGTTGTCGGCGCTGCACCAAGGCCGCGCCGACGTGCCGGCCTTTGTTTTGTTGGCGGGCCTTTCGCATTTGCCGGACGTCGTCGAGCCGACCATTTCGCGTCTGGCCGGAGGACGGACCGTGCGCCTGCAGCCCTTGGACCGCGCCGACGCCAAGGCGTACGTCCGAGGAGTCTTCAATCATCTCGGCGTTCAGGGAACAACGCGCAGCCGCCACAAGGTCGTTGATTGGGTCGCGTCGGAGTGCGGCGGCTTTCCGCACCACCTGCGTTCGGCCATGACGGCCTTGGGGCGGGAAATGCTGCGTAGCGGCGCTGCGGACCTGAAGGACCTGGACTTGAACCGCACGGCGCTGGAGATGGCCGAACTGCGTGTGGACTACTACCAAAGCCGGTTGTCCAAATTGGACGAGGTCATGCCGCCGGCCCGCAAGCTGCTTGAGAAATGGGGACCGGCGGGCGTCCCCCGCGAACAAGCGAAAGCGGACGCCCGCGCCATGTTGACGCGCCAAGACGCGGATTTGAAGGCGGAGCTGCAGGCCGTCGGCGTGAACACGGGAAAGGCTTTGGTGGACCTCATGATCCGGAAGGGCCTGTTGGCCGCCAATGCCGACAACCGGCGCTGGCGCTGCCTGATTCCCTCCCTGCGGCAGTACGCGCTGACCGGGACGTTCCAGACCCGTCCGCCGCCGGACCTGCGGCGCGGCGGCATTGGCGGATGAGGCGTTTGCGGTCCGCCGCGCAGGCTCATCGTCCGGCGCGCGCCCCGCGTTGAGGCGGATCGCCCCCGGCGCGCCCCGGATCGGCCCGCTGCGGGGATTTGGGCGGAACCTCGGACAAAAAGCGGCCCGGACGCCTTGGCGAGGCCGTGCGGCGCCTGCAGCGCGTCATGGAACCAAGTCTCCTTTTGGATGGCGCGGGCCAGCACGGCGCGCACGGCCGCGCGTTGTTCGCCGGCTTGTGGGGAGAGTTGTGCGTGGACGGAGCGGAACTGGAGTGGGACGCGGTGTGAGGAGACGTTGCGGACGGAGACCGGGGCGGCTTGCCCGCCCACGGGCTGCTGCAACGTGTGCCAAGGGTCGCCAAACGTGCCGGGAAGCGGAACGTGCGCACTCATATCAACCACGCGGGACGCATGCGTTCCCGCCAATTACCCTAACGCCTTGCCGGGAATGCAGTGGACGCCCGGCGCTTGCCCGCCGCCGGAAGCCACGCCGCCCGTGGAGCGTTGTTGGGCGTTCGTCGTCATTGCCGGCGGTTTTCTGGGACAGTGCCCCCCAAGCGGCTGCAACGTGTGCATTCAGACGGAGACACGCGACTTTTCCGGTGGGCGGCCTCCGACCTTCATATCAACGGGGCATCGGTCGTTAAACGAATGTCTTGTTGACAACGGGTGCGTCCAATCGCCAATCGACCGCATGTGGCGATGTCCATAGCGGAGCGCGGGGGATGCGCGGCCGCCGTCGTGCGGAACCGCGTCAGGGAATTGTTGTTGGAAAGCGCTTTCACCATTCACATGCACTAAGCTCCGCGCAATCCGTTTCCGGATGAAACCGGCCTGTAAGACAAAGACTGGCCGACGGAAGGTTGTTGCAGGATGGCGGCCGCAGAACGTTGCCTTGTCCCGGAGGAGGCGCAAACCCGCCCCCCGTCGGCTGGACGCAGCACCCTGGGGTTGGTCTGCACCCTTCAATTTCGGAACAATCCCTCCCTGGATGGAACGTTCCATTGCAATGATGGGATGCTATGGGTCCAACACACGCCCCCTGAAGAGTGAACCCAACTCCGCCCGTTGCAACACAGCATCCCGTTTCCGGCGGGCAAGCCGCCCCGGTCTCCGTCCGCAACGTCTCCACGCACGTCCCGCCCCGCAAACCGCGCTCCGTCCACACGCAGGACGCCCCACACGCTGGCGAACAACGTGCGTCGCTTGCGCAGCAGACGTCGCGTTCGGTGCGGGGCGTCGCCACGCACTGCGTCCCCCTCCAGTTCCGCTCGGTCCAGGAACAGGACGTGACGCTGTTCACGCCGGCGCAAGATTCTGGTGTGCATGGGTCGTCGCTCTCGCAGGCAGGGCAGTCCTTCCACGTGCCGTCAACAACGCAGAGCCGCTGGTCGTAGGAAGACCCCGGCGGAATGCACTCATTGCCGGTGCCGCAGGTCCGGGGCAGGCCGTTGGGACAATCGCCCGGATAGTCAGGGCCGACGGGGCCGACCACCGTGTGGATTTTGACCACCAAGCATATCCCGGCGGGGTTTAATGCTTTCTCCTCCCAAGTGCAGGTGCCGCCGCATGGGGCTTCGCACGGCGGGTCGCTCTTGCAGCAGGTCTCGGTTACGGGTGTCTCATCGCACACGTTCTCGGCATTGCGCTCACGCTTGGTCCATGTGCAGGAGCCTTTGTTGCCGTCCGCACAGGGATCCCATTCGGAATCGCTGGTGCAAGGTACGGGACAAGTCCTGGTTTGAACCATTTCCGCACAGCGCACTCCGCCGCCGGCGGGTTCATAGTGGCGGTCCGTCCATGTGCATGTGCCGTTGTTGGGGGCTTTGCAGGGGCCGCATTCGGGGTCGGGATCGCATGGCGGCATCGCGCAAATGCGCACGGGCCATCCGCTGCCGCATGGGGTTTCGCACGGCCTGCCGCTGACACGCATTCCCCCCTCCTCTACGCATGCGCAGAATGGCTCGCCGCAGTCCTGCGGGCAATTGTGGCAGTCTTCATCTGTTCCGCACTTGTCGTCGCCGCAGTCGCCTTGCCACCCGCCGGGACATTTCCCCGGATCGTCAGGGCATGCCCCTGCAGGGCAGGTCTGGCTGTCGCATTGCCGCGCTTTGTTCTAGCTCAAACACATTTGGCACACCCCCGGCGGTGACCGGGAGAGCGGCGCCGTGGCGCTCGGCGCCCTTGGTCCCCTTGTGCCGGACCTCTGCGCAGAATTTGGCGTTGAGCCCGTTTTTGGCCATGCGGCCATTCTAACGCAACACCCTGCGTTCGGTGCTACATTCAATGCCGCATAAAGTTGCGGATGCCGGGGAACGAAGCCGAACTTAGAGGCATGGGCGGGAAGAAAAAACGACTCTTAATCATGCGCTTATTGGTGTATTGGCGGACACTTTGGGAACTTTCCGAAGGGGCTAGTGGCGGAGAGGGTGGGATTCGAACCCACGGACCCCTTGCGGAGTCTCTTGATTTCGAGTCAAGCCCGTTCGGCCAGCTCCGGCACCTCTCCGTGCAGGCTGTAGTGTAGCGCCTTTGGTTGTGGTTCAATAGCGTCCATTGGCGGAGCGGCCGACTCGGCCGATGGGTGCTGGCGCCAAGTTCGCGCGTCCCGCTAGGACCTCTCCCAATCACGACAAACAAGGAACCGAGTATGGCGGAAGCGCAGAATTACATGCCCTTTGACCCTAGCGTCAGCAACCGGGAATGGCGCGAGGCTTGGCCCATAGACGTTGGCCAAGACCCGTGGCAGGTACCGCTGGAGCAGTTGAACCCGGCCCACCCGGCGCTGTTCGCCGCCAACGCGGTGCTGCCCTACTTCGAGCGGCTGCGCGCTGAGGCGCCGGTGCACCGGTGCGCGGAGAGCCAGTTCGGGCCCTATTGGTCCGTTTGCCGCTACGATGACGTGAAGTATGTGGACACCCACCATGAGCTGTTCTCGTCGGACATCAACAACGGCGGCATCCGGCTGGGTGGCCGTCCGGTGGAGGGCACGCCGGATCCGCGCTTCCACCTGCCAATGTTCATCATGGAGGATCCGCCCAAGCACGAGGCGCAGCGCAAGGTGGTGGTGCCCATGTTCGCACCCTCCAAGTTGGGGCGGCTGGAGGCGTTGATCCGCAGCCGCGCCGCCGCCATTCTGGACGGGCTGCCGGTGGGGGAGACCTTCAACTGGGTGCGCGAGGTGTCGGTGGAGCTGACCGGCCAGATGCTGGCCACGCTCTTCGATGTGCCCCAGGAGGACCGCCACCTGCTGATCCACTGGTCGGACACGGTGGAGCGCATCGTGGACCCCAACTACTTCGACAAGGTCGAGGACGGCTTCGCAGAGCTGTGGAAGTGCTGGGAGTACTTTGACGCGCTTTGGAAGGAGCGGGCGGCCCAGCCGACGCCGGGGGAGGATCTGATTTCCTTCCTGGCCCACGGACGGGCCACCAAGGAAATGCCCCCAAATGAGTTCCTTGGCAACATGCTGCTGCTCATCGTCGGCGGCAACGACACCACCCGCAACTCCATTTCCGGCGGCGTGCTGGCGCTCAATCAGTGGCCGGCGGAATACCGGAAGCTAAGGGCCAATCCGGGCCTCATTCCCAACATGGTGTCGGAGATCATCCGCTGGCAGTCCCCGGTGGCGCATATGTGCCGCACCGCCATGCAGGATGTGGAGCTTGGCGGGCAACTGATCCGCAAATTGGACAAGGTGTGCATCTGGTATCTTTCCGGCAATCGGGACGAAAGCCGCATTCCCGAAGCCAACCGTTTCTGGATTGATCGCCCGGATGCCCGCAAGCACCTCTCCTTCGGCTTCGGCATCCATCGCTGCCTAGGCAACCGTCTGGCGGAAATGCAGTTGCGCGTCATTTGGGAGGAGATCACGCAACGCTTCTCCAAGGTCGAGGTGATGGGGGAGCCAGCGTACCTGAACTCCAATTTCATCCGCGGCATCACGGACCTGCCGGTGCAGGTGCGCACCTAGGGAACCTCTGAACAAGTCGCGTTCGCCCAGCGCCCCGCTGTTTGCGGGCGGAGATGGCGTTGCGGCCAAGGGAAGGCGACCCGCAGAGCAGGGGCATTCCACAGTCCGTGCGCCGCGGGGCGCCCTTCGGGAGGGCCGAAAGGGCGCGCTGGCTGTGTTGCGGCTCATTGTGTGGGACCCGCCACACGGCTTC
>CAYGBY010000067.1:0-15676 GCA_964348115.1 uncultured Pseudomonadales bacterium
GAAGCCCAGAGGAGTCTAAAGGGCGTGATGGCAAGGCGCGGCGAAGCCGTGTGGCTTGCCCCCACACAATGAGCCGCAACACAGCCAGCGCGCCCTTTAGGCCCTCCCGAAGGGCGCCCCGCGGCGTGCGGACCGTGGAATGCGCTCTGCTCTACGGGCCGCCTTCCCATGGCCGCAACGCCATCCCCCGCTGCTGAGAGCGGGGCGCTGGGCGAACGCGACTTGTTCAGAGGTTCCCTAGCCCTCTTCCGCTTTCAGGATGCTGTACACCCGCTTCTGGAAGTACCAGCGCCCGTCCACCTTCAGGTAGTCGTCCTCATAGCGCCCGACGATGAAGCGCTTGACGCCGTCTTTCTGATGCAGTTCCTCCTGCTGGTACCAAGTGCCGTGGGCCGTATCGCCAGTCACGACGATGGGGCCTGCGGAGGCGAAGAAGCCCACGAAGGAGAAGTCTGACATCGCCTGCCGCCACATCGGGTAGAAGTTGTCCTTGCCGGTGACGTCTCCGGCCCCCGGCAGGTGCCAGGTGG
Source organism: uncultured Pseudomonadales bacterium (assembly GCA_964348115.1). Classification (GTDB taxonomy): domain Bacteria; phylum Pseudomonadota; class Gammaproteobacteria; order Pseudomonadales; family Azotimanducaceae; genus Azophilus. The sequence goes on from CAYGBY010000067.1 coordinate 531, forward strand.
CGTCATCGCGCCAGTTGGCTTGCCAAGCATCGCCATCGAAACGCATGACGGCATCGTTGTAGGATTCCACCAGCTCGCGTATGGCAAGCCTGTCCTCCACCGGTCCGCTACTGATCATTCGGATTCCCCTCTTGCGGTTGTGATTTGCGTAGGCGTCATCTAACCAGTTTTGCCGCCGGAAGGCGAGTGCGCCGCCTCCCTAGCCCATGTCAGACCAGGAGCCTTTGCGGGTCTTGCTTTCGTCGTTGCCGGCCAGCAGGCGCAGGAACGCTTCGCGGCGCATGGACTGCACGCCCAAGGTGCGCAGGTGGGGGTTGGGGATTTGGCAGTCAAGCAGTTGGAAACGCCAGCGGTGCAGACGCTTGCACAGGTGGTGGAAGGCCACTTTGGAGGCGTCCGGGACGCGGCTGAACATGGATTCGCCGAAGAAGAATTCGCCTAGCGAGAGGCCGTACAGACCACCCACCAACGCCCCTTCCCGCCATACCTCCACGGAGTGCGCATAGCCCAACTGGTGCAGTTGGCGGTAAGCCTGCTGCATGGAGCGCGTGATCCAGGTGCCGTCCTGGCCCTTGCGCGGGGCGGCGCAGCCGCGCACCACCTCGTTGAAGGCGCAGTCGAAGCTGGCCCTGAATCCGCCAGTCCGCAGGCGGCGCCGCAAGCGCCTGCTGACGTGCATGGCGTCCGGGCGGATCACGGCCCGCGGGTCCGGACTCCACCAGAGAATGGGGGCATCGTCGTCGTTGAACCAGGGAAAGGCGCCGGCGCGGTAGGCGGACAGCACCCGTTGCGGGGAAAGATCCCCGCCGATGGCCAGCAGGCCGCCGATGTCGTCGTTGGCTAGCTGGGCCGCCGGGAAGCTGGGCTGCTCCTGTAGGAACGCGACCGCCATCTAGGGTTTGGCGGGCGGCGGGCCGCCCTTGGCGCCCGCGGCCAGCAGCGCCTCCTTGAATGGCGCCGCGAGCCGGTGCCCGGCGATGACCTCCAACAGGGTGCGGCCCGCATCGTCGTGTGCGTCGAGGTTGCGTCCGGCGCGTTGGAACAAGGACAGGAAAGTGCGGAAGTCATCCGGCCTCATGCCGCGATAGGCATGCACTAGGGCGCTGAAGTCGGGATCTGCGCCCGGGGCCAAGGGAGGATTGTCGAGAAAGGCGCGAATGCGGTCCAGATCCCAAACCTCATCCACCACCTTTTGCTTGTCTGGACGCATTTCAAACCCAAGATGTCAAACACGCACATCCAGCAACTCCCGCTAAGCTCGATGTGTCCATGAAATCGCCATGGCTGGACGCCCGAAGCGGCCGAATCCCCGTGAAATCGAGCTGCGAAATTGGGCATCCGGGCGTTAGCGCGAGTTGCTGACGCACATCATACAACATCGTTCGGCTTGCCCCGGCAGCCAGACGCTGGTCCAGGACCATCCCAAAGTCCAGCATGTCCATCTACATTCTCCGCACAACTGTATATTTGTACCCATGGCCGGTTAGGACTAAACTGCGTCGGCAGTATGTAAAGTTCGGTACGGCGATTTGTCCACCTATCGCGCCCCTTTTCGTGAAATCGGCATGATCGGCTTTGCCGCCGTGTCGCTCTATCTGCTGCTGGCCGTCGCCTCCCATTCGCCTATGGACCCCTCCTTCAGCTTCACCGGGGAAACCGGCCAAGTGCGCAATTGGGTGGGCAGGAGCGGCGCCTATGTGTCGGGTTTGTTCCTCTACTTTTTTGGCGTGGTGGCCTATCTGGCGCCCTTGGCAGTGCTGATCCTAGGTGTGCGGCTGGTCTATCGGGCTGAGGTGCAGCGGCCCGCGTGGTCCACGGCGGCCATTCGCAGCGCCGGCTGGCTCACCGTCACCCTGTGCGCCTGCCTGTTTGTGCAGCTTCATGCGCCCCAGCCGGAGGGTCTGCCAGCGGGTTCCGGGGGCGTATTGGGTCAGTGGTTGAACGCAGTCGGGGCCCCGGTTTTGGGGGTGGTGGGGCTCACCTTGGTGTGCATGGCCGGCATCCTGGCCGGGCTGCAGGCGGCGGTGGGCTTTTCTTGGCTGGATGTTGCGGAATGGCTTGGACGCGGCGTTCACAAGGCGATCATGGCGCTGACGGCGCCCTTGGCGCGCCGCTTGGCGTCGCGGCGCTTACGGCGCGCGGAGCAAGCCGCCGCGCACAACACGGTGGCGCAGCGGGCGCGCAAGCGCAGCAAAGAGGCAAAACGCCGCAAGGCGCGCAATCAGCCGCGCATAGAACGGCGCGCCGAAACGCCGCCGCAGGTGCAGCAGGCGGACATGTTCGCCCGCGCCGGCATAGGCGGAACCCCCGACATGGCCTTGTTGGACGATAAGAACCCAGGTGACGCCCAGGGCTATTCAGAGGCATCCCTGGAGGCCATGTCCCGCCAGTTGGAGTTGAAGCTGCGGGAGTTTGGCGTGGAGGTGGAGGTCGTCTCCGTGCTGCCCGGGCCGGTGGTCACCCGCTTCGAGGTGCAGCCCGCCGTTGGCGTTCGGGCGAACAAGATCACCAATTTGGCCAGGGATCTGGCCCGCTCCATGGCCGTCATCAGCGTGCGGGTGGTGGAGATCATTCCCGGGAAATCCGTGGTGGGCATCGAAATCTCCAATGAAAACCGGGAGACCGTGCGCCTGAAGGAGATCTTCGCCTCAGCGAAATACGGCGAGTCCAAATCCCCGCTCTCCCTGGCCTTGGGGAAGGATGTGGCAGGCGCTCCGGTGGTCACGGACATCGCCCGCATGCCCCATCTGCTGATCGCCGGCACTACCGGCTCCGGCAAGTCCGTGGGCGTCAACGCCATGCTGATGAGCATTCTTTACAAGGCATCCCCGGAGGAAGTGCGCCTGATCTTGGTGGACCCAAAAATGCTGGAGCTGTCCGCCTATGAGGGCATCCCCCATCTGCTTGCCCCGGTGGTCACGGATGTGGCCCAGGCTGGCCATGCCCTGAACTGGTGCGTAGCGGAAATGGAGCGGCGTTATCAGCTCATGGCCGCTTTGGGGGTGCGCAATCTGGCAGGCTGCAACCGCCGCATCCGCCAGGCGGAGAAGAAGGGCGCACCTTTGTCGGACCCGCTGGTGGAGGCTGAGGAGGGTGCCCCGCCCTTGGCGACCCTGCCTTTCATCCTGGTGGTCATAGACGAATTTGCGGACATGATGATGGTGGTGCGCAAGCAGGTGGAGACGCTCATCGCCCGCATCGCGCAGAAGGCCCGGGCCGCTGGCATTCACTTGGTGCTGGCCACCCAAAGGCCATCGACGGACGTCATCACCGGCCTCATCAAGGCCAACATCCCCGCCCGCATAAGCTTTCAGGTGTCATCGCAGGTGGACTCACGCACCATCTTGGACCAAGGCGGGGCGGAGCAGCTATTGGGCCAGGGAGACATGCTTTTTCTGCCGCCCGGCACCAGCGTGCCGCAGCGGGTGCATGGCGCCTTCGTGGCGGATGATGAGGTGCATCGGGTGGTGGAGGACTGGAAGCGCAGGGGCGAACCCAACTACCTGAAGGAGGTGCTCAGCGGCAGTGCATCACCCTTCGGGGCGACGGAGCCCAGCGTCGGCGACACGGAGCAGGATGATCCGCTCTATGACGAGGCGGTTGAATTCGTGGTTCAGTCCCGCCGTCCGTCCATTTCCAGCCTGCAGCGCAAACTGCGCATCGGCTACAACCGTGCCGCCAGACTCATCGAGGCCATGCAGGAGGCGGGGGTGGTCTCGCCCATGGACACCGACGGCAGCCGCGAGATCCTGGTTCCCGCCCGGGATTGAAGGCGCCGTCGCCCATACCGTTGCAGACCGGTTTTTCGCCTATGCAGGTTTGGCAAGGGTGGCGTTGGTTGCTGACGTTGTTGCTGGCTGTCGCCGGCCCGGCCTGGGGGGACGCCAAGGAGGAACTGCTGCAGCGCATTGAGAACATGAGCCACTTGGCGGCGGATTTCAGCCAAGCGCAATATGGCCCGAACGGGGCGCTGCTGCAGGAGTCCAGGGGTTGGGTGCGGCTGCTGCCGCCGCGCTTCCGCTGGGAGGTGGTCAGCCCCTTTCCGCAGATCGTCATCGCCACGGAGTACGACGTGCGGATTTATGACCCGGACCTTGAACAGGTCATCGTGCGGCCCTTGCAGGAAGCGCTGGCGGAAACCCCGCTGGCCCTGTTGACCCACACCGAAGCGACCCTGCGCAAAGACTACGATGTCCGCGAACTTAGCGCGGGGGAGTTCCTGCTGCGTCCGCGCAAAGACTCCGCCATCATCAGCGAAGTGGTGCTGAACTTCGCGCACGATGTGCTGCGGAGCATCGCCATTCGCGACCCCTTAGGCCACAGCACGGACATCGCCTTCAGCGGGTTCCAGGATGCGTCGGTGATACAATCGGCTGATTTCAAGCTGTCCCTGCCGCCGGGCGTGGAGGTGTACTAGGGCCTGTTAACACTGTCTGGGTTGGCCCTGCCGGGAGCCGTTTTTTCTCCGGGCAAGGCGGAGCGGGCGCGGTGTGGCCGGCGCCACATGAGCGGGCGGCAACGCAGTCCGGGGGAAAAACGGACCCGGCCCTGAAGGTTGCGTCCCAGGCCGCGCCACTCGGCGTTGCCCGTCGCTCATTTGGCGCCGGCCAAACCGCGCTCATCGCGCCTTGATTGGCGCGGCCTAGGACGCAACAGGGCCAACCCAGACAGTGTTAACAGGCCCTAGTGTGTTGTCGGGGCGGCGCCCGGATGCTTGCCCGCAAGGGCGGGAAGGGGCGCCGGCCAAGGAATTGGCGGCCGTTGCGGCAGGCTGGCGGGCATTTGGGTGGAACATGCCGGAAAGCGCTTTCAACGCGGATGACGGGCGTCCGTTGGCGGACCGCCTGCGTCCCACCTGCCTTGCGGAGTTCGCTGGCCAAGCACACTTGGTGGGCCCGGGCGCTTCCCTAGGCGCCTTGGCCCAAGAAGGCCGCCTGCACTCCATGATCCTTTGGGGTCCGCCGGGTTGCGGCAAGACCACCCTGGCCCGCCTGCTGGCGGAAGCCGCGGGGTTGCGCTGGCTTTCCTTGAGCGCAGTGCTTGCCGGGGTGAAGGATGTGCGCGAGGCGGTGCGCGCCGCACAGGCCGCACGCCGGTTGGGGGAGGGCACGGTGCTGTTCGTGGACGAAGTGCACCGCTTCAACAAGGCGCAGCAGGACGCCTTTCTTCCCCATGTAGAGAAGGGCGTGGTCACCTTTATTGGCGCCACCACGGAAAACCCCTCCTTCGAAGTAAACGCCGCGCTGCTGTCCCGCGCCAGGGTCTATGTGCTCAAGGCCCTGGATGAAGAGGCCTTAAGCGGCATTTTGGCGCGGGCGGCGGCCGCCTTGAACGCCACTGTGGAGGGGGAAGCCGCCAAGCTGTTGGTTGCTTTGGCGGATGGGGATGCCCGCCGCATGTTGAACGTGCTGGAGACCGTGGCCCAATTGGCGGATGGCCGCATCAGCCAAGCCCTGGTGGAGCGCGCCGCCAGCGCCCGCAAGCGCCGCTTCGATAAGGGCGGCGATGTCTTCTACGAACAGATATCCGCCCTGCACAAAGCGGTGCGCGGCAGCGCCGTGGACGCCGCCTTGTATTGGTGCTGCCGCATGTTGGACGGCGGCTGCGACCCGCACTACATCGCCCGACGGCTGGTGCGCATGGCCAGCGAGGACATCGGCAATGCGGACCCACGCGCCGTGCAGTTGGCCTTGTCCGCCTGGGACGCCTATGAGCGGCTGGGCAGCCCGGAAGGGGAACTGCCCATCGCCCAGGCGGTGATCTACCTGGCGGCGGCGCCCAAAAGCAATGCGGCCTACAAAGCCTTTGGCGCGGCGAAGGCCCATGTGGGAGAGACGCCATCCCATGCAGTGCCCTTGCGTTTGCGCAACGCTCCCACCGGCCTGATGAAACGTCTCGGCCACGGCAAGGGCTACCGCTATGCCCATGACGAACGGGAAGGCTACGCCGCCGGGGAGAACTACTTTCCTGACGGTCTGCCGCCCACATGCTACTACCATCCCACGGAGCAAGGCCTGGAAGCCAGGATAAAGGCTCGTCTCGCCCGCCTGCGGGCCATGGACCAAGCCGCCGCAGACCGCAGTCCTTAGCCAGGAGCTATCCCATGCGCTGCTCACCGCCTGCACCTATCGCCGCCGCAACTGCAACCATCGGACGCCTGACGTTCTTCGTCTGCCTGTCGTCCCATGTCATAGTCACTGACCGCGTCCCAACTGCAGCCGCCGGGCGCTTGACGTTCTTCATCTGGCCCATAGAACCTTTGGCCTGTCCAGCTCGCGCATTGCGCCAAGGGCGGCGATGATCGCGCTGGATTTCGTCCTTGGGCGCATTTGCCGCCACCGGCATGGCCAAGCCCATGATGGAGCCAGCATAGGTCCAAGGATGAAAGGCAAGCGAAGGCGCAGCAGCGCAGCTTGAATTTATTATTCTACATGCCTCTCAACCTGCCTCAGCCAATGCTGTTTAATCGTCGGTTCTGGGAGGACGAGCTCCCCGCCCGTCTGGTTGAGGCCGCCGTCACCCACGTGCCCCGTACCGCTCCGGGGGAGGGGGGAGTCAGGCTGAGGCAGGTTGAGAGGCATGTTATTCTATTTTAGAATACATGTATAACATGCTGAAAATAAAATATATTATAAGAATGCTAAAGTGTCTGGCCAGCCCGTGCGAGCCAGTTGTCGCAGCGCAGGCGGCAATTCGGGCTGGCGTCTTCCGCCCCAGCGCCGCATTCGCCGCCCTTGGCGAATTGATTGCAGTCAAAACCGGAATTCGCTATGGCGTCCGCCGCCGGGGCGCCGCTTCAGAGCGGCCCGCAGGCCTTCGGCTGCGCGCCGTGCTCCTGGACGGCGGCCTGTTCTACGTCGCCCTTGGCGGCGCCCTCGGGGCGGCCGGCCGCTACTTGGCGTCGGCGTTGACGCCCAGCGCGGCGGCGTTCCCCTGGACGACCTTGGGCGTCAACCTCGCCGGCTGCTTGGGCATCGGCCTGGCTTGGGGCGCATGGTCCCACCTGCACTGGTTTCAGGATTGGGGCAGGGCGCTGCTGGTGGTCGGTGCGCTCGGCGGTTTCACCACGTTCTCCGCCTTTTCCATGGAGACCTTGCAGCTCATCGCCAGCCAGCGTTGGGGCTTGGCCGGCGCTTACGCGGTGGGCAGCCTGGTGGGCTGCGTCCTGGCCGCTTGGCTCGGCTACCGACTGGCGGGGCACTGAGCCATGCTGGACATCAAGCTGTTGCGGCGTCAGCCCGAGGCGCTGGCGGCCCAGTTGCGGACCAGGGGCTACGAACTGGACGTGCCGGCCTTTCAGGCGCTGGAGCGGCAGCGCAAAGCGCTGCAGGGGGAGACGGAGCGCCTGCAGCAGGAGCGCAACGCCCGTTCCAGGCAGATCGGCGCCGCCAAGGCGCGTGGGGAGGACATCGCCCCCCTGGTGGCCGAAGTTGGCGACCTAGGGCAGCGCCTGAGTGCCGCCAAGGCCCAGTTCAACGCCTTGCTGGAGCTTGTGCGGGCATTTTTGCTGGAGGTGCCGAACCTGCCGGACGCATCGGTGCCGGAAGGTGATGGCGAGGCGGACAATCTGGAGTTGCGGACTTGGGGGCGTCCGCCGAAGTTCAATTTCGAACCTCAGGATCATGTGGCCCTAGGCGCCGCCGGCGCCCTGGACTTCGCCGCCGCCACGAAAATTTCCGGTGCCCGTTTCGTGGTGATGAAGGGCGCCTTGGTGCGTTTGCACCGGGCGCTCACGACCTTCATGCTGGAAACCCACATCGATGAGCATGGCTACAGCGAGATCTATGCGCCCTACATCGTCAATTCGGCCTCCCTGTACGGCACTGGCCAACTGCCCAAGTTTGCCCATGATCAGTTCGCCATCGCCGGAGATGGGGGCTTCTATCTCATCCCCACCGCGGAAGTGCCGGTCACCAACCTGTACAGGGATGAAATCCTGAACGCCGATGCGTTGCCCATCCGCCATGTCTGCCACACGCCCTGCTTCCGCAGCGAGGCCGGGGCCTACGGCCAAGACACTAGGGGGATGATTCGCCAGCATCAGTTCGAGAAAGTGGAGTTGGTGCAGCTCCTGCGCCCGGAGGATTCCTGGCGGGCTTTGGATGAACTCACCAGCCATGCGGAGGCCATCCTGCAGAAACTGGAGCTGCCCTACCGGGTGGTGGCGTTGTGCGGCGGAGACCTGGGTTTCTCCGCCGCCAAAACCCTGGATCTGGAAGTCTGGCTTCCGGGTCAGGAGCGCTATCGGGAAATATCATCCTGCAGCAACTTCCTGGACTTTCAGGCCCGCCGCATGAGGGCGCGCTGCCGACGCGCCGACAGAGGCGACATCGCCTATGTCCACACCATCAACGGCTCCGCCCTGGCCGTGGGCAGAACCCTGGTGGCGGTGCTGGAGAACTATCAGGATGGTGATGGCCGCATCGCCATCCCCGATGTGCTGCGCCGCTACATGGGCGGCGCCGCCACGCTGGATCTGAAGGCGGCATGACGGAATGCCCGAGGCGCCGCGGCGCCAAGGCGGGAGCGAAAGAGTGGACCACCTTCCGCTGCATCTGAACCTTAAAGGCCGTAGCTGCCTAGTGGTGGGCGGCGGCGCCCTGGCCCAGCGCAAAATCGAACTGCTGCTGCGGGCCGGGGCCAAGGTTTGCGTTGTGGCCAAGTCGGCCAGTGCGGCGGTTAAGGCATGGGCGGACCAGGGGCTGGTGGAGCTGCAGGAGCGCGCCTATGCGTCCGGGGACGTGCAGGGCCGGCGGCTGGTGGTCGCCGCCACGGACGATGCCGCTTTGCACGCCCGCATCTTCGCCCATTGCGAAGGCGCTGGGGTGTTGCTGAACACTGTGGATGCGCCAGCGCTTTGCTCCGCCATCTTTCCGGCCATAGTGGATCGCGGAGCGGTGCAGGTGTCGGTTTCCACCAGCGGCCGCTCGCCCACCCTGGCCCGGCTGGTGCGCGGTTGGCTGGAGGCGCGGCTGCCCCCGGCCTTGGGCGGGCTGGCGGCGTTTGCCGCCGCCCGGCGGGAGCGGGTTAGGGCGGCTTTGCCGGACCCGGCGCAAAGGCGCAGGTTTTGGGACCGCATCATTGGCGGCGCCGTGGCTGAGAAGGTGCTTGGGGGGCAGGACGCGGAGGAAGCCTTCGCCGCAGCCCTGCGCACCGCCCAAACCGGCGCCGTCCCGGGTTTGGTGGCCTTGGTGGGCGCTGGCCCTGGCGATCCAGAGCTCATCACCCTGCGCGGCCTGCGCCTGCTGCAGCAGGCGGATGTGGTGCTGTACGACAACTTGGTGGAGCGGCGCATTCTGGACTACGCCCGCCGGGATGCGGAACGCATCTATGTGGGCAAGCGGGTTGGCGAGAGAGCGGATGCAGCGGGCAAGTGGGTTGGCGAGAGCGCGGATGCTGGGCTGCAGCCCGGCGTCGGCGGCGCCCAGGCCGGCGGTGCGCGGCAAGCAGCCATCAACGCGCTGCTGGTGCGGCGTGCGTTGGCCGGAGAAGACGTGGTGCGCCTGAAGGGGGGAGACCCCTTCATTTTCGGCCGTGGGGGGGAGGAGGTGGAGACCTTGGCCGCCCAAGGCATCGATCTGGTTGTGGTGCCGGGCATCACCGCCGCCCTGGGCGCCGCGAGCTACGCCGGCGTCCCCCTCACCCATCGGCAGGTGGCCCAGTCCGTGCGTTTCGTCACAGGCCACCGGGTGCATGGCCAAGTGAACCTGGACTGGTCGGACTTGGTTCATCCGCATCAAACCCTGGTGGTGTACATGGGCCTGCTGGGTCTGCCGCAAATCGTCACCCAACTGATTGCCCAGGGCATGCGCCCGCAGACGCCGGCGCTTCTGATCGAGCGGGCCACCCTGCCCGATCAGCGTGAAATCGAGGCCCCCATCCAGGAACTGCCCGCCGCAGTCGCCAAGGCGAACGTGAAAGGCCCAACCCTCATCATCATCGGCGAGGTGATCAACCATCGGCGCACCGCCGGATAATGCGTCCAACCCCATGACCCGGCCACCCTGTCGCCGGGCGCCACCGCCCGCCGAGGCCATGCGGACGTTCTGCGCGGAACCTTCAGTGAACAGTTGGGCGTTGATCTCTCCGGCGCCAGCAAGGGCAAGATGCTGGATTCATTCGCTATAGGGTGGCGGATGGGTTCGTGAGACGCCCCGTGAGGGTTTCCGGTCGGCCACCGAACGCAGGCGCTACCAAGTGTCCACGTTGGGGCGTTTTTTGCCGGTTCTGCGGGTTGGCGGCGGCACGGCGCGCAGGGCGGCGGCGATCCATTTGCGGGAGTCGGCGGGGTCGATCACGTCGTCCAGCTCAAATTGGGAGGCGGTGTTCACCGCCTTGCCGCGTTCATACATGTTGGCCACCATTTCCTCATAGGCGGCCTTGCGCTCGGCCGGGTCCGCAATGGCTTGCAGCTCCTTGCGGTAGCCCAGCTTCACCGCGCCCTCCAGGCCCATGCCGCCAAACTCGCCCGTGGGCCAGGTGACGGTGAACAACGGCGCCCGAAAGCTGCCGCCCGCCATTGCCTGGGCGCCCAAGCCGTAGGCTTTGCGGATGACGATGGTCATGATGGGCACGTCGATGTTGGCGCCCACGACGAACATGCGCCCGGCATGGCGCACCAAGGCGGTCTTTTCGCTTTCCGGGCCCACCATGATGCCTGGGCAGTCGCACAGGCTTAGGACGGGCAGGTCGAATGCGTCGCATAGCTGCAGGAAGCGGGCGCCCTTGTCCGCCCCTTCGGAATCTATGGCGCCGGAAAGGTGTCCGGGGTTGTTGGCGATGACGCCCATGGGCATGCCTTCCACGCGAATGAAGGCGGTGGACATGCCCGGCCCCCAATCCTTGCGAATCTCCAGCACGGAGCCTATGTCCGCGATGCCTTGGATGACGTCACGCATGTCGTAGTAGCGCAGGCGGTTCTCCGGCACGATGAAGCGCAGCGCCCTGGCGTCAGGCGCCCGCCAGTGGGGCGCCGGGCCTTGGAAGTAGGATAGGTACTGCTTGGCCACCTGCACGGCCTCGGCCTCGTCCGCCACGGCGATGTCCACCACGCCATTGGCCCGCTGCACGGACATCGGCCCCACCTCCTCCGGCTTGAAGATGCCGAGACCGCCGCCTTCGATCATGGCCGGCCCGCCGATGCCGATGTTGGCGTCCTGGGTGGCGATGATGAGGTCGCAGCAGGCCAGCAGCACCGCATTGCCGGCGAAGCAGCGCCCGGTGGTGATGCCGACCATGGGCACCAAGCCGGACAGCCGCGCAAAGTAGGTGAATGCCCAGCAGTCCAGCCCCGCCACCCCGCTGCCGTCGGTGTCTCCCGGCCGCCCGCCGCCGCCTTCGGCGAACAGCACCGTGGGCAGGCGGTGTTTCGCGGCCAGTTCAAACAGGCGGTCCTTCTTGGCGTGGTTCTTGATGCCCTGGGTGCCGGCCAGCACCATATAGTCATAGGACATGATCAGGGCGCGGGCCCTGTCCGGGCTGAACAGATGGCCGTTGATCCGCCCGATGCCGCACACCATGCCGTCGCCAGTGGTGTTTTTGATGAGATCGTCCAGGCTGCGCCGGCGGCGCTGGCCGGCCAGCACCGTGGCGCCGTACTCCACAAAGGTGTCCGCATCGCACAGGTCGGCGACATTCTCCCGGGCCGTTCGGTGGCCGGTCCTGCGGCGCTTGGCCACGGCCTGCGGGCGGTTTTCGTCCAGGCCGGCGGCCTTGCGATCGAACGCTTCCTGCAGGTCCGGGCGAATGTTGTCCAGGTCCTGTTCCTGGGCGTCTTCGCCATCGGGCGCCTGCACATCGCCTTCCTGCAAGTAGATGAGCGGATGGCCGGCGAAGACCGTGTCGCCCGGCTGCACGCCCAGCCGCTGCACGGCGCCGCTGCATTGCGCATGAACCACGTGCTCCATCTTCATGGCCTCCATGACCAGCACTTGGCGACCCGCCCAGACCAGGTCGCCCGGCGCCACGGAGAAGCTGACGACGGTGCCCTGCATGGGCGCGTCTACGACGGCGACGCTTGCAGGCGTTTGTTCCTGCGGCAAGGCGAGAGCGGCGGACGCGGCGGGGCTTAGGCCCGCGCCGGATTTGCCGTGATCCAGCACCGCCAAAGGATCCGCCGCATCCACCTTGACTCCCGCCAGCGCCGGCGCCGGGCCAACTTCGTCTTCCTGTGCGGCGACGAAGTCCGCCAACCGTTCGTCGATGAAGCCGGTATGGGCCTCGCCGTTGCGAAATCCTCCGTCCAGAAACAGCCTGCGCAGGAAGCCGAGGTTGGTGGCGACGCCCTCTATGCGCATTTCGCCCAGCGCCCGGAAAGTCTTGTCAACGGCGTCGGTGAACCCGCCGTCTGGGGAGTGGACGATCAGCTTGGCCAGCAGGGAGTCGAACGCAGGGCTGGCTTCGTAGCCTGTGGTGGCGAAGGTATCGAAGCGGACGCCTGGGCCGCCTGGCGGTTCAAACACCCTGAGCGCGCCTGCCGAAGGCCTGACCTGGCCATCCGCAGCCAGGGTCTCCATGTTGATGCGCGCCTCGATGGCGAAGCCGCGCGGCGCCGGGATGCTGTCCTGGGCCAAGCCGAGCGCCCTTAGCGTCTTGCCCCTGGCGATATCCAGTTGCGCACGCACCAAGTCCACGCCCGTGATCGCCTCCGTCACCGGATGCTCCACCTGCAGGCGGGCGTTGGCCTCGATGAACGCGAAACGCGCGCCCTGCACCAGGAACTCCATGGTGCCGGCGCTGCGGTAGTCGACTGCCGCGGCCAGCTTAAGGGCAGCGTCCGTCAGCGCGGCGCGTAGATCGTCGGCCAGATTGGGGCAGGGCGCCATCTCGACAATCTTCTGCCGTCGGCGTTGGATGCTGCACTCGCGCTCCCAAAGGTGGCTGATGGCGCCTTGGCCGTCACCGAGCACCTGCACCTCCACGTGGCGGGCCTGGGACAGATATTCCTCAGCATAGAGCGCCCCGTCGCCAAAAGCGGCCTTGGCCTCGGAGGCGCAGCGGGCGAAGGCTTCGTCCAACGCGTCTGCGTCCCGCACCACCCGCAGGCCGCGCCCGCCGCCTCCGGCAACGGCCTTGATGATCATGGCGGCGCCTTGCAGTTGGTGGAAAAAAGCGTGGGCTTCAGCCAGCGTCAGGGATCCGGCGCTGCCCCGCAGCACCGGGATGCCGCAGTCCGCGGCCAGCGCCCGTGCTTGGGCTTTGTCGCCCAAGGCGGCCAAGACGGCTGGCGTCGGCCCCACGAAAGTGACGCCGGACGCCTCCAGGCGCGCCGCGAAGTCCGCATTCTCGCTAAGGAACCCGTAGCCCGGATGCACAGCGTCGCAACCCTCCGCCAAGGCCAATGAAACGATCTGCTCGCCGTCGAGGTAGGCGGCGGCGCCTGCGCCAGTCAGCCGCACCGCCTGGTCCGCGCACCGGCGATGCAGCGACTCCGCGTCCTCCTCAGCGTAGATGGCGACGCTGGCGATCCCCGCCTCGGCGGCGGCGCGGGCGATGCGGACGGCGATTTCGCCGCGATTGGCGATCAAGAGCTTCTTCATTTTTTGCGTGTTTCCCGGGTGCTGGCTGTGTTGCGCTGCGAAAAAGCAATTTGAAAGCAAATGGTCTGCCGGAGCAAACTTTGGCGAGGCGTCCGCGTTGCGGCCAAGCAGGGATGCTCCGTGCGGCTGTTCATTCTTGGAGTGGGTGATATGATTGTCCAGTCACCCAACTTGACATAAGGCCATGACCTACGATCTGACCCGACCCAGCGACCCTGGTCTTGCGCCCGGCGAGGCGCGTTGTCCGGGGCCCAACCCGCAACAGGTGGTGCAGGCGGAGAACGACGGCGTTGCGCCAATTCTGCTGCAGGATTCGTACCGCTATCTCGGCAGCGAGGACATCCCTTTCTCCCGTTACACCTCCCAGGAATTCTTCGATCGGGAGATGGAGCGCATGTGGTCCCGCACTTGGCAGTGGGCCTGTCGGGAGGAGCATGTGCCGAATCCAGGGGACTACTACGTCTATGACATTGGCCCCTATTCGGTGATAGTCCTGCGTGACGAAGCCATGGGGTTGCGCGCCTTCGTCAATTCCTGCCCGCATCGGGGCATGCAGTTTTGCGAAGCGGGCGCCAAGGGCGGCGGCAAACAGTTCCTGCGCTGCCCTTTCCACGGCATGTCCTGGCATCTCAACGGCGATTTGCGGGAGATCCCCTGCCGCTGGGACTTCCCCCATGTGAACGAGCGGGACTTCCGCCTGACCGCCGTGCCGTGCGATACCTGGGCCGGCTTCGTGTTCATCAACCTGGACCGCAATGCGCAGCCCCTGCACGACTATCTGGAGGTCATTCCGCAGCACTTTGAGGCCTGGGGCTTCGGCGACCGCTACGTGGCCCTGCACATGGAGAAGACGCTTCCGGGCAACTGGAAAATGTGCATGGAGGGCTTCATGGAGGCCTACCACGTGCTGGCCACGCACCCGGAAGGGCTGCGCCTGTCCAATTGGGCCAACACCCAGTACGACATCTATGGCCGCCATGTCAGCCGCTTCTATCAGCTGCTGTCCAATGGCAACCCGCATTACCCGAAGCCGTTATCCCAAACCGAACTGTTTGCCGCCATGGGCCATGACCCGGCCACCCTGCCGCCGGGCGCCACTGCCCGCCAAGGCCATGCGGACATCCTGCGCAAAACCTTCAGCGAACAGTTGGGCGTTGATCTCTCCGGCGCCAGCAACAGCAAGATGCTGGATTCCGTGGAGTACCACGTTTTCCCCAACGCCTGCTTCTTTCCCGGCATCACCATCCCCCTGATCTACCGCTTTCGTCCGCGCACCGTAGACACCTGCATCCACGAAATCCTGCTGCTTCACCCAGTGCCTGAGAACGGCCCGCGCCCCGCCCCAGCGGAGGTGGTTAAGCTGGGCATCGAGGATTCCTACACCACGGCCAAGGGCTTCGAAACCAACCGCTTGGCCTATGTGCTGGATCAGGACACCGCCAACTTCAAACGCCAGCACGCGGGCATCAAGGCGTCTCTTAAGGCCGCGCAGACCCTGGGCAACTACCAGGAAGCCCGCATCAGGCAGTTCCACAAGACCTTGGATGAGTATTTGGCCTAGGGAACCTCTGAACAAGTCGCGTTCGCCCAGCGCCCCGCTGTTTGCGG
>CAYGBY010000068.1:0-15653 GCA_964348115.1 uncultured Pseudomonadales bacterium
AGTGTGTTGGTTACTGCTTCAACCGTGTCGTCAGACGCGGGGCAGGACCGCCGGGCGTCCGGCATGATCTGCCGTTCGACCACAAACTTTCCTTCCAGCAGCTCGGTGGCGGTCTCGGTGTTGGCCGCGGCAAGGGCTTTGGCGGCAAATCCGGCGAGGAACTCGATTTCCGGCTCTCCGAGATATAGAGCTTGGCGCTTCTTCGGGTCTTCCGCCTTGTCGCCGTAGACGCATCTTAGAAGGGCGTTGGTTACTGCTTCGGTCACGTCGTCGGAAGCGTTCGGCTGTAGCTCTTGAGCACGCGGGATGATCCGGCTCTCGACAGCGCGTTTGGTACGCACGCTCATCGGCAGCTCCAGGTTCTGCAGCGCCCAGCGGTTAGAACGAGCCCGCTCCAGCGAGTCGGCGCCGGCAAAGCGCCAGTGACGCTTCAGCGATTGGGAAGAGACGCGCGCCCGGGTCGCTCCGCCAAAAGGCAGGCGCTTGGCAAGGCCCGCGTCGTCCCGGTTTAGGAGTGTGCCGGGGTAGCTCGCGAGCCAATGAATCTGTAGAAAGCGGGCGTCGGTCATTAGATGATCTCCTTAGTTTGCGGAAGCGCGAGCATAGTCGCGTGCGATGCGAAGGCGTTGGTCGTCGGCGATATCCTCCCGACGTCCGGCCCAGCGTGCGATGCGGACAAGAGGCAGCCAGTCGGCCGCGGCGTTGCGGGCGGCGAGGAAACGGGCAAGCCGGGGCAACAGATTGGACACAACGTCGAAGTCGGCCGAGAGCAGAAGGTTCAGCCGGCTTTCGGAATAGCGGCTGTCGGCGAGAACGCGCCCGGTTCGGGCCTCGCTCTCGTGCCGGCCCCGCACCAGTGCGAGACAATGGACAATCAAAACCCAGCGGCGCCGGTCCTCCCTCGAGAAGGCGATGTCGGAGTAGGCCAACAACCGCTCAACGGCGATCACGGCCATGGCATCCGGCGTACGCGGATTCATGCGTCGCAGTGCGGCGTGGTCGCCGGTGGGAAAAGCCGGATCGGCCAGCCGCGACGCCGTTGCGGCAAGCAGGCGGGCCTCATCCTGCCAAGGGGAACTACCGTTGGTTTCAGGCATCGTCGACCTCGTCGGGTTGCGAGTCTCTTAAAGCTGGAAAGTTTTTGCGAAGCGAGCCTTCCAGTAGGTTGCGGGCGCGTGCGATTGCGATGATCCGGCGTTCGCCGCTGTGTGGGCTCGCCTCGGCAGCCGCATCGAGCGTCCGGCGCGCTTCCTGGGCCAGCAGGCGAACCCATTCCCGTTCGGCCTTTGCATCATCCCAGTCCAGTGCCCGCCAAAGCTCGGGGAAGAAGAGCCGGTCAATCGCATTGTCGAAGCGATTCCTCCAAGGGGTCGTCAGCGCGTCATTGCTCGGCTTATTCAAGTCGATGTCGGCAGGCCCCTTTTGGGCGAGACAGATCAGGGCTGGGCGTAGGCAGCGAGCCAGCGCCTCTGCGGCGTCCCTGACGCGCCCCTCGGCGCGCTTGGCAAGTCCAGCGTCTCCCACTTCCAAGAGCGAAGCGGCCCGCGCCGGCATCCCAAGACGGCGGGTGTGGAAGCCTTCCGTCTTGCCTTGCCCACGTGCCAGGGCGGCCATGTCGAGGACGACCTCGCCCGAAGCATCGCCGGCGCGAACGGTTGCCAGCAACGGCAACCGGTAGCTGCGCTTCTTTGACCCGAACAGCAGTTCGCATACGCGCTGATAGGAAAACCCGACTTTGGAGATTGAAAGCACTTTCGGTTCATCGCCCACTTCGACGGGTGCCCAGGGATCGGCAAGGACGCCCTTCCTGTCCTTGGCGGCGATGCGGGTCGTCTTCGAACTGGCCCTTCGCGCCACGATCCGCCCGTTCGAATGTTCGATCCGGACGCGGCGGCAGATCTCGACGAACAGTGGATGCAGCTTCGCCAGCCGCAATTGCTCTGCACCATCCCAAGATTCGGTCCAGACCAACGGGGTCGCCGCTTCGGTTCCGATACCCATGGCTTCCCAGGTGTCGCGCAATTCGTTGTTACCGGCGATCAGGGTGCGAAGGTTCCGCATCAGCACGGCGCCGGGGCGAGCGTTGTCGACATGGACCGAGAGGAAAGGCCGGCTGCCGTAACCACCGTTCATACGGGCGATGCCGTCGTTTCCGGCACCCATTCTTCCATCCTGCGTTTGCAGTGAAACAAGGGCGAAGATCCAATCGTCGGCCTCGGTCACAGCCATGCGATTGGCCTTGAGATCGTGGTTTTTCGAAGTTACCAGCATGTCGAGGGCGTCGGGCGTCTCGACTAGGATCTTGAATTCGGCGCGGGTGCCGTTGGGCACGGGCGCTTGGAGGAGCGCCGGACGGTCTGGCGGGGTACTCAGAGCCCAAGGTTCGTCCTTGGGCCAGCCGGGGGTCAGCGTGCGCAGCGCCCCGGCCCAGGCGGCCGGCTCGTCGCCGGGAGGCTGGGTCAGACCCCGCGCCTCCAATCCCATGGCGGCGACCTGGGTGAGGAAAGCCATCCAGGCCGGGGCTTGGTGGGGGCGGAGTGCCGGAAATGCTTCCACCGTGTCGGCGGCGAGCGCCGCATAGACCTCGGGCAGTGAGAGGCGGCGCCGATCACCATCGATCATCTCCACCCGGAGCAGTTGTTCCGTCAACGTGTTATGTAGAATCTCGGACGAGGACACTTAAGATCGGGCTCGGGTTCGTTCAATGGATATCATATCTCACGATTGCGGCCACTGAAGTCTCTTGGCTCAAGCCTCGTCAGTTCTTGCTCCGATCCTCCCGGACGAGTCCAAGGCGCGAGTAGCAATAGCGTGCGCCGTTCCAGTCGAACACAAGCGTATCCGCATCGGCGTCGAGCAGTTTTGCCGGCGTATCGGGATCGTCCTGTCCATCCGGAACCATCCAGCCGGGGATGCGCATCTGCGTGAGGCGTTCGCCAAAGGGACTCGTACAAGTTTCCGGGAACTGGGCAATGCGGTCCTCAAGCCCAAGACGCGTACGCAACCGCTCCCCCTGCTCCGCCCATATTTGGTCGTCCCAACGACTGGACCAATCGAGCTTGACAGTTTCCGCGGCGCCGCGTTTTGCGGCGCTGCCGCCTTCGTAATCTCGCCAATGCTGTGGCCAGTTGCCGCCGAGCGTGTCGGCCAGTGCCTCCAGAACCTCACGGCGGGTTGCATTCTCCACCAGGGTGCGGTTGTCGTGCGGCAAAAGGAGGTGGGTTTTCGTCTCCAACGCCCGCCAAGTCGCCTCCACTGAAAGCAGGTTTTCGTAGACGCCGCCGAGCCCGTGGCGAGAGCGCCCGGCCCGCGGCATGAGGAAAGGCGCGAGATCGCGCTCTGCCGGCGTCGCAACGATTGCGCATGCCGTTTCGAACCCCTCTGGGCGGGGCGTCTCCAGGTGGCGATGCAGGCGGCCAAAGCGCTGCAGCAGCACATCGGCCGGTGCGAGGTCGGTCAGCAACAGGTCAGCATCGATGTCGAGACTCTGCTCCAAGGTTTGGGTGCCGACCAGCACGGCGCCACCGCGGTGTGGCGCGTCCCGGCCCAAAACATGGTCGACGCCGCTGTCGAGGAGACGGCGATCCGGTGCCGCAAAACGACCGTGATGCGGCGCGACGACGCCCTTGGTGCGGAAGAGTGCGGGGTGGTTCGGCCCGAGCCCGGTTTCCAGGGCGCGTTGAACGGCCAGTGCGCCGTCTACGGTGTTGCGCACGACCAGCACACGGGCACCCTGATTGGCGGCTTTTGCCGCGGTGGCGGCGATCGCCTTCGGATCGGCCAATGTCGGCGCAAGGCTGACTTTGACGCACTTCTCCCGGCCAGACCCTTTCATCTTGCGCATTCCTTCGGCGTCGGTGAGCGCCGGATAGGGCGCAGATGCGGGATCCGGCTCCTCGGATGTGGCGCGAGTCTCGCTAGGGCGTAGCCGACGAGGGCGATGGTCCAACAAGTGGGCGCGGGCATCGGAGCCCAAGGTGGCCGAGAGCAGCAGGGCGTGACTGCCTGCCTGCGCGTGGCGGCGCAGCACACCCGTCAGCAACTGGGTCATGTAGGCATCCGAGGCATGGACCTCGTCGATGACTATCAGCGCACGCAGCAAAGCGGCGCCGCGCAGATGCGCATGGCGGGTCGTGAGTCCCGCGAGCAGGGCCTGATCGATCGTGCCGATCGCGGCGGCGGCGGCCAGATAGCGCTTGGCATGCTCGGCTGCCCAACGGCGGTGGGCGGCGCTCTCGTCGTCGCTGTCGGGCCAGAGCGTCTCGAAGCGGGCAAGCGCGTCGCGTTGGCCGGTCTCGCCGTCGGCAACGATGTAGCCCGGCACGGCCAGCACGACGTTCGGGCGGAGTTGCGCATCGAGAAACAGGCGTTCGAAGAAGCGCCGGATCCGCCTCTCCAGCGAAACGGCCGCGACCCGCGTCGGCAGCACGAAGGCAAGGGAATCGACTTCGCCCGCCTCGAACAGCGTCTTGAACCGCCAGAGCGCCGCCTCGGTCTTGCCGGACCCGGTCTCTGCTTCCGCAACGACTACATGATCGAGCGACCGATCCGCCACCCCGGTCTGAAGGGGATTCGGGTCGAATGGCGCACCGGCGGCCGTCTGAAACACGTCACCGAAACTGGGTGCGCGGCGCCTCAAATCCGTGCGGGCGTCTTCGACGTCGATTCGCATTTTCCGCAGAACCTCCGCAGCCCGGGCGCGAGCGAAGTCGGCGCGCTGGCCCGCGCCGTGACCGGCGTAGGGGAAAAAGTCGGGGGCATCGTTCGAGGCGATCCAGTCCGCGAGGCTGACGAAGCCAGCGAAGGCGTGGATAAAGGCAGGTTCGTCCGGTAGAGCCTCCCCTTTCATCCAGGCGTCGGGGAACCAAGCTCGCGCCCGTTCTGCGAGCATGCGTACGGCGTCCATGGGGCTGTAGCCGTTTGCGGGCTCCCACAGTGATGGTGGGCCTGTTCGATCCAACTCTCTTTCGCGAATTGGGTCACCGTGGTGCGAGATGGCGGCGAGCCAGAGGTCCAGATGCGCCGCTCCCCATGCAACGATGTCTTTGACGGGAAAGACAGTATGGAACGACGGTTGGCGGAACAGACCGCCGACAACACGGATGTGGCCACGCTCGTGCTGTTGGATGCGACGTTCGCGCAGCAGCGTCCGCGCCTCTTCCTGCGATAGCGCCTTCGACTGGAAGCCGACGCTGATCTTGCCGATGTCGTGCAGGAACGTGAAAACCGCCAAGCGGCTGCGAACGGTCGCATCCAACGGTGTCTGGGTCAGATTCCCTAGACGCACCGCGACTGTCGGCAGCGCGAGCAACGCCTCGAAAACGGCAGCGACGTCCATCGAGTGCTTGGCGAGTCCCAATCGTGCGATCGGAACGCCGTCTTCGTCCCGTTGCAGCTTGCCCCAAGGCCGGTTATGCCTCATCGTCTCATCCCACCGCTGTCCGCCCTAGCCGGAAATTCCCCCTGAGTTTACGTTGAATTCCAAGTCAAGCGATTGATTCACATAGGAGATCGTGCGCGGCATGTGAGCGTCGGCACGAAGACTCAGCGGAAACCGCCTCCCGAGCGAGAATTCAATTTCCTCGCCACGGCCGAGGACATAAGTTGCTAGGCGCCTTCGCTCCCGTCAAACTGCGGCATCTGCACGACAGCTTTCCGTGCAGAGTCCCGGGAGGCTGCCGTCCTCCCATCGGAGAGACACGATGAGAGCGGAAGAAACAGGGATACCTCAGAAAATCGCCTCTGCGGTGGCGCAATTTGCGGCCCTCGTCACCCCATTCTTTCCCGTAGGCGCGTTGCGCATGGGAGGGGGCACGATCCTGCACGCCCGCTGGGGCCATCGGATGTCGTTCGACGCCGATCTGTTCTGCGATCCCGGCATCTATGCAAGGACCATCGCGAAAAGTGGGCCTGAACTGGAGCGCGCAATCAACACCATTGCATGCGACGCGAAAGACGGGGGTTCCTTCGTCGATCAGATTGCGAGCTTCTGCCGCATCGCGGGCATTGAGGTTACCATCCTTCCCGCCGCCGCACTGATCGGGGCGACAACCGGAATGGTCGTGCCCAATACCACCATCGAGACGGAATCGACCGCTGACATTCTTGCCGCCAAACTTGTTCATCGAATGTGCGGGGCTGGCGTATTCGAGCCGCGTGACCTGTTTGATCTGACGGCTGCCACGCAACATGACGCAGACGCCTTGCGCCAGGCTTTGGGGCTGCTTTCGGACGTTCAAAAGGCCGAAATATCTGCGGCGCTTGCCCTGCTGCCAAAGCGCTGGGCGTCGTTCTCGGACAAACCACTGATTTCAGTCGATGGGGAGGCGGTGCAAGTGGACATGGAAGAGGTGCGGGACTTGCTTGAGCGCGATGGCCTGGCGCATTCGTCCGGCGAACCGAACGATCCGTGAACAGCATCCATCTCCCACCCTATCGGCAGCCGCCGATGCGGCTGGCGGACGACATGGCGTTTCGTGACGTGCCGGAGATCTCCAAAAACATTGGCGCCATCACCCCGGAAAGGGTCGCCGCAACGTTAGCGGCGCGCCACTGCGCGGGTCTTCCGTATTGCCCGGACGGACCCGCAACACTCAGCTACCTCCTGGACGAAACGAAGGGGGCGCAGCAAATGGAGGCGGCGATCAGATCGCTGCTTAACCGGTGCTCTGGAATGGACGCCTTGCACTTGGCAACCTTGTGCCGGGTGCCGATTCGTCGCCTGGCCCACTGCGTCCGTAAGCTGGAGGTCACCAATCGGGCGCTAGTCCGCTTTCTGAACCAATTCGCCGCGCCGGCGGCGAACTGCGCTCCGGAATGAGCCCGAACCACTCTTGGCGTCAGGATTTACAGCAGTTGCCCAAGCTCATTCTTAGTTTGCTGTCCCGCAAGTAAGTGTGATTATTCGTGGCCCTTTTGGCCCTCGGCCGCGTTGCTCCTCCTTGTGTGGTGCCCGCCGCAGGGCGTCGTCGCGCCTTGCCGGGAGCCAAAGTGGCCTAGCGACTAAAACCCACTTACTTGTAGGACAGCACACTAAGAAGGCGCGCACCCATCCGCAAACAGCCCCTCAGCCTGCACGTCCGCCAAGGATTGCTGGAAGACCTCGATAAGGCGGTCCACTTCGGCTTCGCCGTGGGCGGCGGAGAGAAATGCGCGCTGGGTGCCGGGCACCAGCACGCCGCGGTTCAGGGCCAGCAGGTAGAACGCCTTCTCCGCCGGGCCGCCGGCACTGCGCACATCGCGCATGGAATGGATCGGTTCGCGCTGCATGAACAGGTGGAACATGCTGCCCACGTTCTTGACCTGGGCGGGGATTTGCCGCGCCTGCGCAAATTCGTTGACTTCCCGGGCCAGGCGGTTGCCGGCCGCCTCCAGTTCAGCGTAGATATGCGGGTGATCCTTCAGCCATCCCACTGCGGCGGCGCCAGCCTCCATGGTCAGCGGATTGCCGGAAAAGGTGCCGCCGGAGAACACGCCCCGCGCCGCTGAAAGCCCCGTGAAGACCTCCATGACATCCGCCCTGCCGGCGATGGCGCCGATGGGCAGGCCGCCGCCCAGCACCTTGCCGTAGGTGGCCAGATCCGGGGTCAGGCCAAAACGTTCCTGGGCGCCGCCGTAGCCCACGCGGAAGCCGGTAATCACCTCATCGATGCACAGCAGCACACCGCAGGCACGGCAGACTTCCGCCAACTCCCGCAGGAATTCTCCCGCCCCGGGCTGTGGATTGGAGCTTTGCACCCCCTCCACCATGACCAACGCCAGTTCCCCGCGGTGTTTGCGGACCAGATCGAAGGCGGCCCGGCGCCGGTACGGCAACAACAGCGTCAGGCCGCGCAGGGCTTTCGGAACGCCATGGCCCATGGGCAAGGGTTCGGGCGCATCGGCGGGGCTATGCGGGTCCGTCACCCACATGCCGTAGTCATGGGCGCCGTGATAGAAGCCGTCAAAAAAGCCGACGCGCTCCCGCCCGGAGTAGCCCCGGGCGGCGCGGATGGCGTACATGGTCGCCTCCGAGCCGGTGTTGCAGAACACCACCCGTTCAGCACAGGGGCTGGCGTCCCGCAGCAGGTTGGCCAGCTTCATCTGGCTGACCGCGTGGATGCCGAACATCCAGCCGCGCGCGGCCCGCGCCCTGATGGCCTGCTCCACCACCGGGTGCCGGTGGCCGAGCATATGCAGGCCGAAGCCTACGGACGTGTCCAGGTAGCGGTTGCCGTCCGCATCGAACACATAGGCGCCCTCCCCCCGCTCGATGAAGATGGGATGCGGCATCTCAAGGTTGGCGGCCAGCCCGGAATTGAGAATTTCGCTACGCTCCTGGGAGATGCGCCGACAAACGGGCGTCTTGGCGATGAGCTCGGCCTTGGCTTGCGCCAACTTGGCCTCAGCCATTGGGCAACCCTGCGCGCAGCGGCACGGACGCCTGCGCTTTGCCGCCGTTCCCATTCGCACCCAAGTGGGAGAAATCGCCGAGGACGCTATCTACGGCGCAGACGTGCATGGAAGTGCCCATTTCCCTGCGCGGCCAGCGCGCCCTTTTGGCCCTCTCGAAGGGCGCCCCGCGGCGATCGGACTGTGGAACTCCCGCCGCGCCGCGGCTTGCCTTCCCATGGCCGCAACGCCATCCCCCGCTGCTGAGAGCGGGGCGCTGGGCGAACGCGACTTGTTCAGAGGTTCCCTAGCTGCCGGCCAGACGCGCCACCACTGGGGCGAAAGCGTCCATGACGTCGGCGCCCACGGTGACGTAGGAGATGCCGAACAGCGCACGGCGCCGCTCCAGCTCGTCGCAGATTGCGTCCAGGCCGCCGATCAGCGCATGGGGATGCTTCGCCACCTCTTCCGGCGGCAGCCCGAAAAGCTGTGCGAAGCCGGCCAAGGCGGGCGCCGGGTCATCCATCACCACCGTGAAGTAGGCGCCGATCTCAATCTCCAGTTCGTCAAAACGCGCCCCAGCGCCCTCGCGAATCCAGCCGATCTTGCGGCGGGTCTGCGCCTCCGTGGACAAGTGCACCCCATCCGGGCCGATGACCCCGGCGCGGTTGTTGAAGTTGAGGCTTACGATGTCCGCCTCGCGCCCGGCCAACCGCAGCACCCGGGGGCTGCCGCCGCCGATCATCAGCGGCGGCTTGGAGATGGGCTTGGGAGCGCCCTCGAACTCACGCCAACGCAAGGTGTCGTTGCGCACCTCCGCATGGCCGTCGCCGCGAAACGCCTTGACGCCTTCAATCACGTCCGCCAAGCGGTCGATGCGCTTGGCCGCCGGGTCAAAGGCCAGCCCGATGGCGTCGTACTCCCCCTGCAGCCAGCCGGCGCCCAAGCCGAACTCCAGGCGCCCGCCGGACAGGCGGTCTATGGTCATGGCGGACTTCACCAGCACCACGGGGTTGTGGTAGTCGATGCAGAACACCCGGCAGCCGATGCGGATGCGCTCCGTCACCGCCGCCGCATAGGCCATGGCCGGTATGGCCGCCAAGTTCTGCAGGGGATGGTTGGTCCGCTCCAAAGCCGGGCCCTGGCCGATGATGTGGTCCGCCAAGTGGAAGGCGGAATAGCCTAGATCCTCCGCCTTGCGCGCTTGGTTGGCCCAGTCCTCGCCGCTGTCCGCATTGAAGGACTGCACGGCGAAGCGAAAGGGCTTAACCGGCATCTGGCGGCCCCTGTTCCAGCTCACATACTCTTGGCGCCAGCCCGGCGGTGGCGGGGAAAGCAGCGCCTAGGCGCCGGTGCGGCGCCCGCCCGAGCGCCATGCGGCGGCGCCCCCACGCGGTGGCGGGGAGAGCAACGCCGAGGCGCCGGTGCGGCCATCGCCCCACTAGGCCGCCCGCTCCGCGCAGTAGCGGATGCCCCGCCGCAGCAGCTCGTAGTATTCCGGCTTGCGCCAGCTGCCGCGCTCAATTTCCGGGTAGTAGTCCATCACCGGGCGCATGTCGTAGTGGCCTCGGCAATGGCCCAGGTTCAGGTACAGCACTTCGCCGTCCCCCACCCTGTTGATGTAATAGACGGGACGAGGGGCGTCCTCATGCCATTGCGTATGCACCCAGCCCTGGGTTTCTCCTTGAAAGCGGGTTTCCAGCAGGCGGTGCAGATCCCCGTGGATGCGGCACAGGTAAAGTTCATCGTCCGTCTCGAACTCGCTGATGCCCTTGACCAGCTCATGCTCCGGGTCCGACAGGGTGACCTTGAACGGCTGGATGGGCGGATGGGCCAAAAACTGGGTGCCCAAGGTCTCCATCAGCACCGGCGCCGTCTCCGGCGCATCCACCCGGCCATCCTCAAGAAACTTCAGGATGGCGTTGGTGCCGTGCAGGGCGAACCAACGCTTGCCGGAGGCGATGTAGTCCCGCAACGCAAGCTGTTCGTCCTGCTCCGGCACCAGGTCGCAGGTGTAGGTGACAAGGAAGTCCGAGGCGCGGATGGCGTCGATGTCATGGTAGTCGGGGGCCACGGCGACGCGGATGCGCACATCCTCCGCCAGCAGTTTCAACAGCTCCAGACGGGCGTAATCGATGTCGTGGTACTTGCCCGCCGCCACCATATAGACGTCGATGGGGTCTTGCTTCTCGCTCATGTCATAGGCTCCTTAAACGGCTGAACGAACCAGTGCGCAAGCACTAGCCAACGCACACAGCCCTTAGGGCCGGGCGGCGCCCGCCCAAGCCCGCCGGCCAGCGCGGTTGGCGCCGGGATCGGCGGCCAACAGGCTGCAATGGAACAACACTTTACGGCCCGTCAGGCGGCTTGCCGCAATAGGCGCCCTAGAACTGGATGCGCTTGGTGAAGCCGCCATCGATGACGATGTTGGCGCCCGTTGTGTAGGCACCAAGGGGGCTTGCCAACAGCGCCGCCTGGGCCGCCACCTCCGCAGCGCTGCCCATGCGCCCGATGGGAATGTTGCCCAAGGTGGCCTGATAGAAGGGCTCCATGTGCTGCTTGATGTTGTCCCAGGCGCCGCCCTCTATGAAGATCGGCCCGGGCGATATGGTGTTGACGCGAATGCCCTTGGGCGCAAGCTCCTGGGCCGCGGCGCCGGAGTAGTTCAACAAAGCCGCCTTCATGGCGTTGTAGGAATGGGGGCCGATGAAGGTCTCCAATGCCGCCGTGCTGGAGAGCAGGAGAACGCTGGCGTTGTCTGATTTCTCCAGATGCGGGGTTCCCGCCTCGACCAGACGCACGGCGCCAAGCACATCGTGCTCGAAGTTGGAGCGCCAGTCCGCTTCGCTGCGCCCGTTGCCGCCAGAGACGTTGGAAACGATGATATCGATGCCGCCAAGGGCCTGGGCGGATGCGGCCACCCAGGCCTTCAGGGCATCGCCGTCGCCAGCGTCCACGGCTTGGCCGAACGCCTTGCCGCCGTTGGCGGACAGCGCCGCCACGGCCTCATCGACCTGATCTGCGTTGCGGGCGCAAATGGCCACATCGCAGCCTTCGTCGGCCAGCCGGTCGGCGATGGCGCGGCCGATGCCCTTGGTGCCGCCGGTGATGAGGGCCTTGCAGCCCGTGAGTTGTAGATCCATTTCTTTGCTCCTTGACTAGTGACTGGGGTTAGTGCGGATAGCTGTTGGGAGGAATCGCCCGCAATTCGGGAAGGGAATTCAGTTCAGCGGACCGAACCTGGGCGTCGACCGCTGCGGCGCCCCGGATGTGTCCACATGCACTTTGCCGCGCTCCATTTGCACGGGAAAGCTGGCCACCGGCCGGGTGGCCGGGGGGCCAAGGCAGGCCCCGGTGCGCACATCGAAGCGCCCGCCATGCAGGGGACAGCGCACTTCGTGGCCATTCAGCACGCCTTCGTGCAGGGCTTGGCGGGCGTGGCTGCACTGGTTGTGCAGGGCGTAGAACCGCCCCTCCACCTGGCAGATGAGCACCGCCACGCCATCCACTTGACAGGCGGCCATCCGCCCCTCGCCGATGGCCGCCATGGGCAGGGCCGGCTTCATGGACCCGAACCCGAAACGCCGTAAGCTTGCCGGCGCAACGCATCGAGCCCGCCGGCGTTCCCGCGCACGGCCTTCGCGGCACCGCCATCGCAGCGCAACGCCCTGTGCGCAACGTCACCATCCTGCCGACCCCTCCGCCCTGGCGCGTGGCGGTTCACATCCACCTGATCGGGTTGCGCTGCAGATAGTCGTCGATGGTCTTGTGGAAATGGCGGACGCGCAGTTCCTGGCTTGATATCCACAGCCCGCGATAGCCGGCGGAGTTCATGCCCGCCTGCACCATCGCCAAGTTGGAGGCGTCCTGGTCCAACACTTCGCCGATGGATTGCTCCCCATGCTTGAACTGCTGGTGCTGCGGCCTTGGCGGCGCCTCCTGCCCAGCCGGCAGCAGGCTGTAGTTCTGCAGGTCGTAGTACATCTTGTTGGGATCCGTCTCATGGGGCCGCTGACGGAAGATCATCACGCTGTTGCAGTGAATGTTCATGGTGATGTTGGGGAAGATCAGGTAGTGGTAGTCATCCGACAGCTGATCGTCGTTCAGGTCGTCAAAGTCGTAGCCCATGCCGCTGGCGATCTTGCGCCAGTTGAGCTGCACCGCCCGGCGTACGCCTAAGCCGTCCCCACGGTAGCTGTCCGGGTCCAGCAGGTTCTGGCGCATGTAGTCCTTAAGCTCCTCCGTGATGATGGTGCCGTCCTGCAGGTGGGTGCTGACGCAGCCGAAGGGAATCAGGTAGCGGTTATGGCGCTCGTAGCAATCTATCTGCACGTCCATATCCTCCAGCATGGTGCGCAGTTGCGGATGGGTGCCGAACACATGGTAGGTCTCGTTGAAGGCGTCCACGGAGGTCTTCCAGTTGCAGTCCCACTCCACGGTGACGTCGTTCACCAAGGTCATGCGGTCGAAGTGATACGGGTCCAAGTGCTGCGGGATCATGCCAAGGAAGTCCCGCAACGGCTCCGCATCCGGGTTCAGGCTGAACCAGACCCAACCGCCCCAGCTGTCACAGGGCAGGCGCACGATGGACAGCTTGTCGCAGGGCGCCCCCTGGGGAAAGGTCTCCGCGTCCGGCACGTGGATAAGCTCCCCGCGCAGGTTGTACTCCCACAGGTGGTAGGAGCACTTGAAGGTCTCCGTGTTGCCGGCGGCCCCGTAGGCAACCTGGTTGCCCCGGTGGGAGCAGACATTGTAGAAGGCGTTGTAGCGGTGGTTCTCGTCCTTGGTGACGACGATGCACTCCTTGCCTATCCGCGTGGTGATGTAGTCCCCAGGGTTCTTAAGGTCCCCCTCCCAAGCGCCCATCAGCCAGACCTTGGTCCACAGCCTGTCCCATTCCTGGCGCATGAACTCCGGCGAGGTGTAGCGCTCCTTGGGAATGAAGTCGTACCCCAAATCCGGGTCCGGCTCCTTGTGCGCCGGAGTTTTGGAGGTTTGCGGATCGGCGAACCGCTCGATTTTCCGGTAAACCGTCATGAATTGCTCCCACCTGTGCGTTGCAGCCTAGCGGGCAGCATAAGAGCGCAGAAACGGTCAGTCAAGACGGTTTTCGCGGAAAAACCCGCAGCGGCTTTTGCACACGGTCAAGCAACACTGGCCGTTCACTCGCTGGCGGGAAAATGGCAAGATAGGGCCTGTTGGTCATGGACAGATCCGGGGCGATGCCAGAGGTGAACAATAGCCGCCGCACCCGCACCACAGTTCTGGTGCTTCAGGTTCTAGGCTTGCTGGCCTGGGCGGCGCCCGGTGCGGCGGCGCAAGAGCCTGTGCAAGCGGCCAGGGGCAGCGAGCGCACCGAAGACGCCTTGGCCGAAACCCCGCCCAGCACGGCGGCGCCGCTTGCGCAAAGCCGGGCCGCCCGGGGCGAAACCGCCGGCAAGCCCGTCGACGACGCCTTGGGCAAAACCCCGCCCAGCGCGGCGGCGCAGCCTGCGCAAAGCCGGGCCACCCAAAGCGAAACCGCCAGCAAGCGCGTCGACGACGCCCTGGGCGAAACCCCGCCCAGAACGGTGGCGCAGCCTGCGCAATACGGGACCGCCCAGAACGAGACCGCCAGCGAGCGCATCGAGGAGGCTCTAGGCGAACGCGCATCGCCACTCGATGCAGTGGCGGTGGACGTGCAGAACGCGGAATACGACAAGGCGGAAGCCTTTCTGACAGCCTACATCCGCGCCTTGGAGGCCGCCAGGCATCGCTACCATGCCGACTTGGTGCGGCCGCACATCCTGCTGGGGGACGCCCAGTTCGGCCAGCAGGATTACGCAGCCGCCCTGGATAGCTACGCCACGGCCGTGCACGTCAGCCGCGTGAGCGACGGCCTGTTCACACCGGACCAGGTGGAGGCCGTCTATAAGCAGTCCGAGACCTTGCAGCGCCTGGGAGACGCCAAGACCGCCGCCAATCGGGAGCAGTACGCCTTTGCAGTGCTGACCAAGGCGCACGGCGCAAACAGCTTGGCGCTGTTGCCCGGCGTGTTCCGCCTGGCCCAATGGCAACTGGACGCCCACAACATCTTCTCCGCACGCGCTTTGTACGAACAAGCCCTGCGCATCCATCACGCCAATGGGCAGGCCGGCGCGCCGGAGGCCGTGCCGGCGCTGCAGGGCCTAGTGAAGACCTACCGCCTGGAGCGTTTCCCCCCATATGAGACGCCCAGCCGGGATGACCGGCCGGACTTCCCTTCCGTGGCATCCAGGTCCGGCTTCGGCGCCACCTCCTTCGACGCCCCTTTGACCATCAACAACTTCCCAGTGGCGGAGCGGGCGCTGCAGGACGTCATCCGCATTCGCCAGCAGGACCCGAACACCGGCCCCATGCCAGTTTCGGAAGCCATCCTGGATCTGGCGGATTGGCACCTGCTATGGGAGCACTTCAGGAAAGCCAAAACTCTCTATGAACATGTCTACGAACGCCTGCAGCTTATGGACTCCGTGGATGCGGCCGCCTACTTCGGCGAACCCCGGCTGCTGCACCTGCCTGTGCCGAAGAGTCCGCGCCCCCCACCCGTCGCCCAGCGCGGCGAAGAAACCAACGGCTTTGTAACCTTGGAGTTCGGCGTGTCGGCAAATGGCAGCGTGCAGAACTTGAAGGTGGTGGCCTCTGAACCGCCAGGCATGATGGACTTCGCCGTGCGCCGCAGCCTGCGCACGGCCCGTTACCGACCGGCGTTGGTGGACGGCAAGACAGCAGCATATGAAGGGCAAACGCACCACCATGACTTCAGCTATTTTCCGCGTGTGCAGGCCGACGGGCAGCCGGACGCCAAGGCGAAAGCGCGCGGCGGCGATGAAACCTAGGGAACCTCTGAACAAGTCGCGTTCGCCCAGCGCCCCGCTGTTTCCGGGCGGAGAGGGCGTCGCGGCCATGCGAAGGCGAGCCGCAGCGCAGCGGGATGTCCACAGCCCGACCGCCGCGGGGCGCCCTTCGGGAGGGCCTAAAGGGCGCGCTGGCTGTGTTGCGGCTCATTGTGTGGTGCCTGCCACACGGCTTCGCCGCGCCTTGCCATCACGCCCTTTAGGCTCCTCTGGACTTCCGGGACTTGTTCAGAAATTCCCTAGGGAACCCCTGAACAAGTCGCGTTCGCCCAGCGCCCCGCTGTTTCCGGGCGGAGAGGGCGTCGCGGCCATGCGAAGGCGAGCCGCAGCGCAGCGGGATGTCCACAGCCCGACCGCCGCGGGGCGCCCTTCGGGAGGGCCTAAAGGGCGCGCTGGCTGTGTTGCGGC
>CAYGBY010000069.1:0-15636 GCA_964348115.1 uncultured Pseudomonadales bacterium
TGGTTGCGGCGCCAAAGCCGAAGGAGCCCGGCCCGGCCAAGGGAACGAAATACCAGCCCCGAAAGTCAAACAGAGCCACTGCCGACCGGCGGAGTGTGTTGCCCGACATGTCAGATTCGGGTATATTTCCCTACATGTCGTTAAGTGGAGATGATCCGATGAAGTACTTGCTGACTATCTTGCTCATTGGCGTTGCGCCCTATGTCAATGGAGCGGTTGGCGCACCCTCAGGCGCCTGCGAACGCGATTGCTTGGCGGCGGAGCGCATCGGCCAAGACTACTACATTGTGGTTCGGGGCTCTTTCGGCGAAATAGTCAAGCTCCATCCCCTCCCGGATTCGCTTGCCATATCCGAGCCGGTCGCCGCCCAACTGAACGCCCAGCTTGCTGATCCTGGCTCTTCCGGCGCTCCTCTCTCATGGCCAGCACAAGACTTGGATTTGGTCGTTGCGCCCACAGATGGCGGCGGCAGCGTTTCAACGACAACCGTGGTATTCGAAACGCTCACGGAAATTGTCATTGTTGTTACAACCACTTACAGGAACGGGGATGGCGAAATCGTCCATGTGGATGTGAATACCATCAGAATTCCAAAAAACGCCGGCGGTTCGGACTTGCCTAACGACTGACTGAACCGGCAGGGTTGTCGGCAAGCCTTGCGTTTCGCAGGGTGGGCGGCCGCTGGGCGCAACACTTGGCGCTGTCGGGAACGACAGGGCCAATCTGGCGTCAGCGCCGCCTGTGCTTTCTCGTCGGAACCCTTGCACGCCTTTCACTTGTGGGATGACTTCCAGCAAAATCCGCTTTGGGGCTTGAAAAGTCAGGCTAGGCCCCCACCTTTGTGCGCTGTTGCCCATTGACAGGGGCAATGCGGAAAAAGTGCCCGGCCAGCGCGCCGGCTTTGTTTGTTCGGGCGTTAAGGATTGCTGATGATTGAAGCTGATCGGCTGACCCGCCGCTATGGTGATTTTGTGGCGGTGGAGGAGGTGTCCTTTTCCATCGCACCGGGGGAGATTGTCGGTTTGCTCGGCCCCAACGGCGCCGGCAAGACCACCATCATGAAGATGCTCACCGGCTTCCTGGAGCCAAGCAGCGGACGCGCCTTGGTGGATGGTCTGGATGTGGAGCAGGACGCCAGCACTGTGCAGGCCATGCTCGGCTACCTGCCGGAGAGCCTGCCTTTGTATCCGGAACTGTCCGTAGTGGACTACTTGGCCTACACCGCCGGTTTGCGCCGGATCGAGGATGCCAAGAGCGCGGTGGTTGCCGCCATCGACGCCACCGGCCTCAGGGAGAAGGCGCTGGATCCCATAGGCACGTTGTCACGCGGGTTCAAGCAGCGCGTGGGGGTGGCCCAGGCCATTCTGCACAAGCCCCGGTTTCTGATTTTGGACGAACCCACCAACGGCCTGGACCCGGGGCAGACGCAGCACATGCGCCAGTTGGTGCAGGAGCTGGCCCGCTCCGCCACCGTGATTCTCTCCACCCACATCATGCAGGAGGTGAACGCCATTTGCGACCGGGCCTTGATACTGCGCAACGGCGCCTTGGTGCTGGACGAGCGCCTCGCCGACCTGCAGAAGGCCAGCGCCCTGACCTTGCGCACCAACGCATCCATCCCCGTGGCGTCCTTGGTGCCGGGTGCTGCGCCCCTCGGCGAAGGCCGCTGGAGGCTGGCCAACGGCGAGGACCTGGACGCCGCCGCGCAGCAGGCGGCGCAAGCCCTCATAGGCGCCGACGCGCCCATCTACGAATTGCGCCCGGAGGTCAAGGATCTGGAGACCTTGTTTCGGGAAGTCAGCGAAGGAGCCGCGCCATGAACATAGCAGTCATCCGCACAGTCGCCGCCAAGGAGCTGAAGCTGTTCTTCGCCTCCCCCATCGGCTACCTGTTCATGGCCGCCTTCCTGGCCGCCACTCTGTTCATCTTCTTTTGGGTGGAAACCTACTTCAAGCGCAACGTCGCCGACGTGCGGCCCATGTTCGAATGGATGCCGGTGATGCTCATCTTCCTGGCCTCGGCGCTCACCATGCGCCTATGGAGCGAGGAGCGCCGCACCGGCACCATGGAATTCGTCTTCACGGCCCCGGCGCAAACTTGGGAGTTTGTCTTGGGCAAGTTTCTCGCCTGCCTGTGCCTGCTGGCCATCGCCCTGCTGTTGACCGCGCCCCTGCCCATCTCCCTGAGCCTGGCTGCGGACGCAAGCCTGGATTGGGGGCCGGTGACGGCGGGCTATCTGGCCGCTTTCCTGTTGGGCGCCGCCTATGTGGCCATTGGCTTGTTCGTCAGCGCCCGCACTGACAGCCAGATCGTCAGCCTGATCGTGGCCACGTTCGCCTGCGGGGCCTTCTACCTAGTGGGCAGCCCGGTGCTGACCGATCCCCTGCCCGGCGGCATCGCGGAGCCATTGCGCGCCTTGGGCACAGGCGCCCGGTTTGAATCCATCACCAGGGGACTGTTGGATCTGCGGGACCTGTACTACTACATCTCCTTGGCGGCGATTTTCCTGGCGTTGAACGTCTATGGCCTGGAGGTGCAGCGCTGGGCGCGGGACGGCGCCCGCACCCATCACCGGGGCTGGATGCTGGGCACCGGCCTGCTGGTGGCCAATCTTCTGGTTGGCAACCTGTGGCTGGCCAATTTCTCCGGGCTGCGCGCGGACATGACCCAAGGCGACATCTACTCCATCTCCAACGCCACCAGAACCTACCTGCAGCAGTTGAAGGAGCCGCTGCTGATCCACGGCTATTTCAGCGCCAATACCCATCCTCTGCTGAAGCCCTTGGCGCCGCAAATGCGCGACCTTTTGGCGGAGTACGAAGTGGCCGGCGGCGGCAAGGTGAAGGTGCGCGTCATCGACCCGGCCCAGGATCCGGAGCTGGAGGACGAAGCGAACACCAAGTACGGCATTCGCCCGGTGCCTTTCCAGGTGGCGGACCGCTACCAGTCCAGCCTGGTCAATTCCTACTTCGACGTGCTGCTGAGCTACGGCGATGAATACGAAGTGCTTGGCTTCAGGGACCTGATAGAAGTGAAGGCGGGCGCCGAAGGGGAACTCGAAGTGCGCCTGCGCAACCCGGAGTACGACCTGACGCGCAGCATCAAGAAGGTGCTGTACGGCTTCCAGGGTGGCAGCAGCATCTTCGCCAACATTCAGGCGCCGGTGGCCTTCAAGGGCTATCTTTCCCCCGATGAGAAACTGCCGCAAGCCTTGGCGGAGTACCGCAGCGTACTCGATGAGGTGCTTGACGCGCTGGTTGCGGAGAGCGACGGCAAGTTTCGCGTGGAGATTGTCGACCCGGAGGCGGGTGACGGCGCCGTCGCCGCGCAGATCGCCCAGGACTACGGCTTTCAGCCCATGGCGGCCAGCCTGTTCGACACCAACGTCTTCTACTTCTATCTGACGCTGGACAATGAACTGCCAGCTGAAGAGGGCGGCGCCGTGGTGCAGATGCCGTTGCCGGAGGCGCTGTCCGCGGAGGCCACCCGGCAGGGCCTAGAAGAGGGGCTCAAGCGCTTCGCAAGCGGCTTGCTGCGCACCTTGGCCCTGGTCACGCCGCCAGCCCCGGATCCTTACATGGCCCAACAGGGCGTCGTGGGCAACCAGTTCAACCAACTGCGCGGCGTGCTGTCCAACGACTTCGACGTGGAAACCACGGAACTGGCCGAAGGCGTCACCCCGGAGGCCGCCGATCTGCTGTTGGTGGTGGATCCGGAGGACCTATCGGAGAAACAGCTTTTCGCCTTGGATCAGTTCCTTATGAAAGGCGGCACGGTGGTGGTGGCGGCCAGCGCCTTTCAAGCGACCGCCACCACCCAGTCCCTCACCGCCACTCGGCGCAGCACGGGCCTGGAGGATTGGCTGGTCCATATGGGCGTGGAGATTGGCGAATCCCTGGTGATGGACCCGAAGAACGCGGCCTTCCCCGTGCCGGTAACCCGCCGCGCTGGCGTGTTCAGCTTCCAGGAATTGATGATGCTGGACTATCCCTATTTCCCGGACATCCGCGCCCCGGGCCTGAACCCGGAGGCCATCATCACCTCGGGCTTGCCCCAGGTGACGCTGGCCTGGGCTTCGCCCATAGAACTGGACGCGGAGAAGAACGCCCAGCGGGAGGTTCTGGAGCTGCTGAGGACTTCATCCGGCAGTTGGCTGTCCACCTCCACGGATGTGATGCCCAGGTTCAATGAGCAGGGCCTGAGCGCCTTTGCCCCGGAAGGAGACCAGGCCAGCCGTTTGGTGGGCGTGTTGGTGCAGGGCCGCTTCGACTCCTTCTTCAAGGGCAAGCCCTCTCCCCTGCTGGCGGAGGATGCGGACGGCGCGGAGGACACGGCCGACGCGGATGCCGAGGCAGCGGACGATGAGCAGGAAGAGGACAGCCTAGGGGTGGTCAGCACAGTGATAGAGCGCTCTCCGCAATCCGCCCGCCTGTTCGTGTTCGCCTCCAATGGCTTTCTGGCGGACCAAACGCTGCGCATGATCGGCGCTGCGGACGGCACCATTTACGACAACTCCGTGCAGCTGATGGCGAACGTGGTGGACTATGCCCTGGAGGATGAGACCCTGTTGGGCATCCGCGCCCGCGGCAGCTTCAACCGTACGCTGCCTCCCCTCGCGGAACGGGAGCAGATGGCCATCGAGGTGCTCAACTACGGCCTTGCCCTGGCTGGCATCGTTCTGGTCTTCCTGGCGCATAGATGGCGTGTGGGGGTGGCCAGGCGAAAACATGATGCGTGGCTGGCCGGAGAAACGGCATGAAGGGAAGAATCGGACTTCTCAGCGGTCTGCTGGCGGTGCAACTGCTCATCGTCGCCGGCCTGTTGCTGCGCAGCGGCCTCGGTTCGGATGCGCAGGCGGAACGCTTCCTGGCGTTCGCGCCTGCCGAGGTCGCCAAGCTGAGGGTCTCTGATGCTGACGGCTCCGTGGTGCTGCTGCGCACGGCGGACGCAGGTGGCGGGCATGGCGTTTCCGACGGGGGCGCCGCACCCGCGGGCGGCGCCGCACAAGACAGTGGCGGCGATGCGCTTGGCAATGAGGCAGCCGTTGCGGGCGACGACGATGCAGGCGCTGGCGGTGAAGCCGATGAAGCGGACGCGCCCGGGGCGGGGGCGGCTTGGCGCTTGGAAAGCGGCCTGCCGGCGGACAACGACAAGGTGAACGACCTGCTGGATAAGCTGGCGGAACTGGCCGCGCCCTGGCCGGTGGCCACCAGCGCGGACAGCGCGGAGCGCTTTGCAGTGACGGAGGACAATTACCAACGCCGCTTGGTGTTGGAGGATGCCGAGGACGTGGTGGCGGATGTGTTTTTGGGCACCTCCCCAGGCTATCGCCGGGTGCATGCCCGGGTGGCTGGCCAGGATGAGGTGTACAGCATCGACTTCTCCAACTACGAGGCTCCCACGGATGTTGACCAGTGGCTGGACAAGGGCCTGCTGGCCGCCGCGGGCGACCCCAGCAGCATTGTTCGCCAGGGGGCCTGGCGCCTGGCCCAAGCCGATGGCGCTGCGGCGCAGGCGACGGATGCAGCCGCGCACGAAGCTGAACCAGCGCAGGATGCGGGGGAGGCGACTGAGGCGCCGGCGGCGCAGTGGCTCATCGACGGCGCCCCGGCGGACTCCGAGGAGGCGGACAGGATTGTGCGCCGCTTCAAGGACCTACGGGTGGTAGGCGCAGCGGAAGCTGCAGGGGAGTCCAAGGCTGTCTTCCTAGTTGTCGATGGTGGTGGCGAACACCGCCTGGAGCTGTTCCACGAAGATGAAGGGGACCAATACAGCATCTCGTCCTCCCGTCTTGACGGCCGGTTTGAATTGGCCGCCTACATCGCGGAGCAGATGCTCGTGGACGCCTCCGACCTTTTGCCCGGCGCCGAAGATGCGGACGAGGCGTCGTCCGGGGACGCAGGCGGCGAGGAGGGTTCCGAGCAAGCAGAAGACGCGCCGCCTGAAGGCGTGGGCAACGAGTAGCTTGGGGAACTTCTGAACAAGCCGCGTTCGCCCAGCGCCCCGTTGTTTGCGGGCGGAGATGGCGTTGCGGCGCATCGTGTGGGGCCTGCCACACGGCTTCGTCGCGCCTTGCAATCAGGCTACCCAGGGTCCTCTGAGCTTCCGGGACTTGTTCAGAGGTTCCCTAGCGGGCGCACCCCGCCTGTGGCCTGTTGCGGCGCCCCAACGGCCGTCAGGCCGCCAAATCAGGAGCGCTGATGATCGATCTCTACACTTGGCCCACCCCCAACGGCCGCAAGGTCTCCATCGCCTTGGAGGAGTTCGGCCTGGACTACCGCGCACACCCGGTCAATATCCTCAAGGGCGAGCAGCACAATCCAGACTTCCTGCAGATAAGCCCCAACAACAAGATCCCCGCCATCGTGGATCACGGCAGCGGCCGGACAATGATGGAGTCGGGCGCCATCCTGCTGTATCTGGCCTGCGTCCATGACTGCTTTCGTGGGGACGACCAATGGCGCACCCTGGAGTGGCTGATGCTGCAGATGGGCGGCGTCGGCCCCATGCTGGGCCAAGCCCACCACTTTCTGCGCTTCAACAGAGGCAAGGCGCCTTACGCCGAGAAGCGCTACGCCGGTGAAGCCAAACGCCTCTACGGGGTGCTCAACACCCATCTGGCCGACCATGAATATCTTAGCGGCGGCTACTCCATCGCCGACATGGCCACTTGGCCTTGGATCTCCCGCTACGAATGGCAAGGCATCGACTGGGCCGACTATCCCCATTTGAAGCGCTGGTATCTGGCGATAGCAGATCGTCCGGCAGTGCAACGCGGATTTGACGTGCCGATGAAGGTGGGGGACATCCCCCGGCCGTAGGAGTTCCCAGTTTTTACCCCGCGGTCCGATGTGCAGACGCGCCGGATATCGCTTAGTGTGCGCGTACGGAACTGAATGCTCAGCGGGAACGCGCAAAGTGCGCCTTCGACCGCCATAGCGCAATCGCCGGCACCGCCATCACCGGCATCGAAACCACGCCGATCCAGAGTCCGCCACGCGGGTCGAGCAGGCTCCAAATCGCCATGCCCAACGCGATCTGCGCCACGTAAAGGGCGGCCCAGGGCCACATCCACCAGCGCATTTTCCAGAAGCCGTAGGCGCCGGCGGCATAGATGGCCCAATGCAGGGGCGCCGTGAGTTTCGCCGCCCATCCGGTCAGCATGAAGCCGAACCAGACTTCCTGGTCCACGGCGACGGGCTTGAAGAAGAGATCGAAGGGCAGGTAGAAAAACGTCATGTAGATGCAGAAGAACCAGATTAGGTTCATCCACCAGGGACGCCGTCGCCATTCTGCGGCAAGCAAAGCCGTCACCCGGCCAAGTTCCGTCTGCTTGGGGGAGATTGATGTGCTCAAGATGCGGCCTCCGATCATTCCATTAATAAGCGCTCAGTATAAGCCGCAAGCGTACTTCCGTACCGGTGACCACCAGCCCATACCAGAATATGCTGAAGTGATGTCCATTCTGCGGAATACGGTCAATCCGGCGCACTTTAACCCGGATATCAATCTCCCATACCAACTACGGGAGGACGACTTTCGTTCGGCACTACAAGATGTCTATGACTCCTTCTATGACGTAAACCAACATCTGATTGTAAAAGGTCTACTGAGACTGGATGACATCCTTAGGCCTGCCATTATGTCGGGTGTCCTGTCGGACATGCTCACATCCAGCTTGGCGACGCACTCCCGGGTTCTCGTCGAGAATGACTATCACAACGGCCATCCGGATCTAGTGATGCAGGGTGTCTACCCGGATAACTCGGTTAAGGCTGGCGACCAAGGGGTGGAAGTCAAAACCACTCGGAAGAAGGGCGGTGCGGTGGATACTCACGGCGCACGAGATCAGTGGATTTGCGTATTCGTCTACAAAGTGGACAACGAAACGGAGCCCGCAGTAAGCCGTCAGCCCATGACTTTTACGGAGGTATACCTCGGCGAGGTCACGCACAATGACTTCAGAAGAAGTTCCAGGGGAGAGCTGGACACCAGATCCGCAACGCTCCATGCGGACGGTCTCACGAAGCTGCGTCGGAACTGGGTGTACAAGGCGTAGCGGGCCCTTTGGGAGAGTAGGCCGTTAGCTTGGGAATGGCGGCGGCGCCCATCAGGAAATAGTTCCTGTTCCGCTCTATGCCGATGCTCTCGTAGCCAACTGCGTTGCTGGCGGCCAAGGTGGATCCCGCACCGGCAAGGGATCCAGAACAATACCTTCACCAAGGGGCAGTACGCCCCGCACCAGTTGTCGAAGGAAGGCCTGGGGCTTCAGGCTGGGGTGTGGCGCCAGTTTCTTCTCCGCCCGCCGGGTCGGTGCTGAAGCAATGACGTCGCCGAACGGCCTTGTCGCCTCCGGACGGCGGAATCCTCCGGTCCTCCACTTCCTTAGGTTGTCCTGAGCCCGGCCCTCCAGCGGCTTCCTGAATGCCAGCCAAGGCTCCGAAATCGACCGTGGCATAACGCTCACATCGTGGAACTCGTCATGCGCGCCCTTAAGGCCGGTCACCACCGCGCATGGTTATGGTCAACCGTATGATCTCACCTCTGCGCTCTAGGTGGGCCAGGTCGCCGGACCTGGCGGCCGAGCAGGTTGCAAACAAATGGGGCCTGCCGAATGACGCCGAATTTGACTTGTACACGCGGGTTCGCGGACTGCGCCGCACATACCGCGTGAGGTATTTCCGCAGCATGGTGCTGCGCCGCGTAGAGAGGATCAAGCTATGAGCTATCACGGATACATGTACTTCGAGAATAACGACATCGATGTCGTCGATTACGACGATCTCAAGGCGGCGCGGCAAGCGTTCCAGAATGCGCAGCGCCTACATTTCCAGGCCACGCGCCTGGACCTTTGGACCATCGAGGATTGGGAATTTCACGAAGGCACCCCGCCGACCGTGACGATTGAACCAGACAAGCCAACGGGAGCAATCTAATGATCACGTATGAAGCGCATGACGCGCAAAGCTCGAACCGCATCACCGTACGCGCCGCTTCGCCGGAGGCTGCGGCGCTGAAGGCCGCAAACCGGTGGGGCTTCATCCACGGTGAGAGGCTGGACCTGTACAAGCTGATTCTGGGGGCGAAGCCGTTCGACACCGAAAGGCTGCGGCACCAAGGCGAATTCCGCACGGTGTTCTGTTACACGGACCAAACGCACCAAGTAGAGAGGATTGGAAAATGAGATTTGAAATACGCAACGCAAGCAGCAATGGCTTCATGCGCGTCATTGTGTGGGCTGATTCGGAGGAGGATGCCTTGCGCAGAATGGATCAGGCAGACGCGCAACAATGATTCGCCTTGGCGGAGACGCCCGAAGGCAATTGGGAGCGGCGGAAGTACGAGAGCCTCAAGCAGGCTGAAGCCGGCCTGAGCATCTTCGCCCGGATAAGGCTATGGCATGGACGCCGATGGAGTTCGTCGGCCAACCTGCCGCCTGACCTGACGCTGGAGCGCTGGGGCCTGGACCGCTAGCAGACTGGCGGCCGCTGGCGAGCCTCACGGCTGGCTTGCCGGCGGCGCCTGCTCATTCGTTCCAGTTCTCGCCGCCCTCCCCTTTCTGCTTCCTGAAGTAATCCAGCCTCTCGTTCACTTCATCCCCCAACTCTTCCGAACCCGTGACCTCCCGCACCACATCATCCAGCACTTTCAAGACCATAGCCTTGATCTTGTCGATGGATACCATTTCTTCGTCGAACAACTCATCCACATTCTCATACAAATATTTCATGTGATCACTCATTCCATCGAAAATGATCCCAACCGTGCCGTCGCTGGTGCTGAGTTCCTCCGTTTCGGGGGATTCCTTCTTCTTTCTGGCGGACTTTCCAAGTTCCAAGGATTCCTGGGTATCCTTCTTCAATTCCAGGCGTTCGTCCTGTATTCGAGCCTTGAACGCATTGACCGAAAGGTAGCCGTAGTCCGGTCCCAGGTTCACCCTGATTATCGTATTGCGCAGCGCCTCAAGCTCATTGTCTATCCGCTCCAGCGCCGCCGCAATCCTTGCGGCATTCCCATCATTCATTCGTCTTCTCCCGTTTGCATTTCCAAATTGTCGTTCTCCTGCTGATCTAGCATCCGATGGATGTTCCTCCACGTCTTGCTCATCTCACTGCAATACATCCTTTCG
The DNA here is from genome assembly GCA_964348115.1 of uncultured Pseudomonadales bacterium. Lineage (GTDB taxonomy): Bacteria > Pseudomonadota > Gammaproteobacteria > Pseudomonadales > Azotimanducaceae > Azophilus. The sequence continues at coordinate 10,130 of CAYGBY010000069.1, forward strand.
TCCAGGTTCTTCTTTTTGGCTATCGCAATGCAGTGTTGGTGTTCGTCCAGGTTCAGCGTTTGCAGTTCGTTTGAGAACTCCAAAGTCTTTCGAATGTCCTGCATCTGCATGGAGATTACGATCAGGGATATGAGTATTGCGATCAGGGATATGAGTATTGCGCTTCTCTGCCAATCTGCCATAGTTCATTCTTCCACTTGTTGCATTCCAAGCTCGGTGTAGAGCAGGTCCAATTGGTCCCGCATCCTCTGCAATTCCTTCCAGACGGCCGCCAGTTCGGCCGCCTGGCCTTTCAGCGTCATCGCCACGGACTCCGCCATGCGCCGCTCCGGTGGAGGGGACGGGAGCTTTTCCGTCGGCTTCTCGCCGCCGTTGGTTTCGGCCTTGGCCTTCGCGGCCTTCCGTTCCTCAGCCAGCTTCTGCTTGACCTTCTTCGCCCAATAGCGCCGCCGGCCGTAGCAGTTTTGGCACAGTCCCTTGGCGAAGTGCTTCTTCCCGCAGATGGTGACGTCGCATTCGACTTGGCCTTCGTCCTGGTGCCCATTAGTCGGGATTCCCTTCGTCGGGCAGGTTCAGCAGGGATTCCAGATCGGGATCCATGTCCAGCAGGGCGTCCAGTTCCTTCTCCACCATCGCGGCCATTTCGTTGTGCGACTCCATGAGGTTGGCCAGCGCTTCGTCCTGGACGACCTGCCGCTTCTCCACTTCGCCGATTCTGGCGTTCAGTTGGGTGAGGATGTTCCGCACGTCCGCCTTGATGTCCAGCATGGCGCGGTACAGGACGTTATGCCTGTAATGCCGCACCTTGGGGATGAAATCGTCGCTCATCGTCTTTCCTCCTTTGCGACATGCTCCAGCACCTTGTCCAATTTCTCCTGCATGGCGGCCGCCATGCCTGCCAGAGCGGACATCCCATCTTCGATTGCCGACAGGCGGTCCTTCACCCCGCCCCCCGCTCTCTTGGAGCGGGCGCGCATTTCTGGCCTCGGCCAACGCGCTGGCGACGATATGGGAAACCAAGGGGTTGGAGGCTACAACCACGTTTGCTCCGGGCGCCAACACCCGCAGAAGCATCCTCCCCCACGCAGCGAAAAACCGCCAAATCTCCCCAAGCTGCCCCCTATCCAGGGTTGTGAATCGGGGCGGCGGCGACCGCCGGTGACCATCAAAGGACGGCGGCATGCGCCAAACGCCACCCTTGCCGGCGCACAGTTTCCTCTGCTGCTCATCCGAGTATTCATGTAGGCCGTAGGGTGGGTCGGTTACGACGGCGTGCACTGAATTCGCGCCTTGCCGGTTTAGCCAAGAGAAGCAATCGTTGTGATGCAGGGTGGCCTTTTCGAACGAGAAGGGCGTCTCCCCACGCTCAACCGGGGCCGGGAATCGTTGCCGCGGGTTCGGCTGACTGGTTGTGGCACGGTAAACGCCTCTACGTTCGCGCACGAAGAGAGCGGGCGTGTTGAGCCGCAAGTAGGAGCGGATGGAAGATGTTGGCGTCTCGCCGATTTGCCGGCGAACGCCAGCCTCGATACGGGGAATGCTCAGTGGCGCGTCGGCATCCTCCAGTACCTTGACGATGGCGTCGCGGACCCGACCGGGAGGTTGCTTACTGTTGGACCCCATTCGCGAAGACTAGACGTCTGGATGTCTTGGGTCAACTCGAACGCCGCATTCAGGATGCCTAGGTGGAGCCGCGAGGGGCCTGGCCGACTTTGGGATGGCCGTGCCGCGCCCATGCACGGCGCGGATGGCCGGGCGGCATGTTGGTGGGTTGGGGCGCTGACGAAGTCAGGGCGCGAACAGTGCCGTGGCCAGTTCATCCAGGGTCCGGATGTCCTGCAGGGGCAGCAACGACGGCAGTTTGTGGAAGACATCCATGCTGAAGTGCTGCATCAGGCCGTCGGCTTGTCGATGCAGCGCCAAGGCAAGCGCCTTATGCGGGAAGCCAGGGGTCAACGGCCAATGGCTGGCTTGCAAGAATGCCCGCAGCAGTCCTTGGTCGCAGTCAAACAGGTCCAGATGGAGCTTGGCCAGTTCGTAGTGTCGATCCTTGCAGGCGGCGTCGCCCCAGTCGATGATGCCGGTCAGCCGTCCATCCGCCACGAACAGGTGGCGGTGCATGAGGTCCCCGTGCACAAAGGCGCCATCCAAGGGACCCAAGCGGGCCACATAGCCTTCGACTTGGGCGACTAGATGGGCGGGCAGGGCGCTTGCCCGCGCTGCATCGGCCACCTGGGCTGGCGGCAAAAGGGCGGAAGGAGGCAGCCCGGCCGGCCGCAGCGCCTGTACGCGGCGCACCTGCCGCCCGAGTTCCGCAGCAAGGGAAAGCTGGCGCTCCTTGGATGGATTTGCCTTTCCCCAAGGCTTTCCAGGAACGCGGCTGGTGACCAGATAAGGCCAAGGCGCCCTGTCATCCCGGCCCAGCCGCCCCGCAGCCAGCAGTTGCGGCGCAGCGCTTGTTGCGGCACGTGCTAGCGCCGCCAGCGCACTGCGTTCCGTGGCGTGGGCCTGGCGCCAAGTCTGCCAACCACCGAACAGCTTCACCACCAGTTCGCCGCACAGGAAGGTCGGGTAGGTGCCGCCGCCAGCTTGCAGGTTCCCCGCAGGCGCCGCCGGCGCATGGCGCTGCAGAACTTCGCTGACGTAGGGTCGCCAAAAGGCGACGTCGGTCAGACGGCTGCGGAATTCCGCCATGGAGTTGAAGACCGGGGGAGCTGGCATGGCGGCGCCGGATGTGCGGCCCCTGTTTCGCATGGGCGCCTCCTAGTGTTCTGTCTGATCAGTTCCCGTGTTTGTCCGTGGCACTCAGAATTCATGTAAGTTATTGAAATAGAGTTTTTTCTGATAATAGTCGCATGCGATTGCCATGCTTGCCTGTCGGACAGCACACTAGGATGATGCAGGCGTTCCGCAAACAGCGGACTGCGCAGCTCGCCGCAATGTCCCCGTTGGGTCCTGCGCGACGCCAAGGGGCATCAAACGGCACATGAGCGCAGATTTTACGACACAGACAGCGGGCCCGGGGCCGTGCGGTCCGCACTACCAGCAATTCTCATTTTGCCGTCCAACTTCACTGTTCGGCGCGTAACACCCCGCGTTTGCGACTTAAAGCAGGCCAAATCGACCGGCAAGTCTTCCTGTGGAGGAGCTGAAGGCCATGGTGAGAATTGCCGTCGCGCCTTGCCGGGAGCCAAAATGGCCTAGGGAACCTCTGAACAAGTCGCGTTCGCCCAGCGCCCCGCTGTTTGCGGGCGGAGCTGGCGTTGCGGCCAAGGGAAGGCGACCCGCAGAGCAGGGGCATTCCACAGTCCGTGCGCCGCGGGGCGCCCTTCGGGAGGGCCTAAAGGGTGCGCTGGCTGTGTTGCGGCTCATTGTGTGGGACCTGCCACACGGCTTCGCCGCGCCTTGCCATCACGCCCTTTAGGCTCCTCTGGGCTTCCGGGACTTGTTCAGAGGTTCCCTAGCGACTAAAACCCACTTACTTGCGGGACAGCGCACTAGGATCCGAGCACAGCCGCTGTCGAGTTCACTCCGCTGCCGATCGTGCGCTGGTCGATGGTCGCCTGGCGCTGTCTGGATGCTGTGCTGTCGGCTCCGACAGCCGGTTCATCCTCGGCACGTGTGTCAGTTTGGACGGACGCTGAAACCCGTCTAAGGCCACCCATCAACGCGGCCGACGCGCTATACTGCGAGCATGGGAAAAACCCGGGAACCTCCGCCATGCCGCTGACGCCTGTGCAAAGGCTGCGCTTGGAAAAGTACCGTAAAATCGGAGACCGCGGCGTGGAGCCTGTTTACGTTGGGCGCGAGGACCTGTTCCGACTGGTCGCTGACAATGCGGACGCCGTGGCGAACGGGGACGTGGCGGGGCGCACCGTCTGCATTGCCGGCCCGCCGGGCGTCGGCAAGACTGCCTTCCTGGCCGCCCTCGCCGGGCGGTCTTCCGAGTCGGGCTGGGGCGGGCCCAAGATGCTTTGCGTGAAGATGCCCGTTGATGCGCTTCGGCGCGGGACGGCCGCTATCGTCGATGAGTTGGCGAAAGCGCTTCCGGAGCCTTGGCGGCCGCCGACCAAGTTCATTCCCTACGTCCTGGGCAAACTGGGCGTCGGCTCGTTTCAGGCGACGCTGCCGGGGCAGGTCGGGGGCGTCGGCCTGACGCCCGAGGATGGGGAGCGCCCTCCGTCGGAGGCTGTCGACTTTCCTTGGAGAGACATGCCAAGGCTCTTGGGCAGGGTTCCCCCCGACATGGTGGTCTGCCTTTACGTTGACGAGGCGCATGGACTGCAGGCGAGCGCTGGCGACCGGAACGTCGCGGCGGCGTCTCTCCACGAGGGGCCGCCGGATGACGTCTCCCGTCCTGGACGACGTCTGTTCGCCGTATTCGCAGGCCACACGCACACGCCCGACGTGCTGCGGCCCTCCATCTCCAAGCGGTTCAGGGATGGCAACGTCCACTATATGGGCAATTTGTCCGAAGATGAGTCGCTGCGCTATGTCTTCGGCACCTTGGATCGTCTGGGCGTTTTGGCGCAAGACATCAACCGCAAGCCCCTCGCCCATTGGACTGTTGGGGAGTGCGGCGGCTTTCCGCACCACCTGCGCAGCGCCATGGAGTCCATCGCGGAGGGGCTGCTGCAGGCCGATGGGCTTTCCTTGGCCGGCTTGGATGGAGAATTCGTTTCCCAGCGTCTGCGGGCGCGCCGCGAGCGCTATTACGGCGTCCGAACGGACGGTGTGGTTGATATGGCCGCCCCGCAGCTAGGTGCCCTGCTGCGCGATTGGTCGCGGCGGTCCGCGCCGGTGACGAAAGCCCAAGGCCGCCGGGATCTGTCACACCTGCTTGCAGGGCTGCCCGAGGATGTGCGCGCCGACATGGCGAAGAGGGGCGTCGCCAGCGGCGACGATCTGCTGGAGGAGATGGTCGGGAACGGCGCGCTGATGACGGACCGGTCAGGCGGCGGCTGCCGCTGCCCGATCGATTCCCTGATTGGGTGGCTGCGGAATGGGGAGCATGCGGGCAAAGCGCCGTTCCCGAGATTGGCGGTGCGATCCCCGCGTTAAGGCCGCGACCCCCGCCCCCGCGTTAAGGCCGCGGACCTGTCAGTCCCAGCTTAGCGACGCCGCCCCCTGGTAGTCCGTCACCCGCGTCTCAAAAAAGTTCTTCTCCTTTTTTAGGTCCATGATTTCGCTCATCCAGGGGAAGGGATTTTTGGCGCCGGGGAAGAATGCGCCCAGGTTGATTTGCGCCAGGCGGCGGTTGGCGATGAAGCGCAAATACTCCGCCATCATGTTGGCGTTCATGTCCAGCACGCCCCGGGGCATGGTGTCCTTGGCGTAGTCAATCTCCAGTTGCGTGCCTTCCAGGATCATGTTGCGGGCCAGTTCCTGCATGGGTTTGTCCCATAGCTGTGGGTTTTCCAGCCTGATCTGGTTGATGACGTCTATGCCGAAGTTCACGTGCATGGATTCATCGCGCAGGATGTACTGAAACTGCTCGGACGTGCCGG